>QIAJ01000122.1 GCA_003225495.1 Acidobacteriota bacterium
TTCTGGATCTTTAGCCCCTCCTCATAGTGCTGGCGTGCCGCGGTCAGTTCGCCGATCTCGACCAGAACGTTGCCCAAATTTCCAAGCGTGCTGGCCGTCCCGCGCTGATCTCCAACCTCGCGGAACATCGCCAGGCCCTCCTCGTTTTTCTTACGAGCGTTAGCCAGGTCGCCCATGCTGTCGAACACATTCGCCATGTTTCCGAGGGCACCGGCCATTCCACCCTTGGATCCGGTCTCTCGATCAATCGCCAGCGTCTGTTCGTAGTAGCTCATGGCTTTCGGGAAATCACCAATGTCATTGGCAACATTCCCGAGATTGTTCAGGGTCGCCGCGGCACTTTGCTGGTCGCCAGTCTCGCGAAAGACGGCTAGCGCTGTCTGGTAAGTGCGGTTCGCCTCCGCATAGTTACCCTGGTCGTAGAGAAGGTGTCCGTTGAGGTGAGTGGCTGTCGCAGCGCCCCGCTTGTCGCCCGCTGCTGAGAACAAATCATGAGCCTCAGCAAAGGCAACCCCCGCCTTGCTCCGTTCGCCCAGGCGCTCCCAGGCCCATCCCTCCGCGATCCGCGATTGCGCCACCACCAGGCGCGCGCCGTTGGCCTCTCCAATCTTGCTGGCAGTTTGTGCGGCTGCCAATGACTGTTTGAAGCTGCCGAGTTTGTCATACGCCTTCGCCTCTGCCAGGTCGATGCGCGGATCACCATTCGCGGAATCCGTCGCCCTCCGCATTTCTTCCACCGTCGCAAGGGCCTCCTTGGGCTGCCCGGCAGCGGTCTGGGCCGTCGCCAACCGCAGGCCATATTCTAGGTTGTCGGGAAAGAAGCGCCAGAGTGTGCGATAGGTCTCGACCGCTTTCGGCCACTCACGAGTCGCTTCCCGCAATCGACCTTCGATCATCAGCCGTTCATCGCGCGAGAGGCTTGCCGAGAGATCAAACGCTTTCTGCGCTTCTTCCCGTGCCAGCGCGTCGTAACCAAGATTGGTCAGAGCTTCGGACAATGCCGCATGACCGAGCGCAAACTTGGGATCGAGAGTAGCTGCTTTTTCCAGAAGGCTCCGCGCCTCACGCGCCTCAAACAAGCGCAGCTTCGACAGCCCTTCCGCATAGAGTCGCGCCGCTTCGTTTGTGGATGGCAAAGATGAAGACGCGTGCGCCCCCGCACTCTCGCCGGCTGATGCCTGGACTCCAAGCGTGCTTCGCAGGCGGCTTCCCGTCCGGGCAACCAGGTCGAGCAATTCGGGCTCCGTCCCGGTCTCGGAAACTGAAGCCAGAGTTTCTCCCGTAGTCGCGTCTTGCAGATGGAAGTCAATGCGTATGCGATTGCCGGCGTCATTGCCCATCGCCATGTACGAGCCGAGCACGACCAGATCCGTGCCGGAGTGTTTACGAATTCGCTGTAGCGTGTCGGGCGCGTAACTTTCCGCATCGGGCAGCGACAAGTCCAGCTTCATACGCGCGATGTTCTCTCCGGGCACCGATCGCAATTGCCCGCCGCCACCCAACTCAGTGCTGAGCATCTCCGCCAGTGCGGTCGAAAGCCATGCCTGCTCCGGTTTCCCGGAGAGGTTGCGGAATCCCACAACCGCCACCGAACGGCGTCCATGCGACAAGGACGAACCGGCGCGCCATCCGAAAAGCCGTCCCCGAATATCCGCTGGATTCCACACAAGCAGAGCTGCTGCCAGCGCCGCCCCCGCTGCAAGCACCCAGGGCCAACCCGGCCGGCGGCGAGTCGCGACAGACGTCGATCCACTAGTCAAGCGCTCCAAATCAATGCGCATCTCGCGCGCCGACTGGTAACGCAAATCCGGATCGCGGTCCAGAGCTTTGAGAATGATCGATTCAAGCGCGGGCGAAATTTTCCGATTGCGAGACGTCGGTCGCGACGGAGGCCGGTCCAAAATTTGCGCAATCAACTGTGGCCCGGAGCTTTCCGCATAGGGATGCTTCCCGGTTGCCATCTCGTAAAGAACGGCTCCGACCGAATAGATGTCGCTGCGCACGTCCGCATTCTTTCCCCGCAGTTGCTCGGGAGACATATACGCCACTGTGCCACTGACTTTTGTGTTGGTGGCCGTCGGGTCGGAGTCATCCTCTGGCCGGGTCCACTGGGCCAACCCGAAATCGAGGATCTTCAGCCGTCCTTCCTTGTTAATCCGCAGATTGCTGGGCTTCAGGTCGCGATGCAGGATTGCCTGCTGGTGCGCTGCTTCCAATCCGTCCGCCAGCTGTGCCCCATAGCGCAAAACCTCGGCATCTTCCATCGGCCCGGCAGCCAGTCGCGCATCCAGCGTGACGCCCGAAACCAGCTCCATCACCAGGAAGTCCACTCCGCCTTCACTGCCGAATTCGTACACTCCGCCAATATGTGGATGGTTAAGCTTGGCGAGTGATAGCGCCTCCCGCCGAAAGCGGCGTCGCGCCTGCTCGTCGGATAGCATCCCCGTCGGCAGAACTTTGAGTGCCACATCGCGATCCAGCGTTTCGTCGTGTGCGCGATATACCAGGCCCATCCCCCCGCTGCCAATCTTCTCGAGCACGCGATAGTGGGACAGGTTCCGGGGGATCATCGGGGATCACGGCGATTGCTGGGATGGTAAGTCCGAAGCGGAGCACCGTCAATGCGGGCGCTGGTGTGGGAACGAACACTCTTGTCCGTTGGCTTTGACTTTAGTGGGCCGATTGCCGCGATCTGCGGTCTTCCATCTGCTTCAGCCGCCGTTCCATCTGCTCAACAATCACCTGCCACGCATCCGTTTCCAATTCGAACTGATGTTTGAGAGGGGTTTGAGTTGTTTGAACGAACGCGAGGTTCGTCCGCATCTGGTTGAGCAGCACTTTGAGTCGCTCGAGGTCGGCCCGCATCTGCTCCATATCGTCCGAGTCCCCGTGCGAATTGGTTGCGGGAGTAGCAGCTTGAGTCGCGTGGCGAGGCTCCGCCGTTTCAGCCGACTGACCACCCGCACAGGCAAGGAAAAGAAAGCAAGCCGCCACGGAACAGAAGATGAACTTCATCGGTCACTCCCGGGAAACGCACTTACCTATAAGATGCACAAGAACTACAATGAAGATTCACACGCCCTAAGACCTCACACCTGACACCTGAGACCTGACACCTGAGACCTGACACCTGTGACCCGTGACCTGCCTCCTACTTCTGCGCGCCAATCCACGCACTGATCTTCTCTTCCAGCACATCCAGCGGCAGCGGTCCCTGATCCAACACCGCATCATGAAATCCGCGGATATCGAACTTCTTTCCCAATTTCGTCTGCGCCCGCTCCCGCAGTTCCAGGATTTTCCTCTGCCCCATCTTGTAGGAAAGCGCCTGCCCCGGCCATGCAATGTATCGATGGACTTCCGTTTCAATATTCTGATCGTCCATGGCGGTGTGTTCATGGAAGAAGTCCACCATCTGCTGCCGCGACCAGTGTTTCGAATGGACGCCGGTGTCAACGACCCAGCGCACCGCCCGCCACATTTCGTTTTGCAGACGCCCGTAGTCGCTAGTGGGATCCTGATAGAAACCGACTTCCTTGCCCAGTCGCTCGGAATAAAATGCCCATCCCTCGGTGAAGGCATTCAGATCGAGGTTGTATCTCCGGAACGGGGGCAAACTCGTCAATTCCTGTGTAATCGAAAATTGCAGGTGATGGCCGGGCACACCCTCGTGATAGGCAATCGCCTCCACATTCAACAGCAGTCGCTTCTCCGGCGCGTATTCATTGACGTTGATCCGCCCCGGCCGCGAGCCGTCGCCGGCTCCGTCCGAGTAGTCGGCAGGCACGCCGTCCGCGCTGCGAAACGACTCCATGGGCACCACCGCCAGCTTATTTTTCGGAAGCCGCCCGAAAAGCTCCGGAAGCTTCTCATACATCTGATCGCGATACTTGGTGTAGAGCTCGAGCAGTTGCTTTCCCGACTTGGCATGAACATTCGGATCCTGCTTGAGATGCGCATTGAAAGATTTCAAATCGGAGAAGCCCTGAGCCCGGGCAATCTTCATCATCTCAACTTCGATCTCAGCGACACTCTTCAATCCGAGTTCATGAATCTGATCGGCCGTCACATCGGTCGTAGTCTGGTGTCGCACCGCGAACCGGTACCGCGCCTCTCCATCCGGCAACGCCCAAACCCCCGGATCAAGCCGCCCATGCGGAGCATAATCGTCCCGGACAAACTTCGCGAACTTCGCGTAAGCCGGCGCGACCTGATCTTTTACCGCGCCCTGAATCGCTTCGCTTAGCCGCTTCCGGTCGGCCTCCGAAACAGAATTCGGAAACTTCCGCAACGGGTTGGTAAAGGGACTCTCATCGAGCGCGCTATCGGCCACCTCTTGCGCCTGCACCGACACTTTCTCCAGCAGATACTTCGGCGGCATCAGATGATCGCGCAGCCCATCCCGCATGTGCCCCGTAGCCTGCTCCAGCACGCGCGGAATCTGTAGTAGACGCGCCCGGTAATTTTCATAGTCCTTGACGTCACGAAAGGGCGTATCGAAGGGAAGGGAAGCGTAGCCTAGATGAATGCCTCCAAACTGCGTTGCCGGCATCTCCCAATTCTTGAATTTCGCCGCTTCGATTCCCTCACGCAAGCTGCGCACCATCAAAGCCTGATTGAGTTTTTCTTGCTCGGGAAATCCGGTCGTATCAATCGCTTCGAAACCACGCAGCGCCCGGCGCTCATGCTCAAGGTCCTCCGCGATCGCCTTGTCGGACAAATCGCTCAGCCGGTCGTTGTAGCGGTTGTCGCCGACGTGAGTCGCGAGTTCGGGCTGCATGCGCAGCGTGTACTCCCACTCATCGGCAAGCTGCCGATTAAGCTCCGCGCGCCGCGCTTCCAGAGTCTGATCTGCAGCGTGAGTCAGCATGGGAATCAGAAGAATCCAACCCGCTAGAAAGGAAGTCCGCAAAATGGCTGCTTCAGAGAACATGACGACAGAAAATATCAGAAAACTTCGCGATCTCCGAGCGTTGCCCGCGAAATCCACTGACAGTTTGTGGTCATGAAGCGCTCCGATCCGTCACTTTCTTACTTCACAAGTCTGTGCAAATCATTGCGCAGCCGGGGGTGCCTTACAAGGCAACAGGCGCCGTCCATTACCAAGGTGCTCGTCCCTCGCTCGATGCTTGATAAGTTATAGAATTTAAATAACTTGATCCCTGAAATCGGCGCTGACCACCTCAATATTTTGACATTGCGCCGACGTGCTAACTCCCCTATTATCGAAGAGTTGCACGGAGGGCGGCCCGCCCAGGGCGATTGGCGAGCTTCGTGCATCTTATAGGGTGTTGAAAGTAGTATTAAACCAGTACCTCCGGGGAATGCCAGTGAAGTTGTTCGGTTGGGCCACTCGTCTCGCTCTCATCATAGGGTTGGCGTTGCTGTTGGAAGCAAGCAGCATCGCTGCCAGCGTTAATACTCGGTCTCTGACGACTCGCAAGACGCCGACGGTCAGCGAAAGCCAGCATGCGAAAAAACGTATGCGGACTCTCGCTAAAGGCCGCGCCCCACACACTCGCGCCGCTCGGATTCGCCGCCGCCGCAATTACGAACGCTTCTATACCAGTTCCTTCGCGGACGGCGTAGTCGATGGCGATGTCACGGCCGGAGAAGATCCCATCGTCCGCCAGGCCGCAATCGAAGCTCTTGGAAATTTGAACGGTACGGTGGTAGCGATCGAACCGACCAGTGGCCGCATCCTCGCCATGGTGAACCAAAAACTCGCGCTCTCCAGCGGAGCGCAGCCCTGCTCGACCATTAAGCTTTCCACCGCCCTCGCAGCGCTGAGCGAAGGCCTGATCGATAAGGAAACCGAAATTCGCCTCGGCCGCCGGAGCCGCATGAATCTCACCAGCGCGCTGGCCCACTCTAACAATCCTTACTTCGAAGAAGTAGGACGCAAGTTAGGTTTCGACAAGATCAGTTACTACGCCCACCAGTTTGGCCTCGGCGAACTCGCGGGCTATGACATTGAAGGCGAGCAGTTGGGCGCTTATCCCGACTCGGAGATTTCTTCCAAACTCGGAGGCGTAGGCAAGATGTGCTCGTTCGGCGAAGGCATCTCCATGACCCCGCTGCAGCTCGGCGCCATGGTCGCCTCCATCGCGAACGGAGGCACTCTTTACTATCTACAGCACCCCGCAACTCCCGAAGCCGTCGCTGACTTCCAGCCCCGGGTAAAGCGCCATCTCGATATCGCCAATGCCATCCCCGAACTTTCCGACGGAATGGCCGGAGCAGTTGAATACGGCACCGCTCGCAGCCTGCGCCTGAATTTCAACGAGGAATCGATTCTCGGCAAGACCGGCACCTGCTCGCACGCCGGCACCCGCTTCGGATGGTTCGCCTCCTACTCCAAAACCGACATTGGACGCATCGTCACGGTGGTCTTCCTCCGCGGCGGACGTCCCACTTATGGTCCCAAAGCCGCCGAAATCGCCGGACGCATGTACCGCAATCTCTACGACCACAACTTCTTCGTAGCCCGCTCACTCCCTCCCACAGCGACTCCCGACGTCACCATCGAAAAAGTCAGCGCCACGCCCGTCCCGCAGGAGTAAGTACTGCCAGACCGAAACATTCTTGCCACCCGATCTACGTCACCGACGCTGAGTCCCTGACGCAGATCAGCGAACCGATGTCATAAGGGCCAACCAAACCCACCCTTTCTGCCCTCTAACAAAGTGGGAATTCGCAGTGACTGCGACTGAACTCAGGGACCTCGCGCTCGCTCATGGGCGGACAAAAAAAAGAAACAACGCCGTCGCTGCCGTATTTTCGGGAATCATACCCGCCGTTATTCTGGCACTGTACGCTCCTCCCACCTGGCAACGCGCCGTAATCGGCATTCTGATCGGTCTCGTTTGGGGCAACGCTTTCGAATACTCCTATCACCGGTGGATGCTGCACTGGACGGGCAGTTCGTTCGGAAAAGGTCACTTGATGCATCACCGTACCCTCGGATTCGCCGAGGAAGCGGAGCATGTTACGCTCGGCGACTCTCCGCGTTCTGTCGTGGCATTGTTTCTTATCAACGGGATTCCGCTCATCGTGGTCGATCTGGCCCTGCACATCGGCATTAGCCCCGGGATTTTTCTTGGCTGGGCTGTGTATCTGATCTGCATGGAAGAAATCCACTGGCGAGTTCATCTGGGTCCAAACTTGCCTTCGTTTCTCCGCTTTGCGCAGTCCTACCATCTCGCGCATCACGACATTCCAAACGCACGGTATAACGTCTTCATTCCCGTATTCGATATCGTCCTTGGTACTGCGGGGCGAGCCAAGTTAAAACTTCCAAGCTGACTTAAGCTGTCCTCGATCCCGTTGCGGCGTTGGGCGGAACGCAATTGTTACACCAACCGCTTCCCCGGGATGCCTACCCCAAGGGTTCTGAGTTTAATCGCAACGTTACAATAACATCGGTGTTACGGCGTTCTCTTCGCTTCAAACTGCGTGTCAGGATATGTGTAAAGAATGGCGAGCACCTTTCCGGATTTATCGCGGACGAAGCTCTCGAAACCGGCGTCCTCCCGGTTAAAAAACGTATCGTACTTGCCGGGCAGAATCTCGACCGGTTCTTCACCCGACCAAGTCTCGAACAATCTATCGCCCTTACGAACAACCGAAACCTCGCCCTTCTCACCATTGTCGCCAAGCCGGTAGTGGCCCACGTAGTCGTCCAGGTGAGCGAGTGCACCGGGGTAAGGTTTTCGATTCTTGTTTGGGAGCCCCGTTTCATGAAATGCCGCCACCCTCCACTCGCCAGCCTTGCATGTGAATACCCTCGTCATGATCGACGTAGCGCCTACTGTGGTTCCCGCCAGTTTGTCATAGTCGGCCCAGTACTTGGTGAAGCTGAGAATGGCAACGCCATTGGTGAATACCAGGCGCACGTCGTCGGGCTGCTCAGCCGTCTCGTTGTGCATGTAGCCTTCGGGCTGCCTGAAGCGAGCGAGAGCTTGCTGCTTGCCCGTGCGGACGCCACCGTCATCAACGGAGATAAAGCTGTCATCCAACAGCTTGTCGAGTGCAGCAACGTCGCGGCTGCGAGGAGCAGCCCAAAGCTGGTGCTCTACGTCGAGAATGGCTCTCTCCGTCACCGGGCACCCTGCTGAGGTTGGATGCTGCATCGCGCATCGATGCAGTGATAACAATAGGACAACTAGTACGAGGTAGACTGGCCCGTTCATACCGCCTCCGCCGCACCAGTGTACTGCCCCACACACTGACCTAAATGGTCAACTGTTGTTAACAGGGACGGGGCCTAGGTAAACGCTGCTCGTGGGCGCTGCGTGCTGCTCTGCTCGGTAACCGTTTCCACGGAACGAAGCTTGATCTCGATTGGCCACTCCTGATAATTGACACGCACCAGACCTCGCTCGCCATGAAAATACGAACGAAAACTGCTCCACCTCCATTGGTCGGGCTGCTCGACCAGTCCGAGGTTCACCGGATTGCGGTGCATCAGCGGGTTTCTCGATCCGCTTGCGTTCCGTGCAGACATTGAAATCGTAGAATCGTTTCTGCCAGACCGGGTCGGGAGTAGAATCTCAGAGCGCGATCTGAGCTGAGGCAGTTCGTTGTCGAAGCTGATTCCATCCGCGTGCACCGTTGTTTGATGACCTTCATGACCACCGAGGGATCGCCCTCAGTGAACCATTCCAGTCATGGAATCTAATCTAGACCGGAAGAAAAGAAAGAAGTTCGAGCCCACTTCAATCGCCCTTCCAGCCGCTTCTGCCGCGTCCATTTTTTCCGAGGAAGAAATGCCACTTCTTCCATCAGCGGTGGGCCAGTCGCTCTGCTGCAGGACTAGCACCGGCCTCACTTCCCACCAAATCGTTTTCGAGTTGACCAAGCCGTTGTCGACGATATGGCTATGGTTAGGTGTTGGTACGAAGACGGGTGCAGTCGGGCGACCGGTCTTCCCCAAGGCAAACAAGGTTTCGGACAGGTCAACCGAGGAAGCGTGCATGGTGCAAGTGCCCGGTACTCGGTGGTTCGGGTCGGGGCACTGCGTTGTTATTGCTGAATTGACCTTTCGCTTCCACGCCTCGGGCACGGCACCGAAAAAGTGGATTAACACCATTCCCAATTTTGCACCACAGAGTTCTGTAGGCCTGCCACCGTTCGGGCACGACATGGCATCATTAGGATTTTGGTCGTTGTCGACCGAGAACATTGGAATAAGTACATAGAGATGCGCGGTATTCCCTATGGCCTTTCCACTTGGGTCTTGAGTGGGTTCGGTGACTGCCTGGCAGATTGGAGTTTGCATCTCATGGGGATCAGATTGCGCCAGAATCCCATTGAAATCGAGGTCCATTGTGGGCTGGTCCACGCAGTCAAAATTTTGCTTATAAGTGAATGTGACTAGTTGGTCGTTCCCAAAACCATTGGTCTGATTTGGTGCCAGTTGCGCTAACGCATTCATTGCAGTGAATGCCACACATGCGCACACCACAAGTGTCAATGACAGACGTGCGGATGTTGCCTTCATAACTCCTCCGAATTCGAATGTTTCGTGGTTTAAGATTCTGTTTCTACCTATGAAACTGCCATGACGCCATCGGCTCTAGTCCTCCGCAGGTAGAGATTTTCCCTGGCGCTGAGACCGAGGCTGAAACATGAGTCGTAATGGTTCACAACGTCGAGCAAAGTTGGGAACCTTCCATCATGGAAGAACCCGCGCTTCATGTGCGTCCAGATCCCGTTTAATGGAGTTGTTCGATAGCGATGATCAGGAGCACGGTTGGCCTCGAAGTTGTCTATGCAAACCTCGCTGCCTTTGTGCAGGTTCCAGCCTGGCTCGGTGAACACCGGCTCGGTGTGGCATCGGCTGCACTGGGCCTTTCCGCTGAAAAGGTGGTCGCCACGCTTGGCGGCATCTTCGTTGAAACTCCCTTTCGGCGGCTGCGGTGCGGGGATCGCAAGTTGGTAAAAGTGGAGTGCGGGCAGGCTCGGCGTGATCAGATCCGGCTCATTTGTTGTATGGCCGAAGTTGTTCTTGGCCGCTACGGGAAACTGTTTAGCGTTGTCCAGGCGTGGGTCGAAGAATGTGCCTTTCCCATGCAGTTCCAGGTTTGCCACGAAAGCGTTCCAGTAGGTGACTGTCCCCCACGCACCTGTCCACGTGTGCAAATTGACGCCTGAAAGACCGAACGCAGGCGGAATAAGAGTAGCTGCCGGCTTGCCATCCGGACGAAAGCCCTTCCCGTCGAGAAAGAGTTCAGCATCAAATTTTCCCGGTCCCCAGCTCGTAACAACCTTTTTTACGGTTGCGACGTCCACTCCCAGCAGATTGGCAACCGGATCTAGATTCGGAGACAGTGCAATGATCTGACCTACATCAAGGTCCTGATTTGACCATCCGTCCAGGCGGTGCCCGATCACGCCCGGCGGAATGCCTGGCGCCCTAAACGAATTGTCGACGCGCGAATGGCAGACTGCGCATTGAAATCCAACGGATCGAAGGCCTCCGCCCGCATTGAAGAATCCTGTGACTCCCAACACCGCATTCAGTTTAAGCAGATCCAGGGTGACCGCTGGGTCATTCAGGTCGACTTGTCCGACTTTCAGTGCGCCAATGACCGACTGCGGAAGAGCGTCAACATCGATCTTGAGTCCCACAGCAGTGGCGGTGGCAGGGCTTACTCCCGGGCCGACGCCTCCAAATTTCGATCCTTCGATCGCCTTGTGAAGTTCTAAGGTGTCCCCCCAAAATGATTCGTCTCCAAAAGTATTGAAGCGAAAGACTTCGCGGCCCTCTTTGATCATGTCCTGAGAATGGGCAATGATCTTGTGATCAAACCCATGTAATGCTCTCGATTGTTGACCTTGTTTTTGTGCCTTGAGGGTGTACCCGGCGATAAGGATCCCCGAGACAAAGAGCAAACCAGCGACTTTCCAAAAAGTCTTCATGGCATGTACCTCGCTTTCTCTCTCGATTGCGCTACACGGAAAAACTCCTCGGCTCGCCCAGGCCTGGCAGGCTAACTTGGTCTGGGTTCAGCGCCGCGACTAAGAGGAGTCGATACAAACGGGTGGTTGCTAAACGCAAGTCATTGGGGTGTTAAGAGATTGTCATTTATTTGTCGCCATGGTTAATGGCGATCGGTCTTACTTCGACGTTCACCGTGAGGGACATTGCATTGTCTGAATCCCGGAACAGGGGTTAGCCAGGCTACAGTGTTTTCCCTACAGCGAACTTCGAGCATTCACGCCGGATGGCTCCGGCACACGAGGATTTCGAAAGGGCGGTCAATATTTCGTGAGCTCAAAAAGAGCCAAAATAACCGGATCAGGCATCTCAAGTGCGATGTTCCGCGAGCACCTTCTCAGGGTCGCCTCTCCGAGGGGTGCGGCAGCATGAATAAGGAGGATCTATATGGCAAGTCCCGCTAGTGTTGGAAAACATCCGCTTCATCCGATGTTAGTGGCTTTCCCAATCGGACTCTGGGTCTTCTCCCCAAATAGGCGAACAATATCGCAAACTAAGGAGGAGCGCCGGTTTGGAGCACGTTGGCTCTTTACACAATCGGCGGAGGAATTGCGGGGGCACTGCTGGCGGCCATCCCGGGGTTCATCGACTATCTCTCGATCGACGAAGCTAAGATGAAGCGAATAGCCACAACCCACCTTCTCTTAGGGCTCGGCTCAGTCGTAATCTTTGGACTGAACTTCTGGTTACGCTTTCGACTTGAAGAAGGGAGCAAGATACCACTCTTGCTTTCGATATTAGGCGTGCTCGTAATCGGGTTTGGCGGGTGGTTGGGCGGCGAGATGGTATATGTCAAAGGAATGGCCGTTGACGCAGTCGAGCAATTGGCAAAGAAAGAGAAAACACAAGAAGGAGATTCACGACCGCCCCAATCAATTCGACGCGCCAGCTAGTCACGTTGTTCGTGCACTTGGTTCCTCTTCTAGGAACACTGCCGTTGAGCTCAATATTTGCACGAGACCTTTAAATTTCGACGGGTCAAAAACTTGCTTGGATTTGTTGATGGCCAGACCACAAATCCATCCTTGATTGCCAAGAATCCAGAGATTCAACAGCTCATTGCTTCCGGTCATACTTTGAGTCCCGAAGAAGAGACCACCGAATACAAGCAGATTGTGCAGAGCATCTCGCCCTTGGTGGCAGATGCCGGGGTTTCCATCGAGGTGTTCGCGGATGTGAATACAACAGCCGAAGAGATGCTGGACCAGGGTCGGGAAATGTTTTCCTGGATTCCAAATGCCTACATCAAGTATCCCTGCACTCGCGAGGGCTTGCGAGCCGCAGAGATGTCGGTAAAAATGAGTATCCGAATTAACATGACGCTGTGTTTTTCGCAGGAACAGGCAGCGGCGGTTTATGCCGCAACGAAGGGATCAAAGTCGCCAGTGTATATATCGCCATTTATCGGCAGGCTCGACGATCACGGCGAAGACGGCATGGATCTCGTCAAAAATATCAAGAAGATGTATCAACACGGGGACCGCCATGTGCACGTCTTAGCCGCCAGCATACGCAACCTTAACCACCTGCTTTATTCCTTTGCTCTGAGCGCTGAGCTTGCCACAGTACCCACTAAAGTTTTGGAAGAATGGGCAGCAAAGGGTTTTCCCATGCCAGATGAGCATTTCACGTACAACGGGGTCAATGCGAGTGGCAAGCCGCTGAAGCTGATCCCATACAAGGATCTGGATCTAAGTCTTCCTTGGGAGAGCTTTAACGTCGCGGACGAATTGACAACGAAGGGCATCCAGAAATTTGTGGCTGATTATCGAAGCACTCTAAAACGGTCGGCGTAGGCTGCAGTGATTTTCGGCGAGGAAGTGCAGGCTATCAATAATTCCTCCGGCCCAGCGGGCCGCATCTAATTACTAAAGAGCCGTGATCCGAATCATCACTATTGAACGGGAGTATGGCTGCGGCGCGGCAGGCATCGCCAGCGAACTTGCCGCGCGCCTGGGCTGGAAGCTCTGGGACCAGTTGCTGACGCAGGAAATTGCTCGTTTCACGCATTGCGAACAGTCAGAGGTCCAACGCCATGAAGAGCGCAAGGACCCTCTCTACTACCGGCTACTCAAGTCCTTCACGCTTGGAAGTTATGAAGGTAATTCCAGTGTTTACCCAGTGGAGACCCTCGATGCCGATTCCATAGTTAAGGTCTCCAAGCGGGTTGTCGAGGAGGCTGCCGCAAGCGGCGACTGCGTAATCGTTGGCAGAGGATCGCAACACTTTCTACGATATCGCGACGATACCCTTCGGTTTTTTCTCTATGGGTCCAAAGAAAACAAATTACGTCGCTTAGTCTCAGAAGGTCAGAAAGAAGCTGACGCACGAGTATTGGTCGAGACAGTCGATCGTGAACGTGGTGCTTTCATCAAGAATTACTTCCATGTCGACTGGCCCAACCGGTCTCTCTATCATGCAATGGTCAACACTGATGCTGGAAATGAAACGGTGATCCAGGCGATCTTGAGCTTCCTTCAACACAAGCGTCCAGCTCATCGCGTGGCATGAAACGAACTGGAAGTGCACCTGCAACCCGCGAATAAGCGCGGACTGGGGTACAACTTGGGCAAGTCGTTTTCTGGTTGACAATTTCTATCCGAGAAGTTAATCTGATTACAGAGAAATTAGCTCACTGAAAATTGGAGACGTACTAACTCCTTATTCCCCAATATTTTGCGAATAAGCCCTTTGTCCGGAAAGATTTAGCGCCCAGTCAGGCCCTAACCTCCTGATTCCAAAAGACCGAGGGGGTGGGGGAGGGTAACCCCTACAGCCTTTTCGCGTGCAACTCCCTTGGTCCTCTTTCGCAACCAACCTAGTAGAGCTATCGTATCGATTTTGAGCTTTGAGCTTGGGTTCCGTAAAATTAGTCTTGCGATCCGCGCAACCCGTGGCAGCAATCTGTACCGGGCAAGCGAAGGATCATGAGGCAAGGGGAAACACGATGCTTAAACTGTCTTCCATTCGTTCTCTCTTATTCGCACTGGCTGTGCTTTCGGTTGTCGTACTGGCAATGCCGGCGACTTCGTCCGCCGGAGTCATCTTCTCAGTCTCGTTCGGACCGCCGCCGCTTCCGGTATACGAGCAGCCGCTCTGTCCTGGCGAAGGCTTTATCTGGACCCCTGGCTACTGGTCCTATGACTACGATTTCGGCGACTACTATTGGGTACCCGGAACCTGGGTGCGTGCGCCACGAGTCGGATACTACTGGACCCCGGGCTATTGGGCTTACAGCGGCAGCAGATACGTTTTTTATGACGGCTACTGGGGGCCACGAATCGGTTTCTACGGCGGCATCAATTACGGCTACGGATACTTTGGCAATGGCTACGAAGGCGGTCGCTGGGAGCGCAACCGGTTTTACTACAATCGCTCAGTGAACAATGTGAACGTCACCAACATTCACAACGTCTACAACACCACCATTGTCAATCGCACAACCGTGAACCATGTCAGCTACAACGGCGGCAACGGCGGAATTCCCGCGCGCCCGACGCGTCAGCAGGAGACGTTCGCGCGTGAGAGACATCTCGCACCAGTGACGGATCAGATTCAACATCGCCAACTCGCTCGCGGTGATCGTGAGCAGCGGGCATCAATCAACCACGGCAGACCGGCGATCGCAGCTACTCCAAGGCCCCGAGACTTCAAAGAGCGGGTGCCAGCTCGCGAAGCCGGTGGAACCTACAATCCTCCAGCGAACCGCGCGCCCACAGACCAGCGCGGCAATCGTCGCGATGTACAGTCGCGGGAGAATCAGCCGGCGAATCGTCTAGGCCAGCGTCAGGAAAATAATCCACAAGCCAATCGCCCAGGTCAACGTGCCGAGAATCAACAGCGGGTGCAGGAACAGCGACAGAAAAATGACCGTCCCCCAAGTGCAATGGCACCGAGAGATGTGCCGCGAGCCAATCGTCCGGCGCCTGTGACCGGAGATAACCGGCATGAGCAGCAGACCCAGCGCGAGCAGCAACGGGTAAACGAGCGGCAAAATCAGGAGCGGCAACGAGTCCAGCAGAATCAAGAGCGGCAAAATCAGCGCGTGGAGCAACAGAGAACTAACGAGGCAAGACGGCAGCAGGCCGAGCCAGCGCATCAGCAACAGCAGCAAAGAGCAGAGCAAAGAGTAGAGCAAAGGCGCGAACAGCCGCAGCCCCCTCAGCAACGGGCAGAGCCAAGACGCGAACAGCAACCGCAACAACGTCAGCAGCCTCAGAATCGCGAAGAGTCAAAGCCCAAGAAAGATCGTCCGCCGAATCAGCGGTAGTCGGTCGACAATAATCCCACGTTCTGATTTTTTCGGAACGTGGGATTTCTTCTTTTCATCCGCCAAGCCTCCACGCGCATCTCACCTCCATAGCGAATCGCAGTGAGCGGTATAATCCGCTTAAGGCTGTTTTCTTTGGAGGTTCCCACCATGAGCATTGCCCAGACTCTTGGCGAGTTGCGCGAGAGTCCATTTTCGGAACAGCGCCTCGCCTCACGCAGAGTCAAAGACGAAATGCGCCAGAACCTGATGACGCGCTTGCGCGAAGGCTGTCCGATCTTTGCCGGAATCGTCGGCTATGACGACACAGTAGTTCCTCAGATCGTAAACGCAATCCTATCGCGCCATAACTTCATTCTGCTCGGCCTGCGCGGACAAGCGAAAAGCCGCATCCTGCGCGCTCTTACAGGTCTTCTTGATCCGCAGATGCCGTACATCACGGGATGCGATATCCACGACAATCCCTATTCTCCGATCTGCCGCCGGTGCCGCGAACTGGTCGCGCGCGAAGAAGATGCAACTCCGATTTCCTGGCTCACTCCCGAAGAGCGCTACGTGGAAAAACTGGCAACACCCGATGTAACGATTGCCGATCTGATTGGCGACATCGATCCCATCAAAGCCGCGCGCGGCGGACATGAACTCTCCAGCGAATTCACGGTCCACTACGGCCTGCTGCCGCGCGCCAATCGCGGCATCTTCGCCATCAACGAACTTCCCGACCTCGCGGGAAAGATTCAGGTCGGATTGTTCAACATCATGCAGGAAGGCGACGTGCAGATTAAGGGCTATCCAATCCGTCTGCCGCTCGACATCGCGATTGTCTTCAGCGCCAACCCGGAAGATTACACTGCCCGCGGAAAGATCATCACGCCGCTGAAAGACCGCATCGGGTCCGAAGTCCGCACGCATTATCCGGCGACTGTCGATGAAGGTATTGCGATTACCGCGCAGGAAGCATGGATTCAGCGCGAGGGCGTCCGATTGCATGTTCCGAAGTATGTGCATGAGGTGATCGAGCGCATCGCATTCATTGCCCGCGAGGACAAGAAGATCGACAAGCGTTCCGGAGTGAGCCAGCGGCTTCCGATCTCAGCGATGGAGAATGTAATTTCGAATGCCGAGCGTCGCGCACTCACGCACCAGGAGACAATCATCGTTCCTCGCATCAGCGATATCTACGCTGCGTTGCCAGCGATCACAGGGAAGCTGGAACTTGAATACGAAGGCGAGATGAAAGGCGCCGACTTCGTCAGCAGGGAACTGATTCGCACCGCGATCGCGAAGGCTTATGACGGCTATTTCAAAAGCACCGACATGCAGCAGATCGTGCAATGGTTCGACCTCGGAGGCGAAGTTCAGTTAGCCGATTCGGCCGGCGCCGGTGAGGCGCTGACGTTATTGCGCAGCATTCAGGGGCTGATGGACAAAACCCTCAAAGTAAACGTTGGCCCCAAAGACACCGCTGAGAAACAGGTGTCTGCCGCGGAATTCATTCTGGAAGGCCTGCACGCGCACAAGCGCATCGGCCGCAGTGAAGAGCGCGTCTTCAGCGCCGGCGAAAAACAACCCCAGCCAAGAAAGCCCGAGAAACCGATTCAGGACGATGAAATGCCGTATCGTCCGAGGAAGCAATTTAATTAGTTGTTAGTTGTCAGTTGTCAGCCATCAGCAAAGACATCGTGCTCGGTCCGAGGAGCTGATCGCAGAATGAGTTGCTCGGGCTGACAGCTGAAAACTGAAGACTGTTCTATGCGCCGCATTCGCTACTCCAAGTACGTGCCCGACCCGGCAGGTGACATGAGCCTGGAGGATCTCCTCGGCGCACTCTCTGACTATCTCTTGCGTAGCGGCTTTCAGGAAAACATGTGGTATGAGCTGCCCGAAGGCGAGCAGACGATGGACGCCCTGCGGCGCGTAATCGAGGCGGCGCTTCTCAACGGGGAATTGTTCGACCAGGAAATGCGCGACCGGCTCGACCAAATGCAGATGGAAGGTGAACTCGATCAATTGATCGAGCAACTCATCGAACGAATGCAGCAGGAAGATTACATCTCAATCGACCAGCCGCACGATCCAGCAAAGAATTCAAGCGTCGGCGGCCAGGTCGGTGAAGGCCAGCAGCAGGCGCGCTTTGAGATCACCGACAAGAGTCTCGACTTCCTGGGATTCAAAGCACTTCGCGATCTGCTCGGGTCACTGGGCAAATCGAGCTTCGGACGCCACGACACGCGCGACATGGCGACGGGCATCGAAACCAGCGGCGCTTCGAAGCCCTACGAATTCGGCGACACTCTCAATCTAGACATCACTGCCACGCTTTCGAACGCGATCCAACGCGAAGGTCTCGAACTACCGTTGAACATCGAATACCGCGACCTACAAGTGCATCAATGCGAATACCAGTCGTCATGCGCAACTGTGTTGATGCTGGACTGTTCGCACTCGATGATCCTCTACGGTGAAGATCGTTTCACTCCCGCGAAGAAAGTTGCAATGGCGCTTTCGCATCTCATCCGTACACAGTATCCCGGCGACTCGCTATCTCTAGTCCTTTTCCACGATTCGGCGGAAGAGGTTCCGCTCTCGCAGCTGGCCCGAGTGAGAGTCGGTCCATACTACACCAACACTCGCGAAGGCCTGCGGACGGCGCAACGCATCCTCGACCGCCAGCGCAAGGACATGAAGCAGATCGTCATGATCACCGACGGCAAACCCTCGGCGCTGACGCTCGAAGATGGCAGAATCTACAAAAACGCCTTCGGCCTCGACCCGCTTGTCGTCAGCCAGACGCTCGAAGAAGTTTCCAAGTGCAAACGCGCAGGCGTGCTCATCAACACTTTCATGCTCGCGTCTGATTATGGGCTGGTGCAGTTCGTTCAGAAAGTAACCGAGATGTGCCGCGGCAAAGCGTACTTCACCACGCCCTACACGCTGGGGCAATATCTGCTGATGGACTACATGTCGCGGAAGACCAAGACGATTCACTAGGAGTCATCGTTGCGTCTTTTTTCGAACCCACTTCAGACTCAGGAGGAGGGTTTGTGCCTGAAGTAGATCCCGTGGACCTCGAATTGGTCTTCCAATTGTGCGGCGGCTCTAACCTAACTCCCGAGTCTAAACGGGCCGCTACCGGTGTTAGTGTCTTCGAACGTGCTTGCAGCCCAGGAGCAGATGTTCGCGCGGTTTGCTACCGCGCCGCGATGTTGGAATTGATGTGCGGCATTGGTCTGTTGTTACCATGGTTGCACAATGGCGTACTTGATAAAGCCGTGATTAGGGTTGCGGCAATTTTTCCGATGGAGAAAATGCAAGTCGGCGTTGTTCGGGAAGACTTGCCGTTGAACGTGCAGGAATTTATCAAGCAGATTGAGGCGGAGACGAAGAAGTAAGTAGCTTTTGGATGCGAACCATCTGACGTGGCGAGAAGTCAGTTGCAATCAGCACCATCCAAGTGCGAAGTGTCTTCTCTTCGGCGGCAGCCTTCGCCGACGGGGCGTCCGTGCCACAGGTGCCGATTCATCACAAAACGCCTGTGATGGTCCGCACATTCTTATCATTCCGAACACGCTACTGTAACTACACTCCCAGGACCACTCCCGGTCCCATTCCCTCCAGAAAAGGTATGCATGGCTGTGCTCCGAAGTTTATTTGCACTGACCTTCGCTTGTTTAGCGAGCCTGGGCGCGGCCCAGAGCTCGGATCAGCTGGCGGCGGAGCGCGTCCTGGGGCCACGATGGCGGCAAATGTCCCGGTCGGCCGGGATGATTTTTTCTGGAACGGTGCTCAACGTCGATAACGAGCCTCCCGAGAAGGAAACGCCCATTCCTCTCGTCCTGATCAAGTTTCGGGTTGACCGAGCGGTCGCCGGAGTCCGCGCAGGGGAGGTGCTCACTGTCCGCGAGTGGGCGGGGGCGTGGTCCACGCATCGAGCGATGCGCAGCGGGCAGCGTTTGCTCATCTTCTTATATCCGCTGAGCCGGCTGGGATTGACTAGCCCGGTTGGCGGAGCACAAGGCCAGGTTGTGCTGGATGCGCGCGGGAAGATTATCCCGGCCGATGTGGTGGGTCTGCCAGCGGCGTGGGCGGAGATTTTACAGCGGGATGAATTAGAGACGTCAAGCTCTAGAGTCCCATTTCTAAACAGCGATAGTGCAGCGCCGAAGCGCTGCTCCACCCAAACTTTTTCAAGTAATCGAGCCGGCACAGTCCGATTCCGAGATGGTGCTAGCGCAAGAAGTGAGTACTGCTTTATTAAGAATTCCGCCGCGATTTCGAGCCCTGCTGCGATGCCAGCCGTCATCACTCTGGGTCAACTGGAGCGGGCGATCCGCACGGCTCGGGGAAGACGGACGGTTGTGCCGACGAGGAATAGAGAGTGAACATGCTCCGCCGATTCTTCATCGTAATGGCGCTGATAGGATGCAATGCTCTGCCCGCTCGCGGCGGAGGGCCTGCCTTCGTCGCCGGTTCTGGCTTCGATCCTGCTATCAAAGGCCAACCGCTCAACTGGGCGAGAGGAAGTGTGCAGTACTACACGGACCAGGGAGACTTGAGTCCGATTCTCAGCGGCGGTCAAGCGGATGTGCTGGTGGCCGATGTGATGACCCATTGGACGGGAGTCCCCGGCGTCGCGGTTACTGCGACCCAGGCCGGTCATCTGGCCGAAGATGTGAGTGGCGCGAATGTCATCGGATTTCCGGATGGCACGTATTCGATCCCCGACGATATTCAACCGTCGGCGGTCACGACTCCAGTCGGAATTGTTTATGACTTCGATGGGCAAGTCACCAATGCATTGCTGGGCGAGGGCGCCGGCGGAATAGAGAATTGCTTTACGAACGCGGCGTATGGGGGGCCCGACAATTTCAGTTTCGACGGACATCTAGCTCATGCGCTGGTCGTCATCAATGGCGTGTGTATCGCCGATACTTCCGCGGTTCCGGATATCCGCTACCGGCTGACACGCACCCTGGGCCGCGTCCTGGGGCTAGGCTGGTCGCAGGCCAATCCGAATGTGATCACGCGTAAGCCGCCCCCGGTTCCTGACGACTTCGAAGGTTTTCCATTGATGCACTATCTCGACCCTGTCGGTTGCGTGCCAATCAAGGTCTGTTACCCCGATGCGGAGGTGCCCAAGATGGACGATCGAACTGCGCTCGTACGTCTGTATCCAGGAGCGTCGACCGCCAGAATTCACGGCAACGTGTTTTTCAGTGACAACAGCGGAAATCCCTTGCAGGCGATGCAGGGAGTGAATGTAGTAGCGCGGCGCATGGAATCTGGCCAGCCTTCGCGTTTGTCGGTTGCTACTTCAGTTTCCGGATTTGCCTTTAGTGGCAATGCGGGCAATGCCGTGAATGGGTTTTTGAATTCCAAGGGATTGCCGTTCGACTTTTTCGGCTCCGACGATCAGACGGTGGAAGGAGCATTCGATCTTGCCGGACTGGAGATTCCTCCGGGAAGCGGAAGTGTGAAGTACCAGGTTAACGTCGAAGGGCTCGAGCCAAACTGGGCTCAAGGAGTGGGGCCCTACGCGCCCGCCCAGGTGGCGTCCTCGGGCTCATTTGCACCGGTGATTGTCACGGTGCAACCGGGATTGGATGTCGCGCAGGATATCGTCATGTCAGGAACGGCAGTTGCGCACCCCGACCCTGCCAACGGCAGCACATACGAAAACCCCGTTAAGCTGCCGCAAGGCGGGGGATGGGGCGCGTGGATCTCCGGCTATGGCGTTGCAGACTGGCTGCAATTCACCGCTCAGGCGAATCGCACGGCATCGGTGACGGCGACTGCAGTGGATGAGTCCGGCCGCCCGACGCAGACCAAGCTGATGCCGGTGATCGGCATGTGGCAGTTGAGCGATCAGAGCGGCAGCCCAGCTCCGGCGGCGACGACTGCGCCGTTCAATACGCTCGTGCCGGGAATGACTCGTCTGGATGCGCAGTTCAGTGCTACAGACACGTTTCGGGTAGGTGTCGCGGATTATCGCGGGGATGGCCGGCCTGACTACTTTTACTTCGGAAGCATTCTCTATTCGGACTCGGTGACGCCGCCACGGATCAGTCTGCAAGGCGGACCTGTGACTCTGCGCGGACTCGGATTCCATCCCGGGTTGCAGGTCAACGTTGACGCGGCAAGCAGCACCGTGCTCACAATCTCGGCAAATGACCTGCAAGCTACGCTGCCAATTGGTGTGCAGGATGGCACCACAACCGTGGTGGTGAATGATCCCGTAAGTGGCGGCTCTTCTCAAATGATCGGTGCCGTGACCTATGGAGCGGCAGCTACGGATCTGCTTGTCCTGCTGCAGGGATCGGAACCTTCGACCGCCGTAGGAGCGGAGGCGGCCAATCCGATCCGTGTGCGGGTGGTGTCGGCGGATGGGACGACTGCAGTGAATGGTGCGACCGTTGCCTGGTCCACGACCAACGGCGCGACTCTTTCAGTTTGCGGTGGAACGTCGAGTTGCTCCGTGCTCAGCGATCAGGCCGGAGTCGCGACTACGCAGGTGACTCCAACCGCCACGGGAGCGAGCACGATTACTGTATCGCTCGCGCCGGCTTCGTATACTCCGCCACAGTCAAAGCAGGCGACGGTGGTTGGGACGGAGTCCGCGCTCGATGTGGCGGCGGTTGCGCCCACGAAATGGGTGGGTCAGGGCTCAACCATCGACGTCCCGCTCACGGTGCGGGTGCTCATCATGGGCGAGCCCCAGAATAATGTGAAGATAAATTTCAGAGTCTCCAAAGGGGTCGGCGGGCTGACTTCGGGGACCGCGACTACGAGCAATACGGGGTTTGCGTCGACTACGGTGCATCTCGTGAATCACAGCGCCGACGTGCAGGTAACGGCCTGCGTGGCTCCGAACAATGCGCCTTGTCAGACCTTTACTTTGTTCGCGGCGCCGTCGTCGCGCTTGGCACTGGAAAATGTCAGCGGAGCGGTGCAGGTGATCCCCGTGGGGCAGGCATTGCAGCCGCTGGTATTGCGTGTCACGGATGGGGCTTCGCCGTCGAATCCGGTGATGGGAGTGAATCTGGTTTTCGACGTCACGCTAGCGCGCATTCCCAGAGACAATGGGCGTCACGGTGGTGGTGATGACGGCGGCGGAGGTGGCAACGGCATGCCAGTGATTCTGGGAACTTACCAGATGCAGGCTGCGACCGCAGATGGCGGGCTTGCCAGCATTGTGCCGACAGTGCAGGACGTTCAGGGTTATTGCGATGTTCTAATCGCTGCGACAGGGGGCCCAGTCAGCGCGCAGTTCCATTTGCAGGTAGTGCAGCCGGTTGGAGGCGGAGCGCAGCAGGGAAGTGAGCGCGCGCGCGAGCAGAGAGTGGAACGCGGGAATGGTTCTCGGGCGTACAGGCCGCCATTGGTCGAAAAATGATTTCGCTTCTTCGGCACGGCCGATGCCGGGTCATCTCAAGTGCAATTTGATTTCGATTGCAGCACTCTCTCGATGCTTGCCGGTGATCACAAGTTAAGCACTAACTAGTAGCCACCGACCACCTGAAGTATTTACTTCTTCGTCCACTGATCCACCCAGTCATTCACCGTCTTGTACCAGAGCTGCGAATTCTGCGGCTTGAGGATCCAGTGCCCTTCGTCGGGGAAGTAGAGCATCTTCGAGGGGACTCCCATCGTCTGGAGCGTTGTGAAAAGCTGAAAGCCTTCGCTGACGTCGAGGCGGTAATCGAGCTGGCTGTGGATGACGAGCGTTGGCGTCTTGAAATTCTTCGCGAAATTGCGCGGGTTCCACTTCTCGTACATTTCCGGATTCGTATACGGAGTGCCCTTGAACTCCCAGTTATTGAACCAGAGTTCTTCGGTTGTGCCCCAGGCGGAGTAAGTATTGAACATGCCGTCGTGCGAGACGATGCACTTGAAGCGGTCGGTGTGGCCGAGGATCCAGTTGGCCATGTATCCGCCATAACTCGCGCCCAGCGCGCACTCGCGGTCCTTGTCGATGAACGGATACGTCTTCTCCGCGTAGTCGAGGCCCTTCATCAGGTCTTCAAACGGAGCTCCGCCCCAGTCGCCGTTGATGGCGTCGATGAACTTTTGTCCGTAGCCAGGCGATCCGTGAAAGTTGATCATGATGACGACGTACCCACTGGCGGCGAACAGTTCGGCGTTCCAGCGATAGCTCCAAAGATCACCCATCGGAACTTCGGGGCCGCCATGGACGATGAACTTCAGCGGATATTTCTTACTGGCATCGAAGTTCGGCGGCTTGACGAGGAAGCCCTGAACTTTGTCGCCAAACGCACCGGGGAACCAGAAGCGAACAGGGTCAAGCGGCGCCATGGCGACGTCGGAGAATGTGGCATCGTTCACGTGGGTTAGAGCATGACTGTAATCGTGATCGTTCCGGACGTCCCCAACAGTGCCGTGATTTAACGATTGCTCAGACACCTCCACTCGGAAGATTTCGTTCGGACGCGAGACAGACATCCTAGTGAATAGAAGAGATTTTCCATCTCGAGTTATGGCTAAGTCATCGTTAAACCACTCCACCATCTTCCATACGCGATTTCTCTCAGCGGAGTTGCCATCCTTGTCTACCCACCAGATGGGAGATTCTCCGGCGTCTTCTGCAGCTAGAAAAATGCGCTTGGAGTCAGGCCCCCAAATATACGTCCCTACCCAGCTATCGAAACTCTCCGTCAAATTCTTCCTCTCTCCGGTTTTGCGGTCGTACAGCATCAACCGAAACCGGTCGCTCTCGTATCCCGGACGCTGCTGGGCGCGGTAGGCGATGTACTTGCCATCGGGCGAATAGAGCGGCGTCGAGTCGCTGGCGGGATTGTCGGGGGTGATGTTCTTGGCTTGGACGGGCGAGGCACCCGTCCCTACATTCACCGGGACGATCCAGAGATCGTTGTTGGTGGAAGTGGCTTCGACCTTGTCGTGATTCGAGGTGTAGCAAATCTCCTGCCCGTCGGGCGAGAAGGCATAGTTGTCCTGTCCGCCGAGTGAGAACACGGGCGAATCGTAGTCGCCGGGCGTGAGGTCGCGCGGCGTGCTGCCATCGCGCGCGAGTTCGTTCGGGGGAGTGAGAGAGGCGGTCGCTCCGTTGACTTCAACAACTCGGGAAACCGGCACGACGAAAATGTGAGTGCGTTTCCCCGCTTTGTACGCATTCCAATGCCGATAGAGCAGCCGGTCGAAGATCATCGCGTTGACCTTGGATTCCCCAATTTCTTTCAGCTTCCTTGCATTGCACTCAACTTCGGCGAGGGGTTTTCCGTCACATTCGGGGTAGACATCAGAGGTAAAGAGAACGTATCCATCGTCTGGCGACCACAGTTCGCCGCTTGCTTCCGTCGCGATCAACGTCAGCTTGTGCACGAGCATTACTTTCCCGGCAGCGCCGTCAAACTCCGCAATCCAAACCTGCGACCCACCTTCTTTAGTCGAGAGAAACGCAAAGCGCTTCCCATCCGGCGCCCATCGCGGACGATCCCCATCCTGATCGGCGATCAGCATCCGTTCCTTCCCGCCCGCCAGTGGCACGATCCAGATGTGCGGTGTCTTCTTGTTGCTCGCGAGATCGACGTCGACGGCGCTGAAGAGCACCCACTTTCCATCCGGCGAAGGTACCGGCTCGCCGACGCGCTTCAACTTCATCATGTCTTCGAAAGTGAAGGGGTGCTTGGTTTGAGAAAATGCAGGAAGAATCAAAAGAAGAAGAGAAATAAATAGCCGGCGCATAGCCTACCTCCAGCAGACAGGAGAGTGTAGCACCCGACTCTTGCAGGGACAGCCGTGGGCGGCTGTTCCTACGTGAGGCTTTCCAGCATCGCAGTCATCTCTGATTGGGCATGGGCATTGCCTGTCCGGCGTGCGGATGAGATTCCGTCCACCAACATTCTCTTAGCGTCGTCGGTCCGGCCGGCTTTTTCCAGAGTTTGCGCGGCCATGAAATAGCCTGGTACGTAGTCGGGATTTTTCTCGAGCAGCGTTTTGAATTGCTGCAGAGCTTCGTCGATCTTTCCGGCGTTTGAGTATTCCATGGCCAGTCCGTAGCGGGCGAAGGAGTCCGCGGGGTTTGCGGTCAGAATTTCGGTCAGCATGGCGATGCGATCCATAAGGCAGGTCTCAGGCTACAGGTCACAGGTTAATGTCCTAATTACCAAATGCCAAGTTGCAAGGCTCGCGCTACAATTGCTTTCTTCGGAGAAGAATTTGGCCTGCCCTTATTTTGTGCCGCGGGAAATAGTGAACGACAGCTCCTGGTTGCATCCTTTACGCCTGCCCCTGGCAGCGGGATGGAGCGGCGGGTGTTGCGCCTCGGGACAGGAGATTACGCCGCCGGATTCGATGGTCCGCGAACTTTGCAATCTGGGCAACGGCACTGGCTGCCCTCATCTTCCACGGGATCGCGACTGGGACGCGGTTCGATTTTCGGTCGCGCGCACCAGTCCTAACCAAATTACCCTCTGCTACGTGTGCGAGCTTGCGCATGCTCCGGTCGAACATGGCAAGCTGATGTTTGATCGAATCGAAGAACGCTGGGTCAATCCACACGCGGATGAGCGAGTGCAGAGACTGGCCGCGAGCTATCTGCAAGCCAGCCGTATGCGTCAGAATCCGCCCGTGGTTGTCGATGAAGTCCTGGACGCAAATGAGAAAATGGCGTAACGCGCTATGAGCGATCACGACCCGAAGCGTCCGCGGCCGGTGGCCGATTCAAAATCAGAAATGACGGAAATTGTCCTGCCGAATGATGCCAATCCATTGAACGCACTTGTCGGTGGACGCCTGATGCACTGGATCGATCTGGCGGCCGCCATGGCGGCCCATCGCCACTCGAGGCATTATGTGGTTACGGCCTCAGTCGATCACCTTGATTTTCTGGTTCCGGTTCGCGTCGGCGATATTGTCATTCTGCGCTCGTCGGTGAACCGCGTGTTCAACACTTCTATGGAAGTCGGTGTCAAGGTTTGGGTTGAGAATTACCACACCGAGACCAATCATCACGTGAGTTCCGCCTATCTGACGTTTGTTGCCGTCGATGGCACCGGAGGTCGGTGCCTGTCCGTAGGACCCGTAATTCCCGAAACCGAAGAGGAGAAGCGCCGCTATGAAGACGCGCTCCGGCGGCGCGAATTGCGTCGGTCGGAACTGGCGCGCAGAAAGTCGCTTCCTAAATAGTTAGTATTCGTAATCGTTGTCGACGAAGTCGTTAAGGTTTTACGGAGACCTAAGACCCGTCACCTGTTACCTTTCTCTATGGACAGCGCGCTACTTATCCATCGCATTCATTTCGGGTTTACGGTTACTTTTCACTACCTCTTTCCTCAACTTACAATGGGGCTGGCGCTCCTGATCGTTATTCTGAAGACGATCGCTCTGCGTTTCAACAATCCGGTTTATAGCCAAGCAGCTCGTTTCTGGGCAAAGATTTTCGGCATCAATTTCGTCCTAGGAGTCGTGACGGGCATTCCAATGGAGTTCCAGTTCGGCACGAACTGGTCGCACTTCTCGCGGTATGCGGGCGGAGTAATTGGTCAGACTCTGGCGATGGAAGGTATGTTCGCCTTCTTCCTTGAATCGGCATTCTTGGGCCTCTTTCTATTCGGCGAAAAGCGGCTGAGCCCGCGGATGCATTGGCTTGCTGCTTTCGCCGTCTTCGTGGGTTCGTGGTTGTCCGGCTATTTCATTGTTGCAACCGATGCCTTCATGCAATATCCCGTGGGCTACACCTTTGCTTCGGACGGATCTCTGGAGCTTTCCAGCTTCTGGGATCTCCTGCTCAATCCATGGGCGCAGTGGCAATATGCGCACACGATGATTGGAGCGGCCATCACCGGCGCATTTGTCATGGCTGCGGTGGGCGCGTTTTATCTATTGGGAAACAGGTTCACCGAGCATGCCCGTGTTTTTCTTAAGGTCGGCGTGATTGCGGGTTGTCTGTTCAGCATTCTTCAGCTCTATCCGACGGGCGACGGCCACGGCAAGATGGTTGCGACGTATCAGCCGGTCACGCTCGCCGCCATGGAAGGACTGTTCCATAGCCAGCGTGGAGCGCCGGTCGTAATCATGGGACAGCCTAACGACCAGCAGGGCAAGATCGATAATCCGCTGGCCGTACCGGGCATGCTCAGTATGCTGACTTACCGCCGCTGGGACGCGCACGTGCGTGGACTCGACGATTTTCCCAGGCAGGACTGGCCGGACAATATTCCGCTGCTTTATTACAGCTACCACATCATGGTGGGCCTCGGGACAATCTTCATTGCAGTGATGGTCGTGTCAGCTTTCATGCTCTATCGCGATCGTTTGTTTCACGCCAAGTGGATGCTTTGGATCCTGCTGCTCTCGGTGCCATTCCCCTACATCGCGAATACCGCGGGTTGGATGACTGCTGAGCTCGGTCGACAGCCCTGGCTGGTGTATGGACTGATGCGCACGGCGGACGGCTATTCCAAAACCGTTTCGGCGGGTAACGGTATGTTTACCCTGCTCGGATTTATGGGCCTCTACACAGTGCTCGGCATTCTGTTCGTGCTTCTGATGCGCCGCGAATTGGAGACGGGTCCTGCGGTCGCTGTCGAGCCGGCCACGCTTCACATCGAGGAGGCGAGGTAAATATGGCGTCACTCTGGTTCTGGATCGTCGCAGCAATGATCACCGCGTATGTGGTGCTCGATGGATTTGATCTGGACGCGGGAGCGATTTATCTGGCCGTGGCCAAGACTGACGAAGAACGCCGTCGTGTGTTGGGTTCCATTGGCCCGGTGTGGGACGGCAATGAAGTCTGGCTGATCGCCGCGGCGGGAACACTCTACTTTGCCTTCCCACAGCTTTACGCATCCAGCTTCAGCGGCTTCTATCTTCCACTGATGGTGGTGCTGTGGCTGCTCATCTTGCGCGGGATCGGCATCGAGTTCCGAACTCACGTTCATAATCCGGTCTGGCAAAACTTTTTTGACGCGGTGTTCAGCGCTTCGAGCATCCTGCTGGCGGTGTTCTTCGGAGCCGCGCTGGGGAATGTGGTGCGCGGTGTGCCACTCGATTCGACGGGTTACTTCTTTGAACCGTTGTGGACTAGTTTTCAGCTAAGTGCGCAGCCCGGGATTCTCGATTGGTACACGGTGATGATCGGTGGAATTTCTCTGGTAACACTGACGGCTCACGGGGCGCTCTATGTTGCCCTCAAAACCGACGAGGACCTCAGCCGCAGGGCGCGTGGAGTGGCCTTGCTCTGCTGGCCTGTGCAGTTTTTCCTGACTTGCATCAGCCTGGTGGCGACTTATTTCATCCGGCCTGACGTGATGGGCAATTACGAAAGACATACGATCGGCCTGCTGATTCCGATTCTCGTATTTGGCAGCCTAGGCGTAATGCTGTGGGCAAATCCTAAAGGTAAAGAGAAGCTGGCGTTCATGGCTTCGAGCTTTTACATCACAGGAATGCTGATCGGAGCTGCGTTTGCTCTCTATCCGGTAGTGCTACCCGCCCGTAATCCGCAATATAGCCTGACCATTTACAACACCGCTGCTGGCATTCACGGGCTCAGGGCCGGACTCGTCTGGTGGAGCTTTGCGGCAGTATTGGCGGTGGCATATTTCGTATTCATCTATCGCATGTTTCGCGGAAAAGTGCAGGTTGGTGAAGGGCATTACTAGGCAGGAAGCGATATCCGAGAATGGGCGCGACTCTTGATGGCAAAGTCATCCTCCTCACGGGAGCGGGGACGGGCATTGGACGGGCCTGTGCCTTGGCATTCGCCCAGGAGGGCGCGAGCCTGGCGCTAATCGGGCGCCGCAAAGAAAAACTCGAAGCTGTCGCGAAAGAATGTGGTCGATCGCCGCTGATAGTTCCTGCCGATTTGGCGAAGAAGACAGAGGTCGACCGCGCTGTCACTGAAACTATTACCCGCTTCGGCCGGCTCGATGTGCTCGTCAATAATGCCGGCATTTTATTTCCGGGCACAGTCGAAGAGATCACCGAAGCACAGTGGGATCAGACTTTCCAGCTTAATGTAAAGAGCGTATGGCAGCTTTCGCGGGCGGCACTGCCGCATTTTCGAAAGACCGGCGGAGGCGTAATCATCAATGTAGCTTCCGTATTGGGCATCAACGGAGCGCGGAAGCGCGCCTCTTACGCGCCATCCAAGGGCGCTGTCGTGCTGTTGACCAAATGCATGGCGATTGATCATGGACACGAGAACATCCGAGTCAATGCAATTTGTCCTTCGTTCGTGGAAACGGACCTGACCGCCGCGGTGATCGCGGGTGCACCCGATCCTGAAGCGGTGCGACGAGAGCGAATCGGAGTTCATCCAATCGGACGACTGGGGCGTCCAGAAGATATCGCTGGACTTGCCATTTTTCTTGCCAGCGATGCCGCGAGCTGGGTGACGGGCGCGATCTATCCGGTGGATGGCGGATATCTTGCGGTGTGACTCTTAGCAGAAATCACTGGACGGTCTACTGGCTGGCGACGGCTCCCGAGTACGCTTTAAGTTGGTCGATCTCCTTCTCCAGTTTGGCCCAGTCAATTTTGATTTTTTTATCTTTCTCTTTACCTTTGCGAGCAGCCATCAGCGCATTGGGATCAGAGTAGTAGGCGAGAATGTTGGCCCGCAGGTCGGGCGACACCTGATCGAAGTTGTGCTGCGCCAGTTTATCCAGGAGATCGGCGTAGGTTTTATCGCTCAGACTGTACTCCCCGGCGGAAGTTTCCTTACCGGTATCGCAGTCGCGATTGTCGAGGTGAAATGTCTTCCCGTCTGCCTGACGCAGTGTGGCCTGGAAGTCTTCGATGGTCAGGTTCACGCTCTTGATGTACATGTCTTCGGTTTGCGTGGTGGGAATTTTGAATTGCAGTGCTCGGAACGGGCCGATCTTCGGCATGATTTTCAGAAAGAACGCGAAGATGCGCTCTCTCCACCCAGGATGCCGGTAGCCCTTCCCCCACTCTTTCTGATAATTCGTGCGGGAAAGATAATAAATAAATTTCTTTCGATCGAAGTTCGGATCTTCCTTGACCATCTGGTCCTTTCGCGTAAGCAGCGCCACCCGGGTCATTTCGGGGATGATGCTGCTTACGCTGCGGCGAAAAGTTCCGATGGCCAGATCTTCGTCTCCGAAGACGTCGGAGAGTTTCAGGCCGTAGATCTCAATGAAAGCGCGCTCCAGGAGTGGTTTTGAAACTTCGAAACCGATGAAATCGTGATAACGGTCGCTGGTGTAGCGGTTCTTGGCCACCTGCACCATGTCAAAACCGAACTCGGTGCGGATGTGCGCCTTGGGGTCGTCGGCGTAAGTGACGCGGTCGCCATACTTTTTCTTCAATTTCGGAAATTCGATCGCGACGACCTGGTTGATGGTCGGATGGCCGCTGTTGTCGGAAACGTAGTGCGCCAAGGCGCCAAGTGAAAAAGCATATTCATTCAGGTCCGAAGAATCCTGGATCAGCGTGACCACAAAATCCCCGCTGCGCACGTAATGGAGAAGGTCGCTAAAGAATTTGCTGCCGAACGGGTAATATCCCATGTCCTGGACGAGTGAACCCCCGTAAGCATAGGCATGCGCCTTGATGAGATCGTCATCGGTTGCCTGCGGAAATCGATGCTTGAGCATGGGAACGATCCGGTCCTTCCATAGCAGGTCCACCACCTGCTCGTGAGTCAGGACGGAGTAAGCAGGCGCTATTACAGTCCCCAATAAAAGAATTGTGAGGGCGAGGACAATGAGAGAGCGAAATGTTTTGGTGACCGAGATCGGCATTCCGGGACGAAGTTTTCTGCTGAGTTGCATCGTTCGTGATCCCTTCTCATGTTCAAAAGGCCAGAGTTTCAAGCATCCACATCCCGTATAATCGAATCTGCGGCCTGGTATCGCGGGCCACTTAAAGGAAGCCATTGAGCGCTCATTCGCATCACGCCGGTCAGCAGCCTCCCAGTCCGCAACCGCTTCCGGGCGTGAACGCCATTATTGCGGTGGGCTCCGGCAAAGGCGGAGTCGGCAAGACCACACTCGCCGTCAACCTCGCGATCATCTTGTCCAAAATGGGACACAAAGTCGGACTCCTCGACGCCGATGTCTACGGGCCGAACGTTCCTTTGATGCTTGGAACGAGCGAACAGCCTAAAGCATTGGGCGACAACCGTATCGAGCCTCTCACCGTGCATGGACTGAAGGTGATTTCGGTCGGATTTCTCAATCCTGGAGACAAGCCGCTTATCTGGCGCGGCCCCATGTTGCATTCGATTATCCGGCAATTTCTGGGGTCGGTTCTCTGGGGAGAGCTCGATTATCTGGTTGTCGATCTACCGCCCGGCACTGGAGATGTGGCCCTTTCGCTCATTCAGACCGTCCCGCTGACCGGATCGATTGTTGTTTCAACACCTTCCGACGTGGCTTTGCAGGACGCCCGCAAGGCCATCGAAATGTTTCGCCAGATGAAGGTAGATATCGTCGGCATGGTGGAAAACATGAGTTATTTCGTATGCCCGCATTGCAAACACGAAGTGGACATCTTCTCCCGTGGCGGCGCCGAAAAAACTGCCAGGCAATTCGACGTGGCGTTTCTAGGCAGTGTGGAACTCGATCCCGAAATTCGTAAGGCCGGCGATAGTGGTTCTCCTGCCGTGCTTCAAGGTGAGGACTCGCCGCATGCGAAGTCTTTGTTCGAGTTTGCCCGCAAAGTAGTGGGGCGAGTGGACGAGATCAAGGCCAACAGCACCGCCAGCGTAGTGCAGATCCAGTAGATAATTCTCCTTATATTATTTGTCAATTTTCGTGGGGCAGCCACGCAGGGGCCGGGAATGCGGCGAATTGATCGTCCGAGCTGCAAAGGAAAATTATTTCACAATCCGAAAGTGAACTAAAAACACGACTTAGACAATGC
>QIAJ01000017.1 GCA_003225495.1 Acidobacteriota bacterium
CCCACCGGCTCAATCTCACTTTCCATTTGCGGCGCAAAGATCGGCTCCGGTTCGATAATCGCTTCGGGCATGAACACCGGCGCGACATGTTCTATCACCGGCTCTGGTTCGACAATCGGCTCCGGCATAAAGACCGGCGCGACATCTTCGATGACCGGTTCCGGTTCAACAAAAGTCGGTTCAGGTTGCGCGTAAGTTGGCTCGGGCTCAGCGAAAGTCGGCTCGGGTTCGGCAAAAACCGGTTCGGCTTGCGCAGTTATCGGTTCAACTTCGGGAATCGTAACTTCTTGGACATGCGAGATCACCAGCTCCGGAGTCTCGACCATCGGAAATTCCGGTTGCGGCGTGAACCATTCAGGTTCGTGCGTCACAGGTTCGGCAACGGCCGCCTCTGCGCCTTGCTCGACGATTGGTCCCACGGATTCCGATTCGAACGTTTCGCCGATCGGCTCAAGCTCGACAACGTGTTTGCCATTTCCATGACCGTTGCCATGTCCATTGCCCTGGCCGTTTCCTTCAATCACCGGCTCAGGCATCGTCTCGCCGCCAAATGTCCGGGTGCCTTTTCCGAGCGGCACGACAGCGCGACGTAGCGAAGGTTCGGATGCTTTCAATTTCAACGAGATTTGGCGCGGACCGCCGGTCAATCGCGGCATCACTTTCATTTCTTTTGTCGGTGCCGCTGCAAGTCCCATACCGCTGATCTCAGGACCACCGGCTGTCGCGGGGCGACGGAAGCTCGCGAATGAAATTCCGCGACGGCGAATTTCGAACGCGACTACCCATCCAATCACGCCGACTCCGGCCAAAACCAAAATCGATGCAAACAAATTACCGGGCTCAAATTTACGAGAAACTTCGCCGACATGTGCGGGAGCAAGTGCAGTAGCCGGCGCGGATTGGCCGGGCGCTGGCGCGGCAGCGTTCGATTGGGCAACCGGCGCCTTTGCAGCCGGCGCAGGAGCTGACTCCGGTTTCGTTTCCTTCTTCGCTACCGCAGGCGCTTGTTCGCGAACTTGTGCGCTCGTGGCGGGCGCGTTTTGCGATGACATCGGCGTTTCCACCACGGGTGAAAAATTCGGAGCAGGCGAGGTTGGAATTTCCTCGGGGCGCGCCGGACTGCCCATTGCAACTGATCCCGGCGCTGTTCCGGCTGATTCCGTCACTGCGCTACTCGCCGCACCCTCTTCAGGTTTCGGAGCAGTTGCTTCCATTCCAGCGATCGCCGGTTTGGTTTTGCCTTTCGCTGCGGCCGCACCCGGAATTGGACTCGGCTCGATCGCCGGACTCGATTCGGTTTGCGCTTCCGCCAACGCCGTCGCTGCTTCCGCGGCCGGTGCGGGCGAGGTCGCAAGCGCCGGACTTTGCATCCAGCCGAGATCGTAGAATGAATCCGCGAAGACGACGTTCAGCGCAGGCGAATAAATTTTCTTGGACGACGTGATCCAGTCCGTGGCCTTCGTCGGATTATTGTGCTTAAACTCCCAGGCCGCTTGCGCGTAATAAAGCGCCGGCGTGTCGCCCGTGAACTGGAATTGCTCCATCAACTTTTGCGCGCGGCTGTCTTTGCCCTCGAGCAAATACGTCATGTAAATGTTGAACTTGATGAGCTGCGCCGCTTCGCTCTTGTCGCCACCGGACGTCTTGCTCAAGAGCGCTTCGAAACGATCACGCGCGCTCGCGTAATCTTTTTTCTTCAACGGCACGAGCGCGAGATTGAATTGCGCCTGGCGGAATTTTGGATCGGCCTTTTGCGCTTTCTTGAATTCAGCTTCCGCCTGATCAAACTGCTTTTGCTCGAGCAAAATTTCACCGCGCACATTCAATGTCGCGGGTTGATTTGGCTCGGCCGTGTTTGCTTCATCGACAAATTTCAGCGCGGTCGCGAAATCGCGTTGCTGATAAGCCTGCCGCGCCTGCTCCACGCGCGAGCGCGCGAAACCCTTCGTCTTCGCCGCTTTCTCCGTTGGCGAAGTCAACTCCAACGCGGCCCGGCTTTGTCCGGCTTGTTTTTGCAGCCAGCCAATTTCGTAAAGCGATTCCGCGAAAAGTTTATTCAGCGGCGCTGAGAAATTTTTCTCCGCCTGCGCCATCCAATTCTTCGCGTCCTCGGCTTTGTTTTGTTGCAACGCAATCGCGGCGTTCGCGTAGTGCACCGCCGGCGTATCGGGCGACAACTCGAACTTGGCCAGGAGCGAATCGACCATGTTCTCTTTGCCCTCGAGCAAATAGGTCAGCAAAATTTTGTATTGAATGAGCTGGGTCGCTTCACCTTGAAGCTCCGCTGCGTTGCTCGCGAGCAATGCTTGAAAACGCTCGCGCGCCTGCGGCCAATCTTTTCTCAGGAACGGGATCTCGGCCAGGTTGAAACGCGCATTCCAAAATTTCGGATCGATTCGGAGAGCTTCGTTCAGGGCCGCTTCGCCTTTGTCGTAAATCCCCTGGCGCATGTAAATGACGCCGCGCAAATTCTGCGACTCGGCCAAATCAGGCTGGCGCGCATCGATCGCGTCCAGTTGTTTGAGAGCTTCCGGGAAATTCTGCGAGTCAAACGCCCGGAACGCTTTCTCATACATTGATTCTAGTTCCGCCTTCGACGGTGACACATTGTCTGCCGCCAAAGACCCAAGTACAAGCGCGGCGACTACCGCGATCTTTCGAATCTTCATGGCCGTTTCAAATGAAACCGTCTTGCGCGTCTTATTACAAGCCAAATTTAGCGGAATCTCTGGAAATTTTTAAACGTTGAGATCGTGGTGGCCGCTCTCCTCAGCCGCCGTTCAAATTCGCCACGATCCTAAGCCCTTCGAGCGTTAAATTAGGATGCACCGAGTCGATCTCCGCCAGGCGTTTAGCAATGAGGCCCGCGTAACCGCCCGTCGCGATCACGTGCACGTTCTGCCTTGGAAAACGCTCCGCCTTGATCCGCGCGATGATTTCCCGGACGAGCCCGCGATAGCCGATCACCGCGCCGGCCCGCATCGCTTCCATTGTCGATCTTCCAACCGCCGAGCGCGGCTCTTTGAGCGACAGTTTTGGCAGGAGCGCGGTCCGTTGATAAAGAAAGTTGGTCATCGATTCCAACCCCGGCGCAATGACGCCGCCGATGTATTTTCGCTGAGGCGAAACGATGTCGAACGTGACCGCAGTTCCGAAATCAACGACGATCGCCGGACAACCATACAACGCCGCGACCGCGGCCGCGTTCGCTAGTCGGTCAGCGCCGATTGTTTTCGGATTCGGATAATCGATTCCAACGCCGAGTCTTGTTTGCCGCGTCAGCCACAGAATCTTCGTTCGTTTCGCCGCCGCCCGAATCACCGGATTCTTCTTCGGCACAACCGAGCAAACCACGATAAGATCGACATCGCGCCCGCGAAGTGACTGTTGCAGGAAAGATGCGCGCAATTTTTCGGTCGGAACTTTGCTCGGCTTCGAAATCCGCTCCCCCGCCGCAAATGCCAGCTTCGTGAACGAATTGCTTATATCTATTAAGAGATACTTCGCCATTGGCTTGCGGCAGTTTAGCCGAACGCGTACCCTCGTCGCGTGCGAAAATTGGTCCATCGCCCTCGCCGCCTCCGCCGTTCGCCGGCCCTGCGCAATCTCGTTCGCGAAACAAATCTGACCGCGCACGACTTCGTTTTGCCACTCTTCGTCAGTGACAAGATCGACAAACGCCGTCCGATCGAGAGCATGCCCGGCGTTTCGCAATTAACGGCCGACGAAGTGGTCGATGAAGCGCAACGCGCGCAGGATCTCGGACTTCAGGCCGTTTTGCTCTTCGGAATTCCCGACCAGAAAGACGAGCAAGCGAGCGGCGCCTACGCGGAAAATGGCGTGATCCAAAAAGCCTTGCGCGCGATCAAGAAAAAATGTCCCGAGCTCATCGCGATCACCGACGTTTGTCTTTGCGAATATAT
>QIAJ01000018.1 GCA_003225495.1 Acidobacteriota bacterium
CGAGCCGATCGATCGCAGACTCGAGTTCTTGAATATCGATTCCGCGGCGAAACTTGACATCAACATTGAGCAGCACCTGATCGGGGCCAAGTTGCATAGTAAGCAAATCGCCCATGCCTTCAACCAACGGTTCTGACTGAATGATCCGTTTTACCCGCGCGATGATGGCCCGGTTAGTTCTTTCTCCCACCAGCAAAGCGCCGGTCTCGCGCCCGAGCAGTATGGCCACCGCCGTTAGCAGCAGCCCAATGAGAATGGATGCGATTGGATCCAAATATGGGTTGTCAAAAACGCGTCCCAGAAGAATTCCAAGGAACGCAAGGACCGCACCGACAATCGCCGCTGAATCCTCCAGAAACACGGTGAAAATGGTTGGATCTTTGCTACCGATGATCTCGTCCCACACGCCCTCCTCAGGATCTTTTTGAGCCAGCAGGGCACGATACGAAATCCGCCACGAGTAGGCATCCCCGGCCGCCGCCAAAGCAAGGATCGCGTAGTTCCAACCTGCATGACCAGCGAGCTCGGGATGTCGGAGATGTGATATCCCGCGGTAAAAAGCCAGCGCACCGCCAAAAGCAAAAATATAAACGGCCACCAGCAGCGAATAAAAGTAGAGTACTTTGCCGTGTCCGTAAGGATGGAGCGGATCGGCAGGGCGCGCGCTGCGCCTCATTCCCAACAAAAGCAATAGTTCATTTCCGATATCTGCCGTGGAATGGAAGGCCTCCGCGAGCATGGCGGAGCTTCCTGAAAATGCCGCTGCGACATATTTGCAGATGGCAATCGCCACGTTAGAAGAAATCGCGACGCGCACCACTCGGTTGGAAGAACCGGGTGCCATCGCCTTGTGACGCCCTAATCCTGCCAAAGGATGCACATCTTTCGGAGTCCACATGCAACAAGTGCTCCAAGGGAGCAACCTGATGCAACATTCGGAGGAGAGTCAGTCAGGTTGCGACGCGAAATCGCCGGTGCTAGACTGCGCGAATGGCCATCAAGAAGAAAGGCAAGAAGAAGGCGACGCGATCCAAAAAAGCCGGTTCAAAGAGAACTAGATCCCGGAGCAAGAAGTCAAAGGCACCCAAGAAGTCCGCTGTCAAAAAGTCCACGGGAAAGAAGAAAAAGAAACCAGCACGTGCCAAGGCAGTGAGCGGAAGAACTTTGGCGGCTAAGAGCCGAACAGGCCGCAGCAACAGACGGCGCCGTGAGCCAATCGGATTCGCAGGGAGAGGACCGAGTTCACGTTCCGGCGGACAAGCCGGCGACTTGCAAGGCGTGTCCGATTCCCAAGTTTCGGATTCGGAGAGCGTGCGTGAGCTGCTCGAAGAAGGAAACACGATGGAAGCTGAGGTCGTAAGTGGTGTCCAGGAAGCTGGAGACCGAAGCGATAGGGAAGTGCGTACCCATCAGACTCTGGAAGACGACGTTCCCGAGGAATACTTGGACCCGGAGTAGCAATCGGCTGAGTAAGGTCGTCCTTAGGATCTGGGGGTTGTGATCGCGGAATGTGGTCAGGCATCTGCTTGTTCATCGGGACGGACCGGCAATGTGAAATGAAATGTGGGGCCGCAACCGGGCTCTGATTCAACCCATATACGTCCCTCATGGTATTCCGCGATCTTCTTGCAGATTGCCAGGCCAACGCCGTTTCCGGCGTATTCCTCCCGCGTGTGCAGACGTTGAAAGATAACAAATACCTTATCCTGATATTGAGACGAGATGCCGATGCCGTTATCAGCCACGCTGAAAAGCCATGAGGAGTCTTGCTTTTCTGCGGATACTCGAATGGCGGGAGCCTCTGCTGCTCGAAATTTGATGGCGTTGCCAAGGAGATTTTGGAAAAGCTGCACCAGTTGGGATTGGTCGACGGCAACGCTTGGAAGTTCGTCATAAGTAATGACGGCGCCGCTTTCTCCTATCGCCGTTTGCAGGTTTGCCATTGCGATCTTGAGAGCTCCGTTACAATCGCCGTTTTTGCGGCCGGATTCAGCACGTCCGACCCGGGAAAATGCGAGCAAGTCGAGGATCAGTGTCTGCATGCGTAGGGCGCCCTCGACTGCATAGCCGATATACTTGTCGGCATTTTCGTCCAGTTTGCCCCGATAGCGCTCCGCCAGCAGCTGGGTGTATGCGGCCACCATGCGCAGCGGTTCCTGCAGATCGTGCGAGGCGACATATGCAAACTGTTCCAGATCGCGGTTGGAGCGCGCCAGCTCCTCAACTTTCCGTGCCAGATCTTCTTCGGCTCGTTGGCGCTGGTCGCGCAGACTCTTCTCTTGTAAAGCGCGGCGAATCACGATCGGGAGACGCGTCAAGGCGCCTTTTAGAACGTAATCGGTCGCGCCCTGCTTGATGCAGTCGACGGCGGTCATGTCTCCAAGCGCGCCCGTGACCAGAATCAGAGGAATATCGAGCCCTTCGCGCTGAAGGATCTCTAACGCTTCCATCCCTTTCCAGTGAGGCAGATTGTAGTCGGCAAGGACGACGTGGGGGTGAGTGGCAAGCAATTCGCGGGTAAAATCTTCGGGTGTTTGCACGACGGCGTAAGTGAAATCAAATTCCGCGCGTCGTAGGGCCCGTTCCAGCAATTCGACATCGACCGGGTTGTCCTCAACCAGGAGGAAGCGAAGCCTCTCAGCATGCGTTTCGAGTTTGACCTCTGGTGCAGCGAGCCCCGCCGTGTCAACGCTCATGGTCTTGCCTACCGAGTTCTCGTACGTCGTGGTTGACGGGCGACTGGTTCACGATCATCCAATACATGCCCAAGGTTTTGACGGTGCTGCGGAACTGGTCAAAGTCCACCGGCTTCTGGATATAACTGTTGACGCCTGAGTTGTAGCTTTCCACCATGTCCCGCTCTTCTTTGGACGAGGTCATGATGACAGCCGAAATGGTTCTGGTCCGGGGATCGGCCTTTATCGCCTTGAGCACTTGGAGGCCCTCGATCTTGGGCAGCTTAAGGTCCAGCAGGACCACTTTGGGTGGATGATCAATGTCTCGCTGCGAGAATTGCCCACGACAAAAGAGAAAGTCCAAAGCCTCTTCGCCGTCACGAACGACGAGGATACTATTAGCCAGCTTTCCCTGACAAAGTGCATGCAGGGCGAGATCGATGTCGTCCTGATTATCTTCGACCGAAAGTATGTCAACGCTTGCATTCATGATTGTCCTCCGGCTGTCATTGATGCATTTTGAGAAACGGACTGCACGAGGCCGCCGAGCGTGAAATAGAAGGTCGCTCCCTTGTCCAACTCCGCTTCCACCCAGACCTGCCCTCCGTGCTTGTGGATGATGCGTTGTACCGTGGCCAAACCGATGCCTGTTCCTTCGAAATCCTCGGGCCGATGAAGACGCTGGAATACCCCGAATAATTTATCGGCATATTTCATGCTGAAGCCGACTCCGTTGTCTCTTACGAAGATCACCGGATGTCCGTCTTTTTCGATCTGGCCGATCTCGATCACAGCCTTGGAGCGCGGCCGAGAATACTTGAGAGCGTTGCTGATCAGGTTCTGGAAGACTTGCCGGGTCAACGTCGGATCGCATTCTACAAAGGGCAAGTCGTCGATCTTCCATTCCACCTCGCGTTCCGTAGCTTCTAGCTCCAGCAGCGAAATGACATCTTTGACGATCGAACCCAAGCCCGTGACTTGAATGGAGAGCGCTTGGCGTCCCACGCGCGTCAGGTTCAAGAGTTCATCCACCAGCAGGCCCATGCGCTGCGCTCCATGCTCGATGCGCTGGAGGTGACTCTGCGCGCCTACTGGAAGAGAAGGCCCAAATTCTTCGACCAGAATGCGTGTGAACCCGCTGATGTGTCGCAAAGGAGCACGCAGATCATGCGATACCGAGTACGTGAAAGCTTCCAGTTCCTTGTTAGCGGCTTCGAGGGCGGCAGTGCGTGTTTGCACCCGCGCTTCCAGGTCTTCATTGAGTTGTCGGATCTGTTGCTCGGAGCGGATTAGTTCCTGGGCTTGCGCGGCCAACTGTTCCTCGGCCTGTTTGCGAGCAGTAATATCCGTATTGGTTTCCAAGACCCGCACCGGCTGGCCTGAGCTGTCGCGATACAAGCTCCAGAAGCTGGAGACTACGACTTGGCTGCCGTCCCTTTTGCAATGAATCAGTTCTCCTTCCCACGTGCCAGTTTCATACAGTCTCTTTTCGATCCGATCGAAAGGTTCGGGGAACCGTGTTTTTAGTAATTCATGCGACGACTGTCCAATTGCTTCCTCACGCGTAAAGCCATAAAGCAATTCCGCGCCCCGATTCCAAAGCACGATATTGCCTGGGAGATCGCGCACCAGGACCTGAGCGAGATCCAGCACCCTGGCTTGTTCCTGCAAGGCCCCATCGATTTTCTTTTGTTCGGTGATGTCGCGCGCAATCGTGGACGCACCCATGACCGCTCCAGTGCTGTCCCTGATGGGCGAAATCGTCACCGAAATGTCAATGTGGGTGCCGTCCTTTCGAACCCGGACGCTCTCAAAATGGGTGACGCTCTCACCGCGTCCAATTCGTGCCAGAATGTCGGATTCCTCGTCCGTGCGCTCGGTGGGGAAGAGCATGAACATCTGCCTGCCGACTGCTTCCGATGTGGGGTAACCAAACATTTTTTCAGCCGCCGGATTCCAGGCGGTGATGGTCCCGTTCAGGGACTTGCTGATAATGGCATCATCGGATGACTCCACCACAGCCGCCAGCCGTTCGCGTATCTCTTCCGCGCGCTTGCGCTCGGTAATGTCGGCTCGAATGGCGACATATTGCCGCGGTTTTCCGTCTCCTCCCACAAACGGAACGATGGTCGTGTCCACCCAGTAAATCGAACCATCTTTCGCCCGATTTCGTATTTCGCCATGCCAGACCTTCCCATTGGCAATGGCGTGATACATCTGCTGGAAAAAGTCTTTGGGGTGGTGACCGGAGTTGAGGATGCGGTGATTCTGACCGATCAACTCATCTTTGGAATAGTGGCTGATGGCGCAGAACTTATCATTGACATAGGTAATGGTGCCTTGAACGTCAGTGATGGCTACGATGGCATGCTGATCGAGGGCGAACTTTTGATCGGCCAGTTCTTTGAGAGCTGCCTTGCTCGAGGCGAGACTTTCGCTCACAGCATTTTCGGCACGCTGGCGCTCGACAATCTCGGACTCCAGCGCCGCCGTCCGCTCCTCCACGCGCCGCTCCAATCCGACGTTCAAGATATTGAGCTGCGCGCGCATATGAGCGTTCTTATTGATCTCGCGGCCGATTGCCAAGCCTGCGAACAGTAGAACGATGACTCCCATCCCGCTACTGGTCAGCGCGACGAAGTTCTGGAGCTGTCGTGCCGCGTGCGACCGCTTCGTGCGCTCGTCGAGCAGCCGATTCTCCTCCGCTTGCATCTCCGTCACGGTGGCGCGCACTTGATCCATCCGGCGCTTGCCTTCAACGAATAGAGACCTGGGCGGAATCGTATTGGTTCGCCATCTTTCCGCTACCATGGTTTTCGAAATTTCGATTCGGGCGACGATTTGCGATTCGAGGTGGTCGAGCCGTCGCTGCTGCATCGGATTGTCGGCGGTCAGCCGACGTAGAGCTTTCAGAGCCTGGTCAGTGAATTGGTGTGCATCCCTGTAGAGCTGCAGAAAAGATTCATCGCCAGTAGCCGCAAAGCCGCGAGAGCCGGTTTCTATATCGGTCGCATGTTGCAACGTTAGTGCCAGCGAGGTCTCGACCGCATGAGTGTGGGCGACCCATTCTGCGTCTTCGGACGCCTGCCGGGCACTTTGCGATGACAGGAAACCCATGAAACCGGTTAGCAAGACAGCCGAGGTGACGCCAGCCGCGAGCCAGCGCTTCATTGCGCTTTCAATCGGCAAGCCTTCAAACGACGTAGTAATCCGGATCGTCATACGACAGAAACGGCTGGTTCGATAGGGAAAAACAACAAGGCCGGCATCGTGATGGGGACACCAATCGGCCTCTTACAGGTACCATCGTCGGAACTTTTCGGCTACTTAAGGGGAAAAGAGGGCGAGGACCCAAACCAGAAGCGTGGGCGCGTACTCTTGGACCTGTTCCTCGGTGCGTAAGGTGATCACGACGGGCGAACGGCCAAGTGTTGAATTTGGCACCAGCAGTCGGCATCGCTCTCTTGCTGATTCCGAGAACGCGATTTACCGTGTGGCTATCCGCACTCTTCAACCTGTTTTTTCAAGCGCTGAGTACGGGATCGCTTCCAAACCGGTCACGCCGCTTGACCTGCCTTCATGCCAGCCAGCGGACGTAGCGGAGCGCAAAGACCCCGCATTACCTTCTCAAATTGCGTCAGGTCGAGCGACTGCGGTCCGTCGGACAATGCGCGTTCGGGGCACGGGTGGACTTCGATGATGATCCCATCAGCACCGACCGCGATGGCGGCACGCGCGACCGCGCCGATCAGGCTCTGTTTGCCGGTTCCGTGGGACGGATCAGCCATGACCGGCAGGTGCGAGAGTTCTTTGGCCAATGCGATGGAGGCGAGATCGATTGTGTTCCTAGTGGCGGTTTCGAAGGTCTTAATGCCGCGTTCGCACAAGACGACCTGATTGTTGCCGCCGGAAAGCAGGTATTCTGCCGCCAGGAGCCACTCCTTAACGATGGCAGAGGGGCCTCGCTTGATTAGAATCGGCTTGTTGGTAGTTGCGAGACGCCGGAGCAAGGCAAAGTTCTGCATGTTGCGGGCTCCAACTTGAAGCATGTCGGCGTATTCGCAGATTACGTCAACATCTTCGGTGCTCATCACTTCGGTGACGACTGGCAAGCCGGTTTGTTCGCGGGCCTCGCCCAAAATTTTCAACGCTTCGATTCCTAAGCCCTGGAACTCGTAAGGAGAAGTACGCGGCTTGTATGCGCCTCCGCGGAGCATTGTGGCTCCGGCACGCTTGACGCCGTGAGCCGTTTCGAGCAGCTGTTCGCGGGACTCGACCGAGCAGGGGCCTGCGATCACCACCACTTCTTCTCCACCAATCTTCACGCCGCCTACGTTGACGATGGACGGTTCGGGTCGCGTCTGACGGCTTACCAGTTTGAAAGGCTGGGCGATGGCGACCACAGTGTCGACGCCGGGAGCAACGGAAAGAGCTTCGATCTCGTGGCGACGTCCGCCGCTGCCTACGGCGGCGACAATGGTCCGCTCGGTTCCGCGCGTGATGTGGGGCTGGAAGCCTGCCTCCCGGATCCGGTGAATGACGTGCTCGATTTGCTCAGGGGTAGCGCTGTCCGACATATTTACGATCATGGAAGAACTCCTTTCGAGTCTCAAAAACAAAAAGCCGCGATCTGTGATCGCGGCCTCGGTGCTGAACTTTGAGCAGTGTCTTTTAAGCTGACTTGCTCCAGTCTTGCACCTCCGCCGCAGATGTAAACCAAAAGCGGCTAAATCGGATGGAGGTGCTAAATCGTGTCATAGCGGTCCAGAAAGTAAAAATGTAAACATCCGCTTCTACTGGCTAAGCGAGTTTGCAACACTGGAGAATGCGTTATTTGCATTACTCCCAATCAGACGCACCGTACCGATCACCAAGACCAGTATAACGGCTAGCATCACTGCATACTCAGCGATGTCCTGCCCCTCGTCTGCAGACCATAAATTTCGACAAATCTGAAGCATTGGAACCTCCAAGCCGTGGTTGCGGGGAAAAGGGAAATAATTCAGGCAGTAATAATGCCGACTCAGAACCAGATTGTCAATGCGAAGCCCAGCGCGGATTTTCACAGGATTCCCACGTGCGATTAGAATCAAACGCTTATGGCTTTGGCGCTGGAATATGAAGGGATCTCGAAAGAATACTGCTCCTGGTCCCGCCGGCGGCCGGTGCGTGCGTTGCAGCAGTTTTCACTCTCCGTGGAGCGCGGAGAAGTGTTCGGCTTCCTTGGCCCGAACGGTGCTGGAAAGAGCACCGCAATTCACCTCGCCATGGGATTCATGCGGCCTACGTCGGGTGCTGGACGAATGCTTGCGAAACCATTTGGAGATGCCGGCACCCGCAGGCGTGTGGGCTTCCTCGCCGAAAATGTCTCTCTTTACCATCGGCGGGCCGAAGCTGCCATCGGTTTCTATGGCGGCCTCAACGGACTACACGGGCCGGCGCTCGATCGAGGCGTGAAGTCGGCGCTTGAGGCTGTGGATCTTCACTCTGAGGCGGGAAGAAGTGTCAGCCAATTCTCCCGCGGTATGTTGCAGCGGATGGGACTCGCGCAGGCGCTGGTAAACGATCCGGAGTTGCTGATTCTCGATGAGCCTACATCGGCGCTTGATCCGGCTGCTCGCGTATCGATTCGCGAGTTGCTGCTCGGGTTTCGAAATCAGGGCAAAACAATATTTCTCAGTTCGCACCTGCTTTCGGAAGTAGAACTGGTATGCGATCGGGTGGCGATTCTCAGCCATGGAAGGCTGTTGCGTATCGGAACACTAAAAGAAATGCTAGCGACTACGGGTCAGGTCGAGATTGTCGCGCATTCGATTTCAAACACCGTCTTTACAGATTCGATGGTCGATGGTGAACGACTGAGATTTACAGTTCCAATCGGCCGGCAGCGCGAAGCGATTGAACGTGTTTGGTCTGAGGGCGGGGAAGTCGTCAGCATTAATCCGGTGCGCAGGTCGCTGGAAGAGTTGTTTCTGGAATTGACGAATCCGGTGCCTAATGATGTTGTTGCGGGGGAGTCCGGGACAGTGTCGTGAGACCGATCGTTCTTATCGCAACTAACTTTGCGCGCGAGCAGCGCTGGCCGCTGTTTTTCCTTTTGCTATGGGTGGTGGGATGGGCCACATTTGGAATTTTTGCCGACCCTCGCTCCGGTCCGGACGATGCACTGATGATTTTCCGGCAACTGGCGGTGTACTCGGTAACGTTCGGTCTATTCTTCGGGAGTTCTGCGATTCATTCCGACCAGCGGTCACGTCGCATCCTGGCTGTCCTGTCAAAAGGGATATCGCGCGGACAGTATGTTGCAGGATTGCTTGCAGGGATCGCGCTGGTACTCGGGATCTTTTGTTTCTGCATGGGATTCACGGCCAGTTGGCTGCTGGGCCGTTATGGCTTCAGCGAAAGCGCAATGTGGTTTGGAATGCTGGCGTTGTGGACAGTCTGCACCCTGACAGCATCGCTCACCCTCTTGCTGTCGACATTTTTACCTCCGCTGTTCGCTGCAATAGGAGCGGGGGTGTTGGCCGGCATTCCCGCCCTGCTGGCCTTGCGCGGAGATACATTCTCGAAATACGTAATTCCAGTCCATGGCCTGCTGGAGCCGTTGATCGGGGCAGATTTCGCCGAGAGCTGGAATGCAAGTATCGGCCTGGTGCTTTTGGCGTGGATTGAAGTGGCGGTCTTCTCGCTGGGAGCTGCTTGGATCTTTTCGAGACGGGATCTGTCTGTATCTGTCGAGTGAGGACGAGGAATGCGGGAGAATCGTGCTTTAGGACGCCAGCACATGCGGCACTATCTTCGTTCTGCCGGAGTCATTGGCAAATTGAAACTCAAAAGTCTCATTAACCCACGGCCCCAGCAAGGTAATCCTGACCATGAAGTGTTGGCCTACAAGCAAGTGTTCCGGTTTTTTCATTAGCGGATAGTGGAAGTTTTCATTGTTGAATGCGTAAAACTCTCCCGTCTGGTCATCTCTAAACGCAATGTCCAGACTGTGTCCTTCCTCGATCCCAAACTCCATCCTGAGAGGGTCAGTCGGGGACCGGCGCCAGTCTCGAATCGATGGCTGGTCAGTATCGGCCCACCTGCCGTCGATTGCCAACAATAATCGGCCGGCCGGTATAGGTTCAAAAAAACGCAACTTAACCCGAACATCACGGGCGACGGAATTTGGGTAAGGTCCCTGCGGCTGGTTTACAAACCGCACCGCCATGAATGAGACAGTATTCATTACATTGCCAACCGCTTGGACATCGACAGGCGCAATATAGGCCGCTTCCGGCTCGCGAAGGACAATATGTGGCCTGGCCTCCTCAATCTGTTTCAGCTTGATGTGGTATTCGTTGCGTTGAATCACTTCTTTGCGAATTACCCGCGCTGCCCCTTCAACCACGAGGAAAATATTAGCGCCGAGCAGAACGATGATTTTCCAGTGCAATGGAAGATCATTGAGAAAGGCGAGATGGTTAAACAAGCTCTCGGTTTCCGGAAATATCCGGGTAACTGAATCGCTCCATGCAAGTACGGCGATTACTGCATTGACGACCCACGTTAGCGGGCTCCCCAAAGTCGCTCCCCAGACCGAGCGGCGGCTCATATGTAGCGGGACTTCCATGGGCGAACATTGTACTCTTAGGTTAGGTGAAGTACGCAGTTAATGCAAAATAACGGACTAGCAGACGCGAAAGAAGTTATCGCTCTGGATTGTTGGAATAATTGATTAAACTGCCGGAAACGGTTATTCCGTGAAGCAACTGACTGGCTGACTGGGTTGCATAGTCCAGGACCCGCCCCGGCAATACCCCTAGATAGAGCGTCGCCAGCGCGCACAGCCCGATGGCAAACCCCATGGCTGGCGGCGTCGGCATAACCGGGACTTCTCGACGCGGCTCGCTCATATACATCGAAACGATCACGCGCAGGTAGTAGTAGGCGCCTACCGCGCTGTTGACAAGTCCAATCACGGTCAGGCCGATCAGATTGGATTTCAGAGCCGCGCTAAAGATGTAGAACTTTCCGAAAAACCCACCGGTGATCGGAATCCCGATCAGAGACATCAAGAAGAAAGTGAGGGTCGCAGCCAGCATCGGCGAACGGCGCCCCAGTCCGGCATAGTCTTCCAAGGTCAGATACTTCTCACCCGCATTCGCGAAGTGGCTGACGACTGCAAATGCGCCCACGTTCATGGCAGCATAGGCAGCGGTGTAGAACATCACCGCCGATGTACCAAGTTCTGGTTGCGCGGCGAAAGCGACCAATACATATCCGGCGTGCGCGATCGAGGAATAGGCGAGCAGTCGCTTGATGTTGTCCTGCACGAGAGCGCCAACATTACCGAGGGTCATCGAAAGAGCGGCTGAAACCCAGATTACCCAGAAGCGCCCGGGAGCGTTGATTTCGAACATGACGCGCAGCAACACTGCGAATGCAGCAGCTTTCGGTCCGGTCGACATCAGTCCGACGATGGGCGCGGGGGCTCCTTCGTAGACATCGGGAGTCCAAATGTGAAAGGGCGCGGAGGCGACTTTGAACCCGAGGCCGATGAACATCAATGCCATAGCGACATACGCCAGTGCCGGTGTTCCACCTGAGCGCAGCGCGTTGCTAATAGCGTCAATATTCGTGGAACCGGTCGCGCCGAACATCATGGCGACGCCGTAGAGGAAAAACGCTGTCGCGAACGAGCCGAGCAGGAAGTACTTAAGGGACGATTCGCTGCTGGAAGCTTCGCGGCGGCGAAATCCGGCAAGAATGTACGTGGAGATCGAGGATATTTCCAGCGCGATGAAGATCAGAACCAGTTCGACCGCCGAGGACATCAGACACATGCCGACGGTCCCGAACAGGATCAGACCATAATATTCACCGGCGCGAATACGCTGCACGGCCATGTACTCATAGGAACTCAGAATGGCCACCACCGCTATCGCGATCACGAGTACGTGAAAGAAGATGCTGAAGCCATCCACGCGCACCATGTTCCAGAACGCGCTGCCGGGGTTTTGGGCCATCCAGTAAGTGGATGCCAGCGCGGCCAGCGCGCCGATGATCCCGATTGCACCCAGGGATTTGTGGCTGCGTTTCTCATCGAGCAGCGGGTCAACGACCATGATGATCATGCCGAATACCGAGAGCACCAGTTCCGGCAGGATGCGCATATACTCCGCGCCGCTTGGAGCGGCAAATATCTGCGCTTGAGCGAGCAGGATTGGAAACGCATGAGCGAGCGTCGTCCAGCTCATTGCCCCACCACCTTTGCGGCCATTTGGGCGAACGGCGCAAGCGCGGTTTGTACCGAGGGATCAATGGAACTCAGCCACAAAATGGGAGCAACACCCATCAGCAGCGCCATTGCGGCCGCCGGCAATAATGCAGCCTTCTCGCGCAGGTTAAGGTCGGGCAGCACCTTGTTCACGTCGTGCTTCACGACGCCGAAAAAGACCCGCTGATACATCCAGAGAAGGTAGCCTGCGCTCCAGATAATTCCGGTCGCCCCCAGGATTCCGTAGATCGGCTTCGCCTGAAAGGCTCCGCTCAATACCAGAAATTCTCCGATAAAGCCGTTGAGCAGCGGCAGCCCGACCGAGGCTAGCACCACAAACAGAAAGTACGCCGCGTATTTGGGCATCGGTGTGGCGAGCCCGCCAAAGTCCGAAATTTCGTAGGTATGCCGGCGCTCGTACAAAATGCCTGCCAGCATGAAAAGTCCACCGGTCGCGATACCATGCGCCAGCATGACGAAGACAGCGCCGTCCAGCCCGGCCTGGGTGAAGCTGAATGTGCCGAGCACGACAAATCCCAGATGGCTGACCGAAGAGTAGGCGATCAGCTTCTTCATGTTCGGTTGCACCAGCGAAACTAACGCGCCGTAAATGATGCCGATCAGCGCCAGCATCACGATCCACCAGGCATTTTGGTGCGACTGCTCCGGGAACAATCCAAGGTTGAAACGCAGCAGTCCATAGGTGCCCATCTTGAGAAGGACGCCCGCCAGCAGGACCGAGCCGGCAGTTGGAGCTTCCACGTGAGCATCTGGCAGCCAAGTGTGAAGAGGGAAGAGCGGAACTTTTACAGCGAAGGCAACGAAGAAACCAAGAAAGAGCCATTGGGCGGCAGCGGCGAAGTTTTCGACATGGCCGCCACGGATCGCATTCTGGATGTCGACGAAATCGAAACTGCCGGTCTTGCTGTAAAGCCAGATGATCGCGGCCAGCATGAAGACAGACGCGATCATCGTGAACAGGAAATATTTGACGGCCGCATAGACGCGCCGCCCATGTCCGTACATGCCGATCAGCAGCGCCATCGGAATAAGCGTCGCTTCCCAGAAAAAGTAGAACAGGAAGAGATCCAGGGACGTGAAGACACCGATTAGCGCCGTTTCGAGCAGCAGCAGGAGGATGAAGAATTCTTTTACGCGCTCATGAATCGAAGTCCACGAGATCAGCACGCACAGGGGCGTAAGGAAAGTGGTCAGTACGACCAGCCAGACGGAGATGCCGTCGATCCCCATATGGTAGTGAATGTTGGGCGTGGTGATCCATTGCTTGTTGATCTCGAACTGGAAACCAGCGGCGCTGCGGTGCAGGTGCACTGGCAGATGCAGGGACGCGACGAATGCCAAGAGAGAAATGGCAAGGGCGAAGAGCTTGATGCAGCAAACTTCCGGCAAGTGGAATGAACGTCACCAGCGAGAGAATGTACGGATTGAGGCTCGCGGTATTCATCGCACCCCCATCCAGACCATGTAGGCGATCACAGCCGCGCCGCCGGCAGCGACCCATCCAGCGTAGGAACGAAGATTGCCGGACTGCATGTGGCGCACTCTATCGGAGACATGGCGCGCGGAGTCAGCGGCATTATTTACCGAAGCATCGACCACACCTTGGTCCACGCCTTTCCAGAGGATTTCGGTGGACCCTTCAAGTAACGGTTTTACAAACAGCGAAGCGTACAGTTCGTCAACGTAATACTTGTTGACGACAGCTTGGTAGAAGGCGCCGAAGCGAGTGGCGATGCGTTCCGGAAGTTCCGGGCGGCGGCTGTAGAGAAAGTACGCCAGGAACCAGCCGGCGAAAGCAACTGTCACGGACACTCCCATCAGAAAGAACTCCATGCCTTTGCCTGCGGCTTCTCCGCTAGCTTCTGCGACGATTTCAGCGCCGGGAGCAGTGTTAAAAACCGGAGCCAAGAAGTGCTCGAATCCGTTGCCGATTCCAACCAAGCCGCCAACCACCGACAAAATCGCGAGCACGACCAATGGCCCGAGCATGACCCATGGGCTTTCGTGAGGCAGGCCGTGACCGTGTCCATGACCGTGATCGTCGTGGCCATGAGTTTCGCTCGACCGTGAGCCGCGATAGTCGCCCGCGAACGTCATATACAACAGGCGGAACATGTAGAAGGAAGTGATGAAAGCCGTGATCACTCCGATCAGCCAATACAGCGGGTTTGCATTGTAAGCCCGCCACAGAATCTCGTCCTTCGACCAGAAGCCCGCCAGTGGCGGAATCCCGGCAATTGCCAGGGTGGCAATCCCCATGGTGCCGAATGTCCACGGCATGAACGACCGCAGCCCACCCATCTTTCGCATGTCTTGCTCACCGCCAACTCCATGAATCACTGAACCTGCCGCGAGAAAGAGCAGCCCTTTGAAAAAGGCGTGCGTCATGAGGTGGAAAATGCCCGCCGAGAACGCGGCCACGCCGCACGCCATGAACATGTATCCGAGTTGGGAAACGGTTGAATAGGCGAGAACTTTCTTGATGTCGGTTTGGGCGATGCCGATAGTCGCGGCAAAGAGCGCAGTCAGTGTGCCGATGACCGCGACTACGGTAAGAGCTCCGGGCGCGCGTTCAAAGATCACGTGCGATCGCGCCACCATGTAGACGCCTGCCGTTACCATGGTTGCGGCGTGAATCAGAGCGGAGACTGGTGTCGGGCCTTCCATCGCATCGGGCAACCAGACGTAGAGCGGAATCTGCGCGGACTTGCCGGCGGCTCCGACCATCAGCAACAGTCCGATCGAAGTCAGCAGCCCGGTGCCCGCGACTTCCGGCTGCAAAGGTTGCACGGCAGCGAACACGCGCGTGAAGTCGAGAGATCCGAAATGCTGGATGATCAGGAACAGCGCAATCAGAAATCCGAAGTCGCCAATACGGTTGACTATGAATGCCTTCTTACCAGCAGACGCAGCTGAGTCCTTCGTGAACCAGAATCCGATTAGCAGATATGACGCCAGCCCCACGCCTTCCCAACCGATGAACATGAGGAGGTAGTTCTTCGCCAGCACCAGCGTCAGCATGAAGAACATGAACAGGTTCAAGTAAGACATGAAGCGGTAGTAGCCATCGTCATCCGCCATATAGCCGACAGAGTAGATGTGGATCAGGAAGCCGACGCCGGTGACGACCAGCAACATTACAAGCGAGAGCTGATCGAGATAAAAACTGAAGTCGGCCTCGAAATTACCGGCGCGAATCCAGTGGGCGAGATCGAAATAATACGGTGCCGATGCCGAGGAAAAACCGAATGCGATTTTGAGAGCGAGCAGGAACGCTGCGCCGCAGAAAACCAACGCAATGGTTGTGATCGCCTTTTTGGACGACCGGCGCCCGAAGACGCCATTGATCGTCGCTCCCGCGAGCGGCAGGACCGGGAGCAGCCAGAGATAAGGGTTCTGCGTCATAATTTGAGCAGGTTTACCTGGTCAACATTCAGGGTTTCTCGCGTCCGATACACAGCAATGATGATGGCGAGCCCGACGGCTGCTTCCGCCGCAGCGACTACCATTACGAAGAAGACAAAGATTTGTCCGCTGAGAGAGTGCCATTGCGCGGCGAATGCTACGAACGACAGGTTTACGCCATTGAGCATCAATTCAATCGACATGAAAATCGTGATGATGTTGCGCTTGATCAGGAATCCGAGCACGCCGCACGTGAACAGGATTCCACTCAGAATCAGATAAGCAGAAAGAGGGATCGCCATCAGCGCTCCCTTCCTGAAGCAACCAGTTCGCGCACTTCGCGTTGAGCGGGCTCGGCAGCGCTTGGCCGGGCAACGGCTTCCGGTTTGCTTGCGAGTACTACTGCGCCCATGATGGCGATCAGGATCAAAACAGAAGTGACTTCAAACGGCAACAGAAAATCGCGGAAGAGAAGTCGCGCAATGGCCCGCGGATCGCCGGGCAGGGCGAACATAGAAACCGCTGCAGTGTTGGAATGTCGCAGCAAAATCCAGGCAATCAGGACGCCGGCGATCATAACCCCCGGTACACCAAGCATCGCCGCAACTCGGCTGCCTTTGCTACGTACTTCCTCGCCCGCGTTCAGCAACATGATCGTAAAGATGAACAGCACCATGATCGCGCCGGCGTAAACGATCACTTGAATGGCAGCGACAAACTCCGCGCCCAGCAAAAGATACTCGCCCGCCAGGGAAGCCATCACTACCACCAGCGACAGGGCGCTGTTGATGGGATGACGCTGCACCAGAAGGTTGACTGCGCCCGCTACGCAGATTCCGCCGAAGAATAGAAACAGGATCAGATGCATTTCAGTTCACGAGCCAAATTCCGGGCTTCAACGCAACTACCAGGGCTGCCAGGACCAGATTAGCAATTGCCGCCGGCAGTAAAACCTTCCAGCCAAATGCCATGAGCTGGTCATAGCGGAAACGTGGAAGCGTCCAACGCACCCAGACGTATAGAAACATAAAAAAGAAAACTTTCAGGCAGAACCACAAAACGGGCAGCAGTGACTGCACAATCGGTGGCCCGAATACCGGTCCCAGCCAGCCGCCGAAGAACAACAGCGTTGAGAGACAGGCCACCGTCACCATGTTGGAGTATTCAGCCATGAAGAACATGGCGAATTTCATTGCACTGTATTCGGTGTGATAGCCGGCAACCAGTTCCGACTCGGCTTCCGGGAGGTCGAATGGAGTGCGATTAGTCTCCGCATATGCCGAAATCAGATAAATGAAGAACGCCAGCGTCCCAAATGGAAAGAAGAAAAAATTCCAGTGCAGATGGTGCTGCTTGTTCACGATTTCCCGAAGGCTGAAGCTTCCCGCGAAAATGAGCACCGGGATCAGCGAAAGCCCTAGCGAAACCTCGTAGCTGATCATCTGCGCGCTGGCGCGCAGGCCGCCGAGCAAAGAGTACTTGCTGTTGGAAGACCATCCGGCCAGGGCGATTCCGTACACGCCCATGGAAGTGATGCCGAGTACCACCAGCAGTCCGATATTTAAGTCGGTGATCTGCAATTGCGTGGTGATGGGACCGATGGTGATCGAGTTCCCAAACGGGATCACCGAAATTGCCGTGATCGCAAATACCACCGCAATGATCGGCGAAGCGATATAGAGCGTCTTGTAAACGTAGGGCTGGGTGAGATCTTCCTTGAAAATGAACTTCACTCCGTCGGCCAGCGGTTGCAGCAATCCGAACGGACCTACGCGCGTGGGACCCCACCGGTTCTGAATATGCGCAGACACTTTGCGCTCCAGCCAGACGCTGTACGCAACTGCCGTAAGCAGGACGAATACCACCGCCGCAGACTTAATGATCGAGATGATGGCAAAAGTCGTTATGCTCAACGAAGTGTCCGTGATTTCCTGTGGTCTTGTTGGTGTGAGGCGGGCGCCCTCGCCCGCTTGCTGTTAGTTGTTAGTGATCAATCCGCCGCAACCTCAGTCTCTGCGCGCTTATTTTCCATAACTGAATTTAATGTATGCGAATAACGTCCCAATGTTCCCGACGTAAACAGATCGTCATTTGCAGGGACGATAAGGTCCGGGTTGTGCAAGATGCTGGGCCCGCTTACGGCAATTTCAGTGTGCTGATCGTTCCCGGCCAGCAGATTGATCCGCGAGACATCGTATCCGGGCACCACCCGCTGAATTTCATCGAGAATCGCGATCGGATCAAACGGGGTCATCTTGGGTTCGAGATTGTGGGCTTCGAGCCAGACGGCGTGACGATCGGCTTCGCCCGATTGGGCACCGCGAGTCTGTCCCATATCGGCGCGAGTGCCACGGCCAAATGGAACGAGCTTGCGAACATCGAAACCCATCGCGTCTGCAATGCGAACGATCATCTCGAAGTCGGGTTTTGTTCCAGAAACGTCTCCCGCTTTCTTGGCGAGTTGAACATCGCCGCAGGTGTTTGTGACGGTGCCTTCTTTCTCGTAAGCATTGGCAGCCGGCAAGACAACGTCGGCAAGGCTGGCCGTCTCGGTCAGGAACATCTCCTGAACAACCACGAAACATTTGGCGAGCGCGGTGGGATCGATGCCAAGACGACCAACCGGATTCGAGCCCATGACATACAGCGCTTTCAGCTTGTTACTGGCAGCAGCGCCCATCATTTCCGGCAGGTTCAGTCCACGTTCGGACGAGATATTGCCCCATTCAGTTCGGAATTGCAAAGCATCGGCAAGGGTTTGATAGCCGGGTAGGAGATCGGGGTAGAGTCCCATGTCGGCGGCGCCGCGCGAATTGGAGTAGTCGCTGAGGCAGATCAGCTTGGCCCCAGTCATTGATGACGCGAATGCTACGAGCCTCTGGACGTCCGCACCGCGAAGTTCTGAACCGAAGGCAATGATCAGGTTCTGTTCGCCGCGAACCTTTTCCCGCAGACCCGTCCATGCCTGAGCGTTCGTCATGTCGGTGACAAGCGAGGAAAGCAGGGAGTCATCGCCGGCGAGGAATCCGACGGCCTTGGCCTCGGCTCCCGCCGGAACCAAGCCGAAGGCTGCTGACTGGCGGCGCAGTTTGATGGGCGCCGAGTTGATGGTGTAGAGCCGGGAACGGTGCAAACGTACATTGTTGCGAATCTGGTAGGCGAGCAGCGGATGCTGGTTGGTAGGATCATTGCCAACCAATAGAACTGCCGGAGCTTCGAACACCTCGCGCATCGAAGCGGTCATCCCGGACTTGCCTCGCAAAGCGCGAGCGAAGGCAGCGTAATCTGCCGTGCGATGGTGATCGACATTATTCGTTCTCAGAGCGACGCGGGCAAATTTCGAGAGCAAGTAGTTTTCTTCATTGGTGGTGCGATTTGATCCAACCACGCCGATGGCCGAACCGCCATCCTTGTCTCGAATTTCGGCAAAACGCTTTCCGATCAGCGCGAAGGCCTCTTCCCAAGTCGATGGCGTCAGCTTTCCATTTTTGCGAATCAGCGGCCGTGTGAGTCGCTCTTTGCTGTGCGCGAAGTCGAATGCATAGCGGCCCTTGATACACAGGAAGTCATTATTGATGCCACTCTTGTCGCGGTTGTCGCCGCGCACCGATGTGATTCATCTCCCACGGACGGGTCTTGTAGCGGTACGCGCCGGACGTGAGGGCCCCGACCGGGCAGATGTCGATGCACATGCCGCACTCTTCGCACTCGAGGTGATCGTCCTGATTGGGCGCAATGACCGAGCCGACGCCGCGATTCTGCACGCCCAGGGCCCAGACGTCCATGGCCTCGCCGCACACGCGCACGCAGCGATAACACAGGATGCAGCGCGGACGGTCGAAGTACACCACTGGAGACCACTGCTGTTCTTCCTTGTGGTTCTTTGCCTCCATGAACTTCGACTCCGCGGCGCCGTAGGAGAATGTCATGTCCTGAAGTTCGCATTCGCCGCCGGCATCGCAGACCGGACAGTCGAGCGGATGATTCCCGAGCAACAGTTCGACCATCGCCTTGCGAGCCTGACGCACTTCATCACTGTCGGTCGCGACGACCATGCCCTCAGCAACGACGGTAGTACAGGCCGTCTGGAGTTTGGGCATCTTCTCGACTTTGACGACGCACATGCGGCAAGCGCCCTGCAAAGATAAGTTCGGGTAGTAACAGAAAGAAGGAACTTCAATGCCTGCACTCTTGCAGGCTTCGATCAGCAATGTCCCGGCCGGAGCCGTGAGCTTCTTTCCGTCGACATTTAAGGTGACATCAGGCATAAAATTGTCGTTCGTCATTGGTCGCTGGTCATTCGGACTTCACGTTAGCGTCGCTCTTTTTAGCTAGCGACCAACGAGGATCGACCAAACACTGAGCTACGCGTATACCGGCAAGTGCTCGATCTTTCCCGTTCTTTCAAACGGACAAGGCTTGCCTTCCAGGTGATCTTCAAACTCTTGTCTGAATTTTTTTACGAATGCCATCGTCGGCATCGCAGCTGCATCTCCGAGCGGACAGAATGTTTTGCCCAGCATGTTCTCGGAGAGGTAATAGATGTTATCGATGTCCTTCATTACGCCGCCGCCGGAATGGAAACGTTTCAGCGTCTTCTCCAGCCAGTCGGTACCCTCGCGGCACGGAATGCACCACCCGCAACTCTCATGCCGGTAAAATTTCATGGTGCGCAGGGCAAATTTGACAATGCAATTCGAATCGTCAAGCACGACCACGCCGCCGGAGCCGAGCATCGATCCTGTCTTCGCAACGCTGTCGAAGTCCATTGCAACATCAATTTCATCGATGGTTAACACCGGTGTGCTCGAGCCGCCGGGGACGACCGCCTTGAGTTCACGCCCATCTGGAATTCCGCCGCCGACGTCGTAGATCATCTTTTTGAGGTTGTAACCCATCGGAAGTTCATAAACTCCCGGCTTGTTCAGGTTGCCGGCAAGACAGAACAGGCGTGTGCCGCCATTCTTCGGAGTTCCCAGCCCGGCAAACCATTCCGCGCCGCCCAACATGATAGGAGGTACAGCGGCGAGAGTTTCCGCATTATTGATGACAGTGGGACCGCCCCAAAGTCCGACCACGGCGGGGAAGGGTGGCCGAATGCGCGGAATGCCGCGCTTGCCTTCCAGCGATTCCATCAACGCGGATTCTTCGCCGACTTCATAGGCGCCGGCGCCACCATGCCAGTAGATGTCGAGATCGTATCCGCTGCCGAAAATATTTTTCCCGAGGAAGCCTTTCGCGTACGCGTCCTTGATCGCCTTCTGCATGATGATCGACAAATAGCGATATTCGCCGCGAATGTAGATGTAACCGGTGTGCGATCCAACTGCGATGGCCGCGATCATTACGCCTTCAATGACTGCGTGTGGATCGTGTTCGAAGATCAGGCGATCTTTGCAGGTGCCGGGTTCGCTCTCGTCGCCGTTGCACAGAACGTATTTTGGTTGCGCCGACTGCTTCGGGACAAAAGACCACTTCATTCCCGTCGAGAAGCCGGCTCCGCCGCGTCCGCGGAGGCCCGAATTTTTGACCTCGGCAATAATGGCGTCCGGCTGCATGCCGAGCGACTTCTGCACGGCTTTGTACCCGTCCAGTTCGAGATAGCGATCGATGTTCGTCGCGCCTTTGCCGAAGCGCTTCGAAACGACCCGCACTTCATCGGGATGGGAAACCAGGGAAGCCATAGGGAAATTTGATTTGTGATGGGTAATCTGATTGAAAAACCCTTTGCACCTTCAATTGCAAATTGCAAGTTGCCAATTACAAATTCAGACCGTTCCTTTCTTGCTGTACTGGTCCAAAACCTGATCCATCTTGTCGACGGTCAGGTTCTCGTGAAAGTCGTAGTTGACCTGAATCGCCGGAGCCCAGCTGCAGGCGCCGATGCACTCGACTTCTTCAAGAGTGAACATTCCGTCGGGCGTGGTCCCTTTATTCTTGACTCCCAGCTTTTTCTTGCAGTGCTCCAGCAGTTCCTCGCCGCCGACGAGCATGCAGGCAATATTGGTGCAGACCTGAACGTTGTACTTTCCGCGCGGCTTAGTGGTGAGCAGCGAGTAGTAACTGATCACGTTGCGCACTTCCAAGTCGGTCAACTCGAGGCGCTGCGCGAGTTCCGTAATCACCTCATCTGTCAGAGAACCGATCTCGTCCTGCGCATATAACAACATCGGCACCAGCACCGAGCGCCTGGTCGGATAATGCCCGAGCATCTCGGCGAAGCGTCTTTCGAACTCTTCAGAAAATCGCATGAGCTATCTGTCAATGTCTCCGACCACTACGTCAATCGATCCAATCGCGGCGATCACATCCGCGATCAGCCCACCTTCGCACATCTTGGCCAGCACTTGAAGGTTGGCATAAGACGGAGCACGCATGTGGACACGATACGGTTTCGCGGTCCCATCACTGACGACGTAGTAGCCCATTTCCCCACGCGGAGACTCAACTGCCTGGTAGACCTCGCCTGCCGGAACGGTAAAGCCCTCGGTGATAATCTTAAAGTGATAGATGAGGGCTTCCATTTGAGTCTTCATTTTCTCGCGGTCGGGCAGAACAACCTTGGGAGCATCGGCTTTGGTGGGTCCCTCAGGCATTCCCGCCAACGCCTGCTGAACTATGCCGATCGATTCGCGAAGTTCCTGGACGCGGCAGAGGTATCGCGCCCATACGTCGCCGCCATCGGAAACCGGGACTTTAAACTTGAAGTTTTCGTAGCCGCTATAGGGAGCATCACGACGCAGATCGATATCCACCCCGCTGCCGCGGAGCGTGGGACCGGTTGCTCCCATCGCAATCGCGTCTTCCATGCTCAGGTGAGCCACACCTTTCACACGCATCAAGAAGATCGGGTTGCCTGTCAGGAGTCCTTCGTATTCATCTACGTTACCGGGAAAGCGGTCGGCGAATGATTTCACCTTCTCGAAAAACCCCAAGGGTGGTTCCAGCGCGAGGCCGCCGATCCGGAAATAGGAGCTCATCATTCGCTGTCCGCTGACCATTTCGAACAGCCGCAGAATGTCCTCACGTTCACGGAAGCAATAGAGAAAAACTGTCATCGCCCCCAGATCCATGGCATGGGTACCCAGCCATACCAGGTGGGAGTTGATACGCGTGAGTTCATTCATCATGACGCGCATCCATTGCGCCTTCGGTGGAATCTCGAGGCCCAGCAACTTTTCAACCGCCAAACAGTAGGCGAGGTTGTTAGTCATGGGGCAGAGATAGTCGATGCGATCGGTAAGCGGAACGACCTGCTGATAGGTGGAGGTAGCCGATCTCCGGCATGACGCGCACGACAGTTTCGCCATCGATCTCGAGGACAAGCCGCAGCACACCATGGGTCGAAGGATGCTGGGGCCCCATGTTCAGGACAAGAGTTTTCTCCTGACCTGCAACCGGTTCGAGCACGGCGGACGTGGGATATTGCGTCATGATCCCTACCGGTACCCCTCTACCGGGTAGTCTTTCCGCAAGGGATGGCCTTCCCAGTTATCGGGCATCAGGATACGTTCAAGGCGGGGGTGTCCAGTGAAGCGGATTCCGAACAAGTCGAAAACTTCGCGCTCGAAGTAGTTGGCTGCCGGCCATACCGATGTGACCGACTCGATCACGGGGCTGGCGTCCTCAAGCCGTGCTTTGATCCGAACGCGTTCTTTTTTCGGAAGCGACAGAAGATGATAGACAACTTCAAAGCGCGGCTGCGACGGAAACCAGTCGACAGCGGTGACGTCGCAAAGATAGTTGAACGGACAAGGCGGATTGTCGCGAAGGATCGCGCAGGCCTCGCGAATCAATCCCTTTTCGACCCACAGTGTGAGTTCGTCGCGGTCGAACTTTGCGGCCTTGACCGCAAGGGTATTCCACTCCAGCAGCCGCGCCAGCGCCGGGTGTGACTTCAACTGCTCGATGTCGGTGATTGCGGGAGCCAGAGCCATTAGACGTGCCCTCGCTGTCCGCGGGTCGCTCCCCAGTCGAGCACGCCCTTTTTCCAGACGTAGAAGAGACCGACCAGAACAATTGCGACGTATACCATCATCTCCCAAAAGCCAAACATCTTGAGTTCGCGCAGGATCACTGCCCAGGGATAAAGGAAGACCGCTTCCACGTCGAACAAGATGAAGAGCATGCCGACCAGGTAAAACTTGACCGAGAAGCGTTCGCGGGCATCCCCAACGGGCGCTACGCCACATTCATAAGGGGACATTTTGGCGCGCGATGGTTTACGCTGCCCGATGAGCCAGGACAAAGTCACAATAGCGCCCGCGACCGCAAAAGCGATCATGAAATGCAGCAAAAGGGGCAGGTAACTGGCGAAATAATTGTCCGGCATAGGACGAGCTATATATAATCTGCGCCAAGCACTCTCGTAAACATTCTAGATTAGATTTTGATTCGCAGAAGTGTCAAGCAAACTGCGCGTTTCGGAGACGTTTAATTCGGCAATCTGTCTTCACGCACACGAAAGTCTAGTCCCTCATGATCTTTGGCTTTAATACCGATATCAAGCAGCAAGACACGGTCTACCACGTGCAGAGCGAAGCCCGCGAAAGCGAGCGCCTCTTGCAGACGCAGGTATTCGTCAAAGGGCGGTGCATCGGAAAACGAGCAGTACCATATGCCTTGGTCAGCTCAGAAGGCGATGACGGGGATCCGCATAAAGAAAAAATGCTGCGCGAGCAGCATCGCCAGGTACTGGACGCCATTCGGGAAGGGAAGCTCGACTCGCTGCTCGACAAGCGGGAGAGTCCGGAAACGCTCTCGGGAATCAAGGAATTGGAAATGGAGTGGCTCAACTCCAATTCAGTGCACGCCGGCGGCAACCTGATGATGCATCTGCGGGTTACGGACGGAGGCGCCGCTGCCGAAGGCGCCCGGCTGACATTTCGCTTCGCGCGCCCCGACGCTGCTCCCTACTATGCCCAGGTTCTCACCGATGCCAGCGGCAACGCCGAAATGAGTTTTCAGGTGGATGAGGCAGTACTCGCCGTTTCTTCTGTTCTCGTCCAGGCAAGCTACTCGGGGCGTACGGCCACTCGCAAGTTCCGCCTGCGTTCCACCGGCTAGTACGATCTTTGCTTCTTTTAGGTTCGCCTCCTCCGCTTGCTGCTTCTTATGGGACTGTGAGAATTAGTAGCTCATGAACCTCACCATCAACGGAGAGAATCGTTCCCTGGCTCCGGTGGAGAGCCTGCACGCGCTCGTCGAGCAGCTGGGCATGAAGTCGGATCGCGTGGCGATTGAACTTAACCGTGAGATTGTGCCGCGCGATCAGTGGGCGCAAACGGCCATACGCGATGGAGACCGGCTGGAGATTGTGCACTTCGTCGGTGGAGGTTCTTCGGCGATCGGAAGACGGCCTCCGTACCTTATGGAGGCCCCGTCCGGAATTGAACCGGAATAGCCGGTTTAGGAAACCGGTGCTCTATCCATTTGAGCTACGGGGCCACGCGATATCCACCCAATTCTCTCACGTCAATTTAGCCCTGTCAGGCCGTTTCATGAATCGTGGTAAGGTGCGGACCAAGCCGCGATTCTTGCGCACAGGCGCGGTCCATGAGTCTTCGCGGTCAGGGAGAACCGGAATGTTCCGTCTTGCATCTGTCTTTATTTTGCTAGCCCTTGCCACTGCCTCGTTTGCTCAGGACAATCCGCGACCTCAATCATTCGCGGACGCTACCGTACCTGCCGATCGTCAAGCGGGAAAATCGCGCCCGCGTATCGGAGTGGTCCTCGAAGGCGGCGGAGCCTTGGGGTTTGCCCATATCGGCGTGCTGCGCTGGTTTGAGGAGCACCACATTCCGATCGACTACATTGCCGGTACCAGCATGGGCGGCCTTATTGGAGGGTTGTATGCGACGGGCAAGAGCCCGCAACAACTGGAGCAGTTTGTCCGCGATCAGGACTGGGCAGAAATCATTGCTGGTGAAACACATTATGAAGATCTTTCTTTTCGCCGGAAGGAAGACCAGCGTGCGTATCAGAATTCGATCGTGATGGGCCTGAAACAGCGGAAGTTGTCTGTGGGTTCCGGCTTGAATACCGGACACAACGTCAGCATGCTGATTGACCGAGAGACATTGGCGTATTCCAACATGGAATCCTTTGATCAGTTGCCGATCCCGTTTCGCTGCGTAGCGACTGACCTGGTTTCCGCGAAGGAAAAAGTATTCGAGGACGGGTCCCTGCAAACGGCGCTGCTTGCCACGATGTCGATCCCAGCACTCTTCTCGCCCGTGCGAGACGACGAACACGTTTACGTGGATGGCGGCCTGCTGGGAAATCTTCCCAGCGATGTGGTGCGAAAAATGGGCGCCGAGATTGTCATCGCGGTTCATCTTGAAGTGGCTCCGACCGACCCGAAGAAGATTCAATCGGTGTTCGACGTGCTGGGACGGTCCATCGATGTGGTCATCCGCGATAATGAAATTCGCGGCATGGCAGGTGCGGACCTAATCGTGAACGTCAACCTGCGGGCCTACAACTCGCTGGATTACTTCAAAGCGGACACCATCGTTGGGATCGGTGCGCAAGCGGCCGAATCGAAAGCGATGGTGCTCGCGCCGTATTCGGTTGATGATCAGTCGTGGCAGCAGTACCTGAAGGCACGGAAGGCGCGCGAGCGAGACACGGTACCCGTTCCTCAATTCGTTAAGGTGGAGGGGACGAATCCAGAGGCGTCTCGCCATCTCGAGCAATATCTTGCGCCGCTGACAGGAAAACCGGTCGACGATACTCGTATCAACAATTTGTTGACGCGCCTTACGGCAATCGGAAAGTTTGACCGCGCTGACTATGTTCTGGCGCAACGCGATGGACAAGATGGTCTCGTCATTACAGTCCACGAGAAGAACTACGCTCCTCCTATCCTCCAGGCTGCGTTCGCGGTGGATGGCTCTGAAAATGACGATGTGACCTACACGCTTCTTACGCGACTGACCTTCATGGATATTGCCGGATACCGCTCCGAGTGGCGCACCGATGTGCAGTTTGGGAACACGTACGGAGCCTCGACCGAACTGTACCGGCCGTTCACGGCGATGAGCAAATGGTTTGTCGCACCTCATGCCGATGCTTCGAGTTCGGCCTTCAAAGTGTTTCGCAAGAATGATCCGCAGGCGGATTACCGGCTGTATCGCACGCACGTTGGCGGCGACGTGGGATATGGATTCAGCCGCTTTAGCGAAGTTCGAGCCGGTTATGAAGTTGGATATTTAGACACACAGCTGCGCCTGGGGACGCCGCAGTTCGCTTCAACGGCGGGCCGGGTCGGGGATACCAAGTTTCATTTCCTGAGCACGCACACCGATGACCCGATCGCTCCCCGCGACGGTTACAGTTTCGAGACTACTTTTCAATGGTTCGATACCAACCCGGGAGCAACCGGTCCCTTCCCGTCGCTACAAGGTCAGTGGATGTACTTCCAGCCCATCACAAAGCCGTCGTCGATTTTTGTCCAGGCGGAAGGCGGTACAACGTTTGGATCCCGGCGTATCGGGGTGCCGCAATTTTTTCTCGGTGGCCCGGCGCGGTTGAGCGCGTACGGCACCAACGAACTGTACGGCAATCAGTATTACTATTTTCGCGCTGGCTATTTGCATGATTTGCTTACCTTGCCGCCCTTCGTAGGGAAAAGGGTGTATGCATTCGGAGCGTACGAGTTTGGCAAAATGTATGCGGTGCCGACATCCAGCAAATTTCCCAATGATGTCGCCGCGGGAGTTCTCGCGGAGACGGCGATTGGACCCCTCCTAATCGGCGCCAGCGCGGGCGATACCGGGCACAAAAAATGGTTCTTCCAGCTGGGTCACGTTTTCTAGCAGGGAAGCAGCATGTCTCACAGAAGTCACTGCGGAGGCGCCAGCCACTCCCGTATAATTAAACAAGTGCTCAAATATTCAATCGTAGTACCTCTCCATAATGAACAGGAGAACGTAACCGACCTGTACGCTCGGCTGAAGGCTGTCATGGAGGCCAACGGCGAAACCTTTGAGATGGTCCTGGTGGATGACGGCTCCAACGATGGCACGTTTTCGCTCCTGCGCGAGATTGCCGCGGTAGATAGCCGGGTGACCGTCGTAAAGCTGCGTCGCAACTTCGGTCAGACCGCAGGCCTGGCGGCGGGCTTTGACCATGCGCGGGGCGAATACATCATCGCTATGGACGGCGACCTTCAGCATGATCCCGCGGACATCCCTATCTTCCTGGAAAAAATTGCCGAGGGATACGACATCGTCAGCGGCTGGCGAAAAAACCGCGTGGACAACTTCTGGCTGCGTCGCTTCCCGTCACGCTGCGCCAACTGGTTGATGGCGAAGTTCAGCGGCGTAGACATCCACGACTTTGGAACTACGTTCAAGGCGTACCGTCGCGAGATCCTGGAGCAAGTTCCGCTGTACGGAGAATTGCATCGCTTCATTCCGGCGCTGGCGTCATGGCACGGCGCAACCATCATCGAAGTCCCAATCAAGAACGTGAACCGGGAACGCGGTGCTTCACACTACGGTATTTCCCGCACCTTCCGCGTGTTCTTTGACTTGATCACGATCCGTTTTCTGTTGCGGTATCTGGCAAGGCCGCTGCACTTTTTCGGGACGGTCGGGATGTTGAGTATCTTTGCCGGGTGTTCGGTTGGTCTCTGGCTGCTGGCTCAGAAGTTGCTTCATCAAGCGGATGTCATGGTGAAGCACGGCCCGCTTATGTTGTTCGCTTCCGTGCTACTGCTAGTGGGCTTCAATCTGCTCGCAATTGGACTTCTGGGCGAGATGCAAGTCCGGCACTATCACGAGCCAGCGCAGCGTGCGCCCTACTCGGTCGAGCGGCTGCTGCGAGCCCAGAGCGAAGAGAGCACGATCTCCGAGTAGCGCCCTCCAGTCAATTCTGGTGCTTCATGCCCCGCGCAAACATGCGAGCGGCCAAGCTAATGGGCGAGGCGTTATAATGCCATCCGCCGTCATGGAACCGACAACAATGCTGGAGCTCCGTCTCGCCGGCCGGATGTCACGGCTCGGCACAGAAACCGCCTTTGAAGTCCTGAATCGCGCCCGCGCGCTGGAAAAACAAGGCAAAGAAATCATCCACCTCGAAATCGGCGAGCCGGATTTCGACACTCCAGCGAACGTTGTTGAAGCCGGAATTGACGCTCTTCGAAAGGGCTGGACGCACTACGGCCCGGCGGCCGGCCTTCCAGAGCTGCGACAGGCCATCGCGGATTATGTAAGCAGGACGCGCAAGGTGCCTGTTTCGAGCGATGAGGTGGTCGTTGTCCCAGGCGGAAAGCCAATTATTTTCTTTACTATCCTGGCATTGATTGAATCAGGGGATGAAGTTATCTATCCCAATCCAGGATTTCCTATTTATGAGTCGATGGTCAACTACTCGGTCGGCAAAGGCGTTCCGATCCCGCTGCGGGAAGATCGGGATTTTTCGGTTGACGTCAAAGAATTAGCCTCGCTGATTACCGATCACACTCGCTTGATCATTCTCAACTCACCCCATAATCCGACGGGCGGCATCCTGACCAAGAAAGATATTCTCGAGATCGCCGAAGCGATCGGCGACCGCAACATCCTGATTCTATCGGATGAGATTTATAGCCGCCTGATCTACGACGGCGAACATTTCTCGATCATGAGCGTGCCTGGATTTAAAGAACGCACCATCCTTTTGGACGGCTTTTCGAAAACCTACGCGATGACTGGGTGGCGCATGGGATACGGAGTAATGCGGCCCGACCTCGCCAGCCAGATTGCAAAGCTCGCAACCAATGCAACTTCGTGTACCGCCAGCTTTACCCAGATGGCTGGCATCGAAGCGTTGCGCGGCGATCAGTCGTCGGTCGACAGGATGAGCAGCGAGTTCCGCCGCCGGCGCGATAAGTTCGTAGCGGGCCTGAACAACATCAAGGGTTTTTCGTGCCGGATGCCCAAGGGCGCCTTCTACGCCTTTCCGAATATTACAAAAACTGGATGGCCTTCAAAGAAACTCGCGGACGCTTTACTCGACGAAGCGGGCGTTGCTGCCCTCGCGGGCACCGCGTTTGGAGCTTATGGCGAAGGCTATCTTCGCTTCAGTGTTGCGAACTCACTTGAGAATCTGAATAAGGCCCTGGCGCGAATTGAAGAGTGGGTAGGGAAGAATCTCAAGTAAAAATTCGGCTCAACGGCAGTTCGAAGTTGAGCCGCACGATTTTTCTGCGTATCCTCTGCATGGTCCTGTGGTAAAGACTTTCGCAGGCACCCCGCAATCTACCAGTTTCATCTCTTGTTGACAATGTCCCCACCCTGAATGGGATAAACTCTTGCCACTATGACCAAGATCGATAAGCATTCCGCTGGATCGTTCTGCTGGATTGAACTCGGCACGACCGATCAAACAGCCGCCAAGGCTTTTTACAGTTCTCTGTTTGGCTGGAGCCCACAGGACTCGCCGATTGGCCCCAATGAGGTCTATACGCTCTTCAAACTGGAAGGCCGGGACGCAGCAGCCGGCTACACGCTGCGGCAGGATCAACGAGCGAATGGAGTGCCTCCCAACTGGATGATCTATATCGCCGTCGACAGCGCCGATCAGGCGGCCGCGAAAACGAAGCAGTTGGGTGGCACCGTGATCGTCCCGCCTTTTGACGTAATGGATCTGGGGCGTATGGCCGTAATACAAGATCCGGCGGGCGCCCATTTCTGCGTATGGCAGGCGGCGAAAAATAGTGGAATTGGAATCGCAGGCGTTGCCGGATCGCTTTGCTGGGCAGATCTAAGTACGCCCGATGTCAAGCGTGCCAGTGATTTCTATTCCGGTCTTTTCGGATGGCAGATTATGCCGGGCGAGAATGATAAATCAGGCTACCTGCATATCAAGAATGGCGAACATTTCATTGGAGGTGTCCCGCCCTCTGCTCACCGCCAGCCCGGAGTACCTCCACATTGGCTGGCTTATTTCTGGGTAGACGACGTCGACGCGTCCGCTGCCAAGGCGAAGCAAATGGGCGCGAAGCTCTATGTTGATCCGATGACAATCGAGAATGTCGGGCGATTGTCGGTCATCGCCGATCCACAAGGGGCAGTTTTCGCGATCTTTAATTCGCCGAAACACTAAGGCACGGCGTATGAGCGAGACATTGCGGCGGGATTTCTTTGAGGATTTGTACGCTCGAACATCAGACCCGTTTGACTTCGAGACGTCGGCCTACGAAGCCGCCAAGTACCAGCATACGGTGGCCATTCTTCCGCGTGACCGCTATCACCAAGGCATTGAAATCGGTTGCTCGATTGGAGTACTGACGTCACGCCTGGCCGAGAAGTGCGACCAACTGTTGGGTATCGATATTTCAGAGCGCGCTCTCGACCGTGCGCGGGCCCGCTGCGCAGAGCTTCCAGGAGTCAAGTTCGTTCGCATGGCGGTGCCCGACGAGTTTCCCGATCAGGACTTTGACCTCATGGTTGTCTCTGAGGTTGCTTACTACTGGTCTATCGAGGACTTCACGCGCGCGAAAGATAGGATCGCCGACCACCACATGGCTGGAGGCCACCTGCTGCTCGTTCACTGGCTACCAGTTGTCGACTATCACGTCCAGACCGGAGATGTGGTGCACGAAACCTGGCTCGAGGACACGCGTTGGCGCCTGGTCCATGGCAATCGGTGTGAGCAATACCGCATCGACCTGCTTGAACGCATGCCTTAGAGATTTGAGGGAGCTTTGAACCGCAAGCGATGAGAAAACTGCTGTTCTGCTGAGATGACTTCATTTGCACGATCTGGCAATCGAGTGATAAAACTTCGCGAGGTCCTTAGGTCGTGAAAAAAATTGCACTTCTGTCGTTGTTGGGCTTATCGGCACTTGTTCTCGTATTCGTGGGTGCGCGCGCTGCGCAGCGTTCCAGCCGAATCAATCTACCGACCAGCAAAAGCCTGACCCTGCCGGTGCCCGGCTACCTCGGCCGCACCAATAGTTTTCCCGCGATCATCGCAATCAGTCCTGATGGGCTATACGCAGCGCTCCTCAATCAGGGATATGGCACGCAGGAGACGGGCGCGCGCCAGTCAATCGCGATTCTCGATCTCAGAAGCAATCAGCTGCGCGATTTCCCTGACGACCGGCTCAGCGATGAAACGACCACCCACCAGAGCTACTTTATCGGCCTTGCATTTTCGGGCGATGGGAAACATCTTTATGCGTCGATGGGGTCAATCACTGATCCTGATGGAACCAAGCCAAAGAGCACAGGGAATGGCATCGCGGTGTATCGATTTGCAGATGGAGAGGTTACTGCGGAGCGGTTTATCAAAATTGCTCCGCAGCGACTCGCCAATGGGAAAGTGGTTTCATTTGGTGTGCGCAAGACCGCTCCCGGAACCGCATTGCCTTATCCGGCGGGATTTGCTGTCGTGCCAGGCCCAAAGGGCGATCGATTGCTCGTTGCCAACAATATTTCCGACAATGCAGTACTTCTGGATGTTGCCTCCGGCACGGTCGTGCAGTCATTCGACCTAAGCCGGAACCGCTACATTCCGAGCGCATATCCGTACACCGCAGTTGCTAACAAGGCCGGCAGTAAAGCCTGGGTGAGCCTTTGGAATGATTCCTCAATCGCAGAACTGGATCTCGAAACGGGCAAAGTTGTGCGCCGGATTCCTTTGGGTGCGCGCGACCCCGGCCAGCATCCGACAACGATGGTGCTGAGTCCGAATGAAGACCTACTTTACGTCGCTCTGGCCAATGCGGACACTGTCGCAGCCGTGGACGTGAAAGCCGGCCTTGCTCCGCTTGTTTATTCCACTGGCCAGCAGGGCCGCGGATCCGTTCCACTGGCGATCGCTATCTCGCCAGACGGCAAGCTTCTGTACGTCGCGACTGCCTCGCTCGATGCGATTGCCGTATTTGCAACGAAAGAGGTTTCGGGTCTTATCACCAGCGGAAGCGTTTTTCCCAGCAGTGAATCACCGATCGGCTTCATTCCGACCGAATGGTATCCGAGCGCACTCGCAATTTCCGGCAACGATCTGCTGATTGCGACGGCGAAAGGCCAGGGCAGCGGTCCGAACAATATGCAAGGGACTCTGAAGGGAGAGCGCAAAAGAAAAGAGCATCCCTACATCCCGACTTTGATCGGCGGTTCGATCGCGCGACTCAGTCTGGCGGACATCGGGCGGAATCTCGCGGACTATACGAAACAAGTTGAAGAAGACAATCTCCTGTACACCGATCCTGGCAAATTTGAGTTTACCGGTGGAAAAAACCCGATCCGGCACGTGATCTATATCCTGAAAGAAAATCGCACTTATGACCAGGTGCTCGGCGACTTGCCGGTCGGCGATGGCGATCCCTCCCTCACCCTCTACGGAGCCGAGGTCACTCCCAATCTTCATAAGCTGGCCCTGCAGTTTGGAGTGCTCGACAACTTCTACGATAGCGGAGAGGTTTCGGGTGACGGACACATATGGTCGAACGCAGCAATCACTTCCGACTACAACGAGAAAAACTGGCCGATCGGCTATCGCAGCCGTGAGCGAAACTACGACGCCGATGGCACCATGGCCGAAGAGTTGCCGCTGGAGCAGGACATCCCAGACATTGACGATCCCGCTACAGGCTTTATCTGGGACAACCTCGCCAAGAGTGGCCTGACTTATCGCATCTACGGGGAGTTCATCCAAGCTGTATGGTGCAGGAGCCAGAAGGCAAAGTCCCCCAAGGAAGGAACGCCCTCTCCGACCTCTGCGCCCTGCTCGAAAGCGTACATCAGAAAGGGCGATCCGCTTCCGGCGACTCTTGGCAATCCTCGCGGAGGAGCAAGCCCGTGGCCCTGGCCGGTGCCGCAAATGAAACGTACGCGGCCGACCAAGGCTGCATTGCGCGATCACTACGATCCTTCCTATCCCGATTTCAATACCAGTTATCCGGATCAATTGCGGGCTGATGAGTTCCTGCGGGAATTCGACGAGTTTGTCAAAGCGCGGGGAACGGCGAAAGAATTGCCGCAATTCATCCTGCTGTATTTGCCTGATGACCATACCGCGGGAACGCGTCCGGGAGGACCAACTCCACGCGCGTCAGTTGCAGACAATGACCTCGCAGTTGGTCGTGTCGTGGAGGCGGTGTCCCACAGCGCCTATTGGGACGACACCGCAATCTTTGTAATCGAAGACGATGCTCAGGACGGGGCCGACCACGTGGACGCTCACCGCTCGACCGCGTATGTCATGAGCAAGTACTCACCGCGCGCGGAAAAGCCGCTGGTGGATTCACATTTCTATACCACCGTCAGCATGGTCCACACCATGGAAGAATTGCTAGGGCTACCGCCCATGAACCTGTTTGACGCGCACGCGCCGTTGATGGCTCCGCTGTTTTCCGGACCTGGAACGCAATCACCTTACGAGGCCGATGACAGGAACCTGCAAAGCGGGATGATCTATCGGATGAATCCTAAGACTGCGCCGGGCGCGAAGGAATCGGGCAGGATGGATTTCTCCCGACCGGACGCCGCCAATGCAGCGCGGTTGAATGAGATTTTGTGGCGGAACGAAAAGGGCGACACGCCCATGCCGGCGTCGCCTCACGCGACCGCCAAGCCATAGGGGATTGTCTATGCCATCTCCTTCATCTTTCTAAATTCATCGAAAGCATCCAAGAAGCGGTCAATGTCCGCTTTCGACAAGTAATAGGGCGTTGAAAGCCGCAGCTTGTGCGGGTCCGCGCCCCGGATGCGGATCTTCTTTTCCTTCCACAACCACTTTTCCAGTTCCATCCGCGGGAGTGGAGGAACGTTCACAGTGGCAATCCCGCAACGCATAGTCGCGTCCGGCGAGGTCCAGGAGACGGCGCCACGCTTCAGCATTGCAGCCAGTAGATAGTCGCAGAGCTGGCGATGGCGCTTTTCGATACGATCTATGCCGATGTCATTAGCTAGCTGAATGGCAGCGCGCAATCCCGACAGCGCAGGAACGTTTGAACTGCCGATACGCTGAAAGCGCTCTGCTCGAATCTTTACGTCGTCCCAGCCTTCGGTGGCAATGGTGTTCCATACCCGGTCAATCACTTCGTTTCGAACATAGAGGAATCCGGAACCCTTTGGCGCCTGCAACCACTTGTGTGGGCTGGATGAATAGAAATCACTGCCTAGGTCGTGCACGTTGAAGCGCATCATGCCGGGCGTGTGTGCTCCGTCGGCAGCTGACAGAATTCCTTTGCTCCGCGCCAGCGCGCTCAATTCCTTGACGGGCAGCACGACTCCCGAGAACGTGCTGATGTGGCTGAAGAACATGACCCGCGTGCGCGGGGTGATGGCGTCCCGGAAGAGATTCAAAACCTGCGCGGGATTTTCCACCGGTCTCGGGAGGGTCACCTTTTTGACCACGATGCCGTACCGTTTGGCGCGAAGCTGCCACGGCATTTCTCCGCCGGGATGCTCCTGATCGGTCATGAGCACTTCGTCGCCGGGCTTCATATCTACGCCATTCGCGATGTAGCTGTTGGCTTCTGTGGCATTGCGGAGCAGAGCGATCTCGTCGCGATCACATCCCACAAAAGCTGCCAACGGGTCACGAAACTGGTTCCAGGACGCGTATCCCCAGATCGGGTAATCTTCCGGATCAGTCTCGTTCAGTTTTTCGGAGGCCTCATAGGCTTCGAAGATGGCGCGGAGGACAGGTGCAGGACTCGACCCCACCGTGCCGTTATTCAGATACACTTCGTCGGCGGGAATCAGGAACTGTTTGCGCAACTCCCGCCAATAGGCATCCTCGCTGGAGTCGTAAAGAGAGCGTTCGGGAAGGTTGGCAGGCAGGGAACTGATCTGAGCCCACAGTCTCGATTGAAGGCTGATCCCGGCGCCAAGGGCTAGTGAAGATGAAAGAAAGCCACGACGGTTGATCATGAATGTTTCGTTTCCTCCGGAACGCGCATAGTACACCTTCCGACAATTCCATCTTGCAGATTCCCAAGTAACTTTCGAGCCCCTGAGCGCGTCCAATTAGGAGGGTAAATCCGTCAAATCGGCTTGCAATGAGGGGTATAATCGTTTCAAGCGCCAGGTTTCGATGGGGAGGGGTTCACATGCAGTTCCGTAAATTACTGATTCCAATTCTTTTGATGGCCCTCATCGTGCCGGCTTCACTGGCGCAGGACCAATCCCAAAGTCAGCCTGCTGGCACTCCGCCAACCGTCACGAAGCCGGATTCCTCGAAGCCGGAGTCCAAGCCGGATTCTGTTAAACCCGACGATACCAAGGCCGCCCCCTCTGATACGACAGCGGTGCAAGGCGACCCTCCAGTTCAGGAGCCGGATGACAGCAAGGTCAAGCATGACGGCAGCAAGAATGACGTCGACGCCATCGGTAATCGCAAGGTTGGCGGCCGGGGCATGGGCAACTGGTATTCGCTCGAAACCGAGATTCGCATGGGCAAGGAATACTCCCAGCAGGTCGAGGCGAGCGTGAAGATGGTGAATGACCCAGTGGTGACCGAATACGTCAATCGTATCGGACAAAACCTGGTGCGGAATTCTGACGCTCAGGTCCCGTTCACGATCAAGGTCATCGATTCCGATGAAGTTAATGCATTCGCGCTGCCTGGCGGATTCTTCTACGTGAATTCGGGTCTGCTTCTGGCGGCCGATGAAGAAGCGGAACTCGCGGGCGTGATGGCGCACGAAATTGCGCACGTCGCGGCTCGGCATGCAACACGGCAGATCACACGCGCACAGTGGGCAAATATCGGTACAATTCCGCTGATCTTCGTAGGTGGCGGTATTGGGTACGCGGTCCGTTCGGTGGCTGGTTTGGCGCTTCCAATGACCTTCCTCAGCTTCTCCCGCGGATTTGAAGCGGAGGCCGACTACCTGGGCCTGCAATACATGTACAAGAGCGGATATGACCCGCAAGCCTTTATCAGCTTCTTCGAAAAGCTTCAGGCCAAGGAAAAGCGGAAACCCGGAACGCTGGCGCGCGCCTTCTCGACTCATCCGCAGACGCCCGATCGTATCGAGAAATCGCAGGAAGAGATCGGCAGGATTTTGCCTGCGCGTCCGCAATACGTGGTTTCCACGTCCGAGTTCGATGACGTGAAGTCGCGGCTGGCTACCATCGAAAACCGGCACAAGGTTTTGGATGACAAAGAAGGAAGTAAGCCAAGCCTGCGGCGCACGTCGTCCAGCGACAAGTCGGGTAAAGACGACAAGACTGACGATGATCGTCCAACCCTCAAGCGTCGTGATGACACGAAGCAGAATTAATCGCCAGAGTTAGGGCAAAACAAAACCGGCGGCTTCGGCCGCCGGTTTTGTTTTTTGAAAGCACAGAAGATAATGACATCTTTCAGCTCACGGCCTTGCTCCGAAATTGCCGGAGGCCCGTGGCCAGGAGCAACAGATCAAAAACTGTAAGAGCAACCAAAACCGCCAACAAAGACAAATGAGGGAACTGCGGCACAAGAGTTGCGCGCAGTCCTTCGCTGGCATAGACCAGCGGATTGATCAGTACTATCTTTTGCAGGATTGGAAAGTTATTGAGCGCGCTCCACGGATAGTACGTGCACCCGAAGAAGATCATCGGGGTTAAGACCATACTGAACATTAAACCGATATGACTCTGATTGACGCTGCATCCCAAGGCAAGGCCACCGCAGGCCGCAAACAAAGCCACCAGCACGGTGACGCAGGCGAATGTAAGCGGGGAATCCAGACTAAAAACTACACCGGGACGCAGGATCAGCCACGCCATTGGAATCACGACCAGACCAGCAAGCAACGCCTGTAGACTTCCCGCGAGGACCTTCTCGATCGCAACCCACCAAATCTCTATTGGCGCGAGCAGACGGTCTTCAATCTCGCGAGTGAACTGAAACTCCGCGATCAGTGGCATAGCGACTGCCCAGACTCCCGTGAAGACCATGCTGATCGCCATGATGCCCGGCAGCAGCAAGCTTTTATAGGCTTCCGGCATGTATCCGCTGCGCACCATGACTCGCCCAAAGATGAAAACGAACATCAGCGGCTGCAGGAATGTTTGCAGGATCAGCACAAAGAAGTTGCGCCTCGCCACGTGCGCGTCGCGGACCAACATTGCGAAAAAGCACTTCCAATTCATTCGCGCAGGCTCCTTCCGGTATGGTGAAGGAATAGATTTTCAAGGCTGGGTTCGGAAATATGCACGTCCTGCAGATCTACGTTTCCGGCTGAGGCCAGCGTCGCTATGTCGCGAATGAGCGAGCCGCCACGGTCGGCATACAGATCCGCGCCATTTTGATCGTTCGCACGCACCTCCCGGACACCATTCAGAGCCCGCAACTGCTCCAGTAGATCGGGGGATTGTCTGCCGAATCGCAAGCGGAGCAAGAACCCTCCGGGCACCGAACTCTTTAACTTCGCCGGCGTGCCCAAGGCAATCGCCCGTCCGTGATCAATGATTACGAGGCGATGGCACAACGCGTCCGCCTCTTCCATATTGTGAGTGGTGAGGAGGATCGTTTTTCCACTCTCGTTGTACTCGCGAATGATCTCCCAAAGCAACAGCCTTGTCTGCGGGTCCAGGCCGGCGCTCGGCTCGTCGAGGAAGAGTACCTTCGGATCGTGCATCATGGCACGTGCAATGGAGAGACGCTGCATCATCCCGCCCGAGAATCCACGGACCATTTGATCGGCGCGATCGCTCAACTTGAATCGTTCCAGTAGTTCGCCTGCGCGCTTCGTGCGCTGCACGGAGTCCAATCCGAAATAAGCGCCGTGAAAAAGGAGAATCTCGCGCGCGGTTAGCGAGAAATCCAGATTCGGCCGCTGCGCCACTACTCCGATCAGACGTTTTACCGGGACTTGCTCTTTCCAGACTTCGTGCTGCCCGATCCAGGCTTGACCTCCGGTCGGGCGTACTCGCGTCGTGAGAATCCCAACCGTCGTGGATTTGCCGGCGCCGTTCGGGCCCAGCAACCCGAAAACTTCACCGGACGAAATCTCCAGTGTCAGACCACTGAGAGCGACGATCTCGGTCTTGGGCTGCTTGCCACGCTTTCCAGCTGAAGCGGAGCCGCCAAACCCTCCGCCAGCCGCGAACGGTGGTGAGGATGTATACACCTTGCGCAAGTCTTGTGTGCGAATGCCAACCATAGTTGAAAAGTCACACCACTCGATCCGGGAAATGGAACGAATTCTCGAACCGAGTCCACGTGATTTCCTGAGATGTTTCCAGAAGGTGTCGGCTGATGTCAAACCCCGCAGCCGCTCGCAATTGAGCCGACAGCGGGGTTCCAGTTACAAGCAGGGCTGATAGCGACGGTCAGGATCCTGCGGCCACGGATTTCACGGTGATCGTGTCACCCTTAACTTCGCCCGTCACCTTCGCCGATGCGCCCGCGAATTCGTCGAGCTTGTCCAGCGCCGTTTTGTCGGCGGTTTCGAGGGTATAGACCTTGTCGCCGACCACCAGGGCGTATTTGGAGCCGCCCTTCACGCAAGTGCGCGTGCAGGAGGCGTCATTGCCAGCCATCTGATGTTTCGCGCCACACATGGAGTCGCTGACCTTGCCGGTCATCGTCTGGTCAGCGGCCCAGAGTGGGCTGGTTGAGAGTGCTCCAAAAAGTAAGGTAGCAAGAATACCAACTGCGAGTTTCCTGACTTTCATCGGATTACTTCTCCTGACTGGGGGTTCCACGCTGTTCTGTGGGGTATCAAATTAGAGAGTCATATCGGCACTGTGCCGTTACACTTTTTTATCGGGCAATGAAACGTATCGTAACATCCACCGTTTTGTCTTTTTCATTCACGGCTTCATGCACTTTGATGTCCCAGGGAACGCTCGCGGGCACGAAACGGGAGGTTTCCTCTAGAAATTTGTTCGGATACTCGCTGTCGTAGGGCTGGCCTTCACTCAACTTCCACGAACCCTGAAGGTGGGCCTTAGCCTGCGTGTCAAGGCCAATGATTTCGAATTCACCCATTTTGAACTGTTCGCCCTCTACAACGTCCAGATCGTAACGAACCGTACTATGTTCATCATCCAGGACCGGCTTTGGGGTGATATGCGCGGTCATGTATCCCTTGGTGTGGTACAGCTTCGCCACTTTCTCCAAATCGCCGCTGAGACGCACGGCGTCCGCGGGCTGACCGGTAGGAAGGTGAATTTGGCGCAGCAGATCGTCAGAAGGGTATACCTTGTTCCCTTTCCATTCGACGCCCGAAGTGGAATAAATCTTGCCGGGCGTTAGCGGCAGGATCGCATCCACCTCCACTTCGCCTTCCGATTGCGTCACAACACGAGCTTGCGAGTCCCCAAACGCGGCTTTCAGGTATCCCCGCTGTAGACAGATTGGCAGAAAGTTAATTTCTGCTACTTTGGCGAGGCTCGACCGCACGTAAGTAGATCCAGCGAGCCTGCGGGCTGCCGCTTGCAATGGCGGCAGCTGGTCGGGAGTAGCCCCGTGAAATTCAACTTCTCGAATGTGAATTTCCAGCGCCTCTACCCGGTACGAAATGCCGATCAGCGATCCGCCCTCCTGGGGCGCTTCACGCAGATAATCGACTCGTGCCGGAATTCGTTTTTCGTCGAGAATGGCCTGTAATGCCTCCTCGAGGTGGTCCGGCATCGTTCCACCTACTGGCACCAGCAACTTGAATAGCGGTACCCGCTTCTGGATCTCCGAGAGCAGTTGCGCGTCCGTAAACCACACGAAGTTCTCGAAGTGCGCGGGAACGAGCTTGCCCTCCTCGATGTCGGTAAGTTGAAAGTCAACTTTGGTGCCTAACGGAGAAAATGAAAACGAATAGGAAACGTCAGTAAACAATCCTGTGTCACCCAGCCGCCGCGCTGCTTCCTGTAAATCCGCTTCGGCTACATTCTGGCCGAGAGCGAGCCCGCTCGCCGGAAGGATTTCTTTTTCCGTGTAGCGCTGCGTACCCGCTACTTTGAGCCCAACTAGTTTGTACCCGGCGATCGGGGAAGACTTGTTGCGGGGGGATTTCTGAGCAGGAGCAGGCGTGATCCAAAGTAGGCATGAGACCAGCAGAACAAAAGGAGTATTGATCTTCATCGGGTACGTTTCGCCGGAACCGTGGTCGAAAAATTCTTCTGCTTCTCTGCAATGTCGATGAAGGTCTTAGCGGCCCGGCTCAATGATTTGTCTTTACGGAAGACGAGTGCCAGGTCCCGCCGGATTTGAGCATCGGATAACGCGAGCGCAACTAGAGCATTGGCGAGAATGTCCTCCTGAATATTCGAGCGCGCAATGAAGCCGACGCCGACATCCGCCGCGACAAAGCGCTTCAGCAGTTCGCTCGAGTCGAGCTCCATCGCGTAGCGCGGCTTCAAGTGGCGCTCGTAGAACAAGGCTTCGAGCGCATCCCGGGTGTGGCCTCCCTTTGGTACCACCAGGGGATAGGTCGCAACCTCAGCCACTGTCACATTCCTCTTCGATGCCAGCGGATGTTTTGGCGCCGTGATGACTACCAGTTCGTCCCGGTGAATCGGGACACACTGCAGGCGATTGTCGGTCACAGGCAGTGAGACGACACCAAAATCTACGGAATTGTCACTGACTGACTCCAGAATCTTGGCGTAGTCCGAGCGTTTGATATTGACCGCCACATCGGGATAATTACGCTTGAATTGAGCGAATACCTCGGGCAGGATGTGAAGGCAAGTGCCCTCGTTTGCGCCTACCACAATGGCACCGCGTGGCACATGTTCCGTCTCCGCGATGGCTGTGAATATCGTCTTGCGCTGTTCCAAGGTTTCTTCGGCGTACTTGAAGAAGAGCTTGCCGGCCACGGTCAAGGATACCCGGCCTCCGGATCGATCGAGGAGCCGCGCTCCGACTTCTTCCTCAAGCACGCGAATTTGCGATGAAATCGCCGGCTGCGTACGGAAGCGTTTCTCCGCCGCGCGCGAGAAACTGGACAGGCGCGCGACTTCCAGGAAAATTTCGAGCTGATCAAAGTCCATGGCGAGGAATCAAGCCTTCAACACTATATCCAGCATCGCGCCCAGGCGGAAGGGGGCTTGGCGCCTGTTGAGTTTGCCTGGGCTACTTGCCTTTCAATTGCAAGGCTTGTTCCAACAAGGATGCAGGGTCTCGGCGGATCGCAAGAGCTTGCTTGCCGAGGCTGGACTCTAATTCTGCGCGAAGCTGCGTCGGCGATGGGACGGGAGCGCTATTGTCTTTTACCAGGAGTGTCTCTGATCTGACAACGCAAGCGTAGGCGAATCTCTTAGGATATCCAGCTGTATTCAGAAATACGCCGTAAGCCTGCCAGTCGATGGCCTCGGCGGCCAGATCGTTCGCCGCGCGGTCCAGCTTGAGCGCCTCTTGGTAACGAGAGAGCGCATCACCCGAATTCCCAGCCTTTGATTCGAGGATCGCCTGGTTCAACGAGGCCACGCTCTCGATTCTGGGTGCATTGTTTTGGGACGCGACCGTCCGGGCCAGATTGTAAAGTTTCAGCGCACGCTCGGGGTGATGGGTACGGAGATTGCACTCCGCCAATTTCATCAGCACGGGCAAAACAATATTGGGATCGGGCGTCACGCCGGTGGCTTTCACTTTCTCAAGAAACATCATGTATTGCGGGATAGCCGCATCAAACTTCTGCTCGCCATCCAACTGCTCCGCGAGGTAAAGGTGAGCGTAGGTTTGCGATGGATCGACCGCGAGTGCCTTCTGCCAACTGGCAACTGCGTCGACCGATCGGCCGAAATAGGCCGCTAGAATTCCGTGATTTACGAGAAGGTCCGGATCATTGGGCCACTTGGCCAAGGCTGCGGTGGCCACGGCATCAGCTTCCTCAAAACGCTGGTAAGCGGTCAAGTATTTCAGAAAAGCCATCCGCGGAGCCGGATCCGACGCGTTGGTTGCAATTGCCCGCTGATAGGCCGCATTGGCTGCTTCGGCATCGCCTGCCTCCCCCTGCCGTTTCGCGATCCGCATTTCCAGCGATGCATCGAAAGGGTTGAGGGCCGCTGCCTTCTGCATGGAACTAAGATCGTCGTTGTGAACCACTAGCGCATAGCGCGTCTGGTCTAAGCTCGCGAGCGCCAGTAGAGAGATGGCAGTCGCGATTCGGAACGCGCGAGGGACGACTGCTGGACTGCGCATCCATGCCCAGAGCGGGCCCGTCGTCGTCGCCGCCGTTCCCGCCGCGGCTGCAATGCGTTGCTGAGTGTTCAGAAGAAGAGCCGCAATACGCCCATCGCGAAGCTTCCAGATAGCACCGTCCAAAATGAAATGATGGATGTTCACCAATGCTGTAAAGATCAGGAAACTCGCGGTGAAGTCATAGTGGAAAATATAGCTGGCAAGCCATGGCCCGGGCACAAATAATGCCACGCCTCCCACAATGAGAATCCCGAAGTACGCAAACGGTCGCCACAATCTGCCTTCCGTCGTTGCTTCCCGTCGAGCGTAGTAGCTCGTAATCCACAAGTACTGCGCCGAGTGCATGAGCGGCAGCACACCCGTGCTGTAGCGGCTTTGCGGCAAACTGATGCCCTTCAGCATCGCCAGCAAGCCCGGGACGAAGAACCACAGGATCTGCGTGGAGAAGAGCACCAGAGGCGGCGTCATCGCCTTCCAGCCGATCTGGCGCACAAGGCCGCGAAGTCCAAAACTGGCGAATGCCACAAAGGCGGTTGCCAGGACGAGCCTGACAATAAGGGCGGTCTTTTCAGGAATTCCGATTGAGAGAAAAAGACGGTCTGACGGCCCTGTGTGCAGATTCAAAAACAAAATTGCATACGACAAAATAAAGGCAGAATAGATGGCCTGCCGGGTATTCTCTTCAATCTGAGCGCCCGCTCGGCGAGCGAACATCATGAACAGCCCGTAATTCTGTCCGGAGTAGTGCCACGGACTCATGGTCAGGTAAAGCGTGAATATCCACGGCAGAATCGAAAATTTGAAATGCGAGAGCGCAGCAGTAAGCAAAATGAGCCCAGTGATGTGGACTGTAAAAATCCGGTACTTCTGGAAATCCGACTCGTTGTGATACGCGCGATACAGCGTCGACATGTAATGCGGGTAATTTAAGAACAATGCGAGCCCATAGAACGCGATCGCCCATGTTGGTGCATTGGAAACCGACGAATAGCCCAGCAGGATTAACGGTAGTGACCACGCACCGCACCCGACAATGAGGTCGAGCGCCGGATTGTGAATCCAGCGGACGGGATGGGGCTCTGAAATGGCACGAGTCATCATGCTCTCAGTAAAGGCGGAATAAACAGGATTATAGGGTTGGAACGAAACGAAAGGCGTAACCAGGAGGACACGTCTAGAAGTAACTGGGAGTTTAACCTCAAAGAGGGGCTGTCATGCTGAGTGAAGCGATGGACCTATTTATCCGGTCAGCATTAGAAAGCCGTTTCGTCGCTTCGCTCAGGATGACTTTTTACGGCGAACCTACACGTTGATCACGCCGACCAGTTCTTTCACCGCAGCGGCGCTCTTGTCGAGGGCAGATTTTTCCTCCGGTGTCAGCTTGATCTCGATGATCTGTTCAATGCCTTTGGCGCCAAGCTTCACGGGCACTCCGACATAGAGACCATGAATTCCGTATTCTCCGTTTAGGTAGGCGGCGCAGGGAAGAATTTTCTTTTTGTCCTTCAGGATCGCCTCGACCATCTCGGCAACGGCCGCTGATGGTGCGTAGTATGCCGATCCTGTTTTGAGATATTTCACGATTTCAGCGCCGCCGTCGCGCGTGCGCTGTACCAGACGGTCGAGCGTGGCGGCATCCATCAGTTCGGTGATCGGAATTCCTGCGACGGTCGAGTAGCGGGGGAGTGGGACCATGGTGTCACCGTGCCCGCCAAGTACGAAGGCTGTTACGTTCTCAACACTCACTTTGAGTTCCATGGCAATGAACGCGCGAAAGCGCGCGGAGTCGAGAATGCCGGCCATGCCAATCACGCGCTCGCGCGGGAAACCGCTCATTTTGTAGGCGGTCTGAGCCATCGCATCGAGCGGATTCGACACAATGATCAGGATGCAATTCGGCGAATGCTTCACAGCCTTGCCGACAACGTCATTCATGATTCCGTAGTTGGTCTTGAGCAGGTCGTCGCGACTCATGCCGGGCTTGCGTGGGATGCCGGCGGTGATGACCACGATATCGGAGTTCGCGGTGTCGGCGTAGTCCTGGGTGCCGATAACGTACGAGTCCCGCTTCTCAATCGGCATCGCTTCCAGTAAGTCGAGACCTTTACCTTGTGGCACGCCTTCGATGATGTCGATCAGAACAACATCGGCGAGTTCCTTGGAGGAAATCCAATGGGCGGCGGTAGCGCCCACGTTTCCAGAACCGACAACCGTCACCTTCTTACGCATGAAAAATCCTTTCGATTACTGACCAATTTTTAACCCGGGAGGACATAGAGTACATGGGGAGTCGCCTGCATCACTTGGCTGCTGTCGCCACCGCTGCGCCCATGTTCTCGATGATGTGGCTGGCAAATTCACTGGTCCTGACTTTTGTCGCGCCTTCCATCAGGCGCTCGAAGTCGTATGTAACTTTTTTCTGCTCGATGGTACGTTCCATGCTCTGCTCGATGAGGTCTGCTGCTTCGCTCCATCCAAGAAAGCGAAACATCATCATTCCCGAGAGCATGACTGAACCAGGATTGATTACATCTTTATCAGCGTACTTTGGCGCGGTGCCGTGGGTCGCCTCGAAAATGGCATATCCGTCTCCGATGTTGGCGCCGGGCGCGATCCCGAGTCCGCCCACCTGGGCGGCGCAAGCATCTGAGATATAGTCGCCATTAAGGTTAGGAGTAGCCAGAACGCTGTATTCATCGGCGCGCGTCACGACCTGTTGGAAAATCGAGTCAGCGATGCGGTCGTTGATCATCAGCTTTTTCTTCCACGCGCCATGACCGTGGGTGGTATAGATCGTATCGATACAGTTTTTCACTTCCTTGTAGAGAGCCTGGCGAAAATCATCGGTTGCGAATTCCAGCCCCGGTTCGATCAGCGCTGCATTCTGCTCAACGGTGACACTGGCATTCCTGTCCTTGTTATCGATGATCCAGCTCTCACGCTCGGTGACGACCCGATCGCGGAATTCTTCCACGGCCAATTCGTAGCCCCATTTGCGAAATGCGCCCTCAGTAAACTTCTGGATGTTGCCCTTGTGGACGAGCGTGACGGTCTTAAGGCTATTGTCGAGGGCATGCTGGATTGCCATCCGCACAAGCCGCTTGGTGCCAGTTACGGACATAGGCTTGATCCCCACGCCGGAGTCAAGGCGCACCTGCTTTTTGCCGCCCCTCAACATGTCTTTGTTCAGGAATTCGATCAAGCGTGCGGCGTCGGGCGTACCCTGCTCCCATTCGATTCCGGCGTAAACGTCTTCGGTGTTCTCGCGGAAAATGACAACATCCATGCGCTCGGGATGCTTCACCGGCGAAGGAACGCCGCTGTAATACTTCACCGGACGCACGCAGGAGTAGAGATCCAATATCTGACGCAGCGCCACATTCAGCGATCGAATGCCGCCGCCCACGGGCGTGGTGAGAGGTCCTTTGATGGCGACTCGAAATTCCCGAATCGCGCCTATCGTGTCTTCAGGTAGCCAATTGTCAAATCGCGCTTTTGCTTTTTCGCCCGCGAAAACCTCATACCACGCCACGGCGCGCTTTCCGCCGTATGCCTTCTCCACCGCAGCGTCGAATACGCGAACGGACGCTTTCCAAATGTCGCGGCCGGTACCGTCTCCTTCAATGAAGGGGATGATGGGACGATCGGGCACTCGGTATTTGCCCTTGCTGTATCCGATCGGTTGACCATCCGCGGGGACGGGAACTCCATTGAACACTGCCATGCTGCCAACCTCCATCACCAGTAAAAGAAGAGATCCATTATAAAGAATTGCGCAGGTCAGTATGTGCTGAGACTAGTTTGCAAGGGCCATTGGGACACACCCAAAAGCGCGCCGCGCAAGCGGCCCACCGAACTTGCTGTAGGTCTCGCACTAACTGCGGTCGATTGTCAGCGAATTGACTACGACGTCTTTATTGGGACGATCCTGCCGGTTGCGCGCCACCTTCGAAATCTTCTCTACGATATCCTGTCCCTCGACAACTTCGCCGAAGATCGTGTGCTTCCCGCTGAGCCAATCGGTGTTGGCAACCGTGATAAAGAACTGCGATCCGTTCGTGTTCGGACCGGCATTGGCCATCGCGAGTTTGCCGGCCTTGTCGAAGCGATGCGGAGAGCCTTTAGTTTCATCTTCGAACTGGTATCCGGGACCGCCCATACCGGTGCCTTGCGGATCGCCGCCCTGAATCATGAAGTCTGGAATTACACGATGGAAAATAGTGCCGTTGTAGAGAGGGTCTTTGCTCTTCTTGCGCGTGTTGGGATGAGTCCACTCGCGCTTGCCTTCGGCGAGTTCGGTAAAGTTGGCGACGGTCTTCGGAGCATCTTTCTCAAAAAGACGGCAAATGATGTTGCCTTCGCTGGTATTGAAAACGGCGTAAGTGCCGGGCGTGCGTGCCATAGGTTCCTCGTTTTCTGATTTGTGGTTTTATTGCGGCTGCGCCGGCTTCTTCACATTCACGGAAGGCTTGGCTCCGGCTGCGGGTCTGGGCGCCGCCGGTCTTGCGGCTGCGCCACCATGCTGGATTTCAATGTGGGTGATCTTTACAGGACGCAGCGGAGTTTCACCGTCCGTCGCCATGCGCGCGATGTTCTTTACCAGTTCGACCGCGGCAGGATCGCACTGGCCGAAGATTGTGTATCCGCCATTGAGGCTGGGGTAGGGAACCTCAGTGATAAAGAACTGCGAGCCATTGGTATCTCGTCCGGCATTTGCATAGGCCAGGCGGCCGGGACGGTCGAACGTCAGGTCCGGTGAGGTCTCATTCTTGAACTTGTAGCCAGGATCGCCCATCCCATTGCCGGCAGGATCTCCGCCCTGAATCATGAAACTCGGAATTACTCTGTGAAAGATGGTGCCATCGTAGAGGGGCACGCCGTGCTTCTTCGCGTGCGATACGGGGTTCGTCCAATCTTTAGTGCCATTCGCCAGTCCGATGAAATTTGCCACGCCGATAGGGGCCTCTTTGTCGAAAAGCTGGCAGCGCATGTCGCCGACGCTGGTATGGATTACGGCCACCGGCCCGGCGCTGGGTGACGGGACCGCCGTTCGGACGGGCGGTTTCGCGGCGGGCGCCGTTTGGCCGATGCCGAGCAGGGAAGTGAATGTTATCAGAGCAAGCATG
>QIAJ01000123.1:0-1424 GCA_003225495.1 Acidobacteriota bacterium
CCTCGCCGTCGAGTGGCGTGCCTTCGCTGTCGGCAATTTTTCCCAATACCCGGTAAAGAAAAATCCGTCCGATGACGGCCGCCTTTTGAACGATCCGCTTGGGTTTTTCCGGCAATCGATCCAGTCGGGAAAGCAGGACGCCTTGCAGCGTGTCCGGAACTTCCAGCACCTTGTTCGTCTTTGTGAAAACCCATTTGTCGCCTTGCCGCTCCAGAACGTTGTGTTCGATCAAGCTCCGAAGAACTTCTTCGAGAAAGAAGGGATTGCCTTCCGACTTATCCAGGATCTCGTCGACTACATCTTCAGGCAGGCTCTGGGCGCCGACCAACTCCCCTAACAACTGCCGACTGGCGTCGCCGGCGAGGGGCCGCAACGACACATCGACAATACGGTCTCGACAGGTTTTCAGCACGGGCGCGAGCTTGGCCCAAAGTTCAGGCGGATCCTTCCGGGAACGGCTAATTCCAATAATAACAATTCTCCCTCGATCGATTAGGGGCATGATGTGGCCGAGTAATTCGATCGAACTTTGATCGGCCCAATGCAGATCTTCGATGACCAGGGCCACCGGCCGTTTATTCGCCTGTGACAACAGCAATTGCTCGATGATGAGAAATAACCGGGTCCGAAACGCCTCCCCTTTCAGCTCTTTGAGAAGCTCGGTCTCAGCGGCTTCGACTGGAAGAGCAAGTAATTGCGCCAGAACCGAGTAAATGTCCGATTCGCCAGGAAAATTCGTAGCGGCGTAAATCCGGAGGGCTGTCTGTTGTTCCTGGGTGCCTTGTTCGTCACCGATGCCAATGTGGCGTCGCAAAAGATCGACAAATGGCGCGTAACCCAAAGTCTGGGTCGCGGCGAAACAGCGTCCTTCGAGCCAGGTAAAACTCTCACCCTCGCGATTGCGCACTTCGCTTAGCAACCGGCTTTTTCCAACTCCGGCGTCGCCGCAAATGAACGCAATCGCGCTATGCCCGCTCCTTGTTCCAGCTAATGCCTTGCGCAACGTCTTGCCTTCCCAATCACGTCCGACGAAGGCCGAAACGAGTTCTCCCAGACCGCGTATTTTGTCGGGCTGAATTTTAATATCGAGCAGCTCGTAGGCGATTAGGGGCTTTCGCTTACCTTTAACCGTCAATGGTTCCAAAGCGCGAAATCGAAATGCGCCCGACCCCAGACGATGTGTGCTTTGACTAACAAAGATCTGGCCGCGAGTGGCGGCGCCTTCCAATCGCGATGCCACATTTACCGTGTCGCCCATAACCGTGTAACTCATCCGCAGATCGTTACCCACGTTGCCGGCGATTACTGTTCCCGAGTTGATGCCGATATGGAGTGCGAGCGGCTCCTGCAATTTGTCTTTCCAGCGCTGATTGAATCGTTCCAGACGCTCCCGCATCGAAATGGCAGCCCGCAAGGCGCGCTCG
>QIAJ01000123.1:1534-2150 GCA_003225495.1 Acidobacteriota bacterium
GCAAGCTCTTCCGGATCGAGCGTTTCTGAAAGCGCGGTAAAACCGGAGACGTCCGCAAAGATGACAGTGACTTGCCGCCGCTCGCCTTCGACGTGACCGCTGGCACGAATTTTCTCGGCGAGTTGTTTCGGAATGTAACTTTGCAGCTGCGCCAGGAGAGCAGGACGCGGGGGCTGACTGTTTTGATCTGCCGGTTTGGCGAGGAGCGAGTCAAGAAGGCTCCGGAGCGGTTTTAGGCTCAGCTCGATGGTGGCGTCGCCCAAGGTGGGTCGCATCGCTTCCTGGGCAGCCATCGCTTGGCGTAACTGACTGATCTGTTCTTCACAACCGTCCATTCGTTATTCGTCTAGATGAAGTCTGATGCTGCAAATGCGAATCCATTGCTCCGGCAGGATTAGCAGGCAGCTAGAGCTAGCAGGATTTCTGCCCTATCTCGGCACAACGGGACAGATCGAGCTTCCCCGATGCCAGGACAGGAATGGATTCGACTCGGCAGATCTTCTTCGGGATCCACAAGTTCGGAACCCCGGCGTCACGAAGCTTGTCCCGAAGCTGTGGTAGATCGATATCGGTAGCGCTAAGCAGCACGATAGCTTCGCCCTTGGCCAGATCAGTT
>QIAJ01000123.1:2172-5373 GCA_003225495.1 Acidobacteriota bacterium
ATTTTTTGTTCCAGCGCTTCATGCGGCAGCATTTCTCCGCCAATTTTTGAGAAGCGTGATAACCGGCCTTCGATGTAAAGGAAACCGTCTTCGTCGAACCGTCCGATATCACCAGTTTTGAACCAGCCGTCGCGCAGCACTTCTGCCGTGCGCGCGGGATCGTTAAGGTAGCCTTCGAAGATATTCGGGCCCCGTAGCCAAAGCATTCCAGTCTCGTGCAATGAAAGCTTTTCGTCAGTGTCTGGATCGCGGATCTCGGCCGCAATACCGGGCGCCATCTTTCCGACCGACCCGACTCTACTCGAGGGTTGAACGAGTGCGCCCGGTTCCTTGGGTGTTGGTTCCGGCAAATTCACACTCACCACTGGTGCGGTCTCGGTTAGGCCGTAACCTTCAAACACATGTTTCTTGAATTTTTGTTCAAATGCTTCGGCCAGATCTAACGGCAGTTTCTCCGCACCGGTAATAATCAACCGCAAGCTGTGAAACTGCTCCGGCTCAGCCTTACGCAGATAACCTCGCAGGAATGTTGGCGCTGCCAATAATACAGTGATCCGGTAACGCTCAATCAAGCTCGAGTTTTTGGCCGACTCCAGGGGTGACGGTGCAACCGAAGCTGTGAAAAAATGGCAGCGACGCCAGAATCGCGTCCTCTCTCTTCGCGTCCAGCAACACACTAAACTGGGCGACGTTTCCCAGAATGTTACGATGACTTAGGATGACTCCTTTAGGGTCGCCGGAGCTGCCGCTGGTGAATAGGAGAATGGCCTCGCGATGTGCCCCTTTTTTTGGGATTCGAAGTAAGCGCAATAGGAGCGATGACGGGGTGATGAGGCATACCATCCACCACAGAATGATGCGGCTTTTCAGTGTCGGCATTAGCTCATCAAGCTTGAGTGTGCGCTCTGGCCAGGGAAAATCGGTTAGCCGCTGCATGAATGGAGTGGCGGTCAGGGCAACTCGCAAATTTGCCTGCTTGCAACAGGCTTCGACCGCCGCTCGGCCGCTGGTGAAATTGAGTCCAACCGGAACTTTATCAGCCAAAGCGCTGGCCAGATTGGCAAGCATGGCGCCTTTGCTCGCGGGCAACACGATCGCGATTCGCGGCTCGTTAGGAAACTCTTTTCGCAGGCGACGGCTCAGTGCCGCAGCCGCTCCCAGCAGCTTTGCTCCAGTTAGACTGCTCTCGTCGATACCGTCCACCACCAGATTGGTGAAGGGTTTTCTCTTTAATCCGCGCACTGCCTCTGCCCCAAGATGATGATCAAGGGATGGACGGCGGCTGAAACAAAACTCGCCGAGCTTGAGTAATTCTTCGCGAACGGTGGCAATATCGGCTTTATCGGCCGGCAACGGTTTACCGAACGCGACGGTCACATGATACGGAATTCGCGGCAGCTTCCGGAACAGTTTGCCGCCCCTGTAGGAGAAGACTGAACCCCACAATTGATCGAGCCAGACCGGGACCACCGGAGCCTCGGCATGACGAAACGCAAAAGCGTTCCGGACCGGGTAAGCTGGCCCTCACGAAAAAGGCAGACGATATCGCCCGCTCGCATGGCCTCGGCCGCGGTCCGCAACGCATCTTTGGCTCGGCGCGACGTAATCGGAATGCATCCGATCAGCTTTAACATCGGATGCAGAAACGGTTTCCGGTAGAATTCGTCGTCGATTATGTATCGGATTTGGCGATGCGGATATGCCAGTTGAAGGACAATCGCATCAACGAGTGAAATGTGGTTAGGCAGCAACAAAAAACCGCCCAAGGGTAAATGCTCTTGATTAAAGGTGCTGACCCGGTAAAAGGCGCGAACAATAATGTATCCGACGAAATAGAAGGCCTGCTGAGCGGGAGTTAAAGCCACACGATATGATTTCACAGTGGCCGCCGTGCGCGCAACGGCCAATTGTCAGACAATGACGATGGATTCCAGGAGATCTCACGCTCGATTCGCACTCGGTCTGCTGGTGACAATCAACCTGTTTAATTACATCGATCGACAGGTGCTCGCGGCAGTCGAGCCGGACATTCGCGCGGCATTCTTCGCTCATGGCGATGTGAATGCCATGACCAAGACGGCGCTACTGGGCGATGCGTTCTTCATCACCTACATGTCGGCGGCCCCCCTGCTCGGCTTGCTAGCTGATCGCTTTTCTCGCTGGCTCATTGTCGGTACGGCTGTAATTCTGTGGAGCCTGGCGAGTGGCGCATCCGGGCTGGCAGCAACCTTCGGGATGCTATTAGCAACGCGCGTTTGCGTCGGAATCGGCGAAGCGGGCTATGGCCCGGCGGCGCCCACAATCTTATCGGATCTATATCCGATTGAAACGCGCGGCCGGATCCTGGCCATCTTTTGTGCTGCCATTCCCGTCGGCAGCGCACTCGGATACGTCATTGGCGGCGTGGTCGGCGCCCATCTCGGTTGGCGCTGGGCCTTTTACGTGGTTACCCCGCCAGGCTTGCTTTTGGGCCTGTTGTGTTTCTGGCAGCGCGATCCAAGAGTCGGCGCAGACCGTGTCGTGCAGAAATCCCCACCGCGAAAGCTTAGTGATTATGTTCGATTGTTTAAGACTCGTTCTTACCTGCTGAATTGCATCGCTCAGACGCTCATGACGTTCGTCACTGGCGGGCTCGGTTACTGGGTCCCGGCATACCTGCGCTATCGAAACCAAAGTCCGGCTATGGGGATGACGATTTTCGGTTTGATCACAGTCGTCGCCGGCCTCGGCTCGACACTTCTCGGTGGAGTGCTGGGAGACAAACTGCGAGATCGTGTGCGAGGTTCTTATTTCTGCGTTTCCGGTATCGGAATGGTAATCGCCTGCCCGATTTTCGTCTTAAGCCTCTACCTTCCTTTTCCCGCTGCCTGGCTGGCCATGTTCGTCGCGATCTTCTTTCTTTTCATGAACACGGGCCCCTCAAACACCGCACTGGCCAATGTTTCTGTCCCGGCCGTTCGGGCTACCGCGTTCGCAGTCAATATTCTGATCATTCACGCGTTAGGCGACGTTCAGGCCTTTTGGATGATTGGCTATGTAGCCGGTCATACGAACATGCATGTCGCGTTTCTGTTTGTGTCCTCAATAATCCTGGTTTCCGGGTTCGTCTGGATTTTCGCCGCGAGGTATTTGCCGGAAGACACGGCGGCGGTGGAAGATTCTATCGCCCACGGATCCGCATAGGTACAAACAAAACCGCAG
>QIAJ01000125.1:0-1597 GCA_003225495.1 Acidobacteriota bacterium
AAATCGGTGGCGGTGTGGCCGTCGTGCTGCTCATTCTGTTCGCAATGATGGCCCGCAGCAGAGGTGACAATGCATCGGCTGCGGAGACGACAAAGACCGAGACCATTACGGTCGGCACCGAGAACGTTGCCGTTGCGACCACCGGCTCGATCATGACCGGCCCGACGATCTCAGGAACCCTTGAGCCCGAGCGCGAGGCAGTGCTCCGCGCGCAGGTGCAGGGGAGTGTGCTGCAGACCTACGCCGATCAGGGACAGGGAGTCGGACCGGGCACAGTCCTCGCCCGCATCGATGCGACCGGCATTCAGGACGCGTACAACTCGGCTAGAGCCCAGGTAGTCGCAGCGCGCAACGCGGCCGACATTGCCTCGAGGGATCAGGCGCGGAACGAGAAGCTTCTCGCCGCGGGTGCGATTGCCGAGCGTGACATCGAGCAGTCGCGGCGTGCATCGATCGCCGCGCAGGCGGCACTCGAGGATGCAAACTCCCGGTTGGCCACCGCTCAAAAGCAGTTCCGGAGCACCACAGCTGCTTCGCCGTTCGCGGGCATCGTGAGCGAACGTCCGGTTTCGGCGGGCGATGTCGTGCAGCCTGGAAGTGCATTGTTCACCGTCGTCGATCCTTCGAGCATGAGACTCGAAGCATCGGTGCCGGCCGACCAGCTCTCACTGATTCGCGTCGGTGTTCCAGTGACGTTTACGGTGAGCGGTTATCCTGGGCGCGATTTCGTCGGACACATCGTGCGCGTGAATCCGACGGCCGATCCGACGACGCGTCAGGTGCGCATCTACGTTTCGATCCCGAACGCGGGTCGGGCGCTCGTCGGTGGATTGTTCGCGACCGGTCGGATCTCGACCAGCGCGAGAACCGGACTGGTGGTACCAGCTTCGGCAGTGGATGTGCGCGGCACCGCGCCGTTCGTGATGCGCATCAAGGGCGGAAAAGCAGAGAGGGTCCCGGTGCAGCTCGGTCTCAATGACAGGACATCAGAGACCTATGAGATTCTTTCAGGCCTGCAGGCAGGCGACACGTTGCTGCTCGGCGCAGCGCAGGGAATTAGTCCCGGCACGCCGGTGAAGGTGACGATGCCGGCGACTCCGGCAGCAACCAGCAGTAGCGTACCGAGGTAACACGTATGGTCATTTCAGATTTTGCGATCAAGCGTCCGATGATCACCGTGGTCACGATGGTGGCTTTGGTGGTATTCGGCTTGTTCGCGTTGTGTTTCATTCCGTATCCGGGAGCGTCGCCTGAAGGAGTCGAGCGCGAGGTCCTGAAACCTGTCGAGGATGCGATCAAGGGGATTTCCGGTGTCGATCAGATTTTCGGCACCGCGGGCGATGGATACGCGCAGATAATCACGCTCTTCGTGTTCGAGAAGGACCCGCAGATCGGGACGCAGGACATTCGCGACGCGATCTCGGGGATCAGACAGGATCTCCCGATCGAGATGAAGGAGCCCGTGCTGCAGCGCTTCGATCCTGCTGATATCCCGATCGTCTCGATCACGATGAACTCGCAGACGATGACGCCGGCGCAGCTGACTCGACTCGCTGATCCGGGCATCACCAGCAAGCTGAAAGGAATCCCTGGGGTC
>QIAJ01000125.1:1722-2452 GCA_003225495.1 Acidobacteriota bacterium
CAGGATTTCATGAATCTCGTCGTCACTGAGCGGAACGGTCAGATCGTGCGTCTGGGCCAGGTTGCCGATGCAATCGATGGAACTCAGGAGCAGCGTTCACTGGCGATGTTCAACGGTGTCGAAGGCATCGGAATCGACGTCGTCAAGTCGAAGGGCTACAGCACAACCGACGTCAGCGCGAAGATTCGCAAGCAAATCGAGGAGATTCAGAAGACGCTGCCGGCGGGTGTGAAGATGGACATCGTTCGAGACGCCGGAAAGCGTGTTGCCGACTCGGTGCGAAACGTGGAAGAAGCGCTGCTCGAAGGTGCTTTCCTGACGGTGCTCGTCGTGTTCCTGTTCCTGAACTCCTGGAGATCGACGGTCATCACAGGTTTGGCGCTGCCGGTATCGGTGCTGGCGTCGTTCATCGCGGTGTGGGCATTCGGGTTCACGCTCAACACGATGTCGCTGCTCGGCCTGTCGCTGGCGATTGGAATTCTGATCGACGATGCCATCGTTGTCCGCGAGAACATCGTGCGACACATCGAGATGGGTAAGGACCATGTGACAGCGTCACATGAAGGAACGGACGAGATCGGTCTTGCCGTTGCGGCGACGACATTCTCGATTGTCGCGGTGTTCGTACCGATCGCGTTCATGTACGGTGTCGCGGGCCAGTGGTTCAAGCCGTTTGCGCTCACTATCGCGTCGTCGGTACTTGTCTCGCTATTCGTGTCATTCTCACTCG
>QIAJ01000125.1:2635-4380 GCA_003225495.1 Acidobacteriota bacterium
TCGCCCTCGAGACTCCTCCTGGGTCGAATCTCAACTACACACAGATCAAGGCTGAAGAGGCGGCACGTATCGCCCGCTCGCACAAGGACATCGTGAGATTCACGTACACGACGACTGGAGGTCAGACGGGCGACGTGAACGTCGGGCAGGTTTACGTTCGGCTCGTCCCCAAAGCCGATCGCAAGATTGGCGCGGAAGATTTTGGCCGTCAGCTACGGAAGGAAGTCGGCCAGATTGGTGGTGCTCAAATGTCGGTGTTCACCAACTCTTTCGGCGGCGACCAGAAGCAGATCCAGATCCAGCTGCGCGGCGGAACGATCAAGTCGATGACGCCGGCGGCGGAGCTGATTGCCGATCAGTTGCACAACGTGAAGGGCGCGGTCGATATCGGTCTCTCGACCAAGGGGCAGAAGCCGGAGCTGAGCGTCGACATCAATCGCGGTCTCGCAGGTTCCCTCGGAGTAACAGTCGCGCAAGTGGCGCAGTCGCTGCGCCCCGCGTTCGCAGGTATCAAGGCGGGCGACTGGGTCGATCCGAGCGACGAGACCCGTGAAGTGAACGTGAGACTCGCGCCCGAGGCGAGACAACGCGCGTCGGATCTCGAGCAACTGCCGATCATTGTGATGGGACCCAACGGCAGACCGGAAACGTTGCCACTGGGTCAGATTGCAACGATTTCGCAGTCGCTTGGTCCGGCACAGGTCAGCCATCTCGATTCGGACCCCGTCGTAACGGTGCAGGCGAATACTTCCGGTCGTCCGTTGACCGAAGTCATGCGCGACATCAACGCGAAGATTGCGAAGATCACGTTGCCGCCAGGCGTACGTATCACCCAGGGCGGTGAGGCGAAGGATCAGGCAGAAGTATTCGGACGCATTTTCTCGGCGCTCGGCATCGCGGTGATGCTGATGTATCTGATCCTGGTGATGCAGTTCGGCTCGTTCCTCGAGCCGCTGGCGATCATGGCGTCACTGCCGCTATCGCTGATCGGCGTGATGCTGGCACTGATGCTCACCAACACCACGATCAACATCATGAGCTTGATCGGAGTGATTCTGTTGATGGGAATCGTGGCGAAGAACGCCATTCTGCTCATCGACTTCGCCAAGTGGGCGCGCGAGAAGGAAGGCGTGCCCAGACGCGAAGCGCTTATTCAGGCGGGTGCGATTCGCTTGCGTCCGATTCTGATGACGACACTGGCGCTGATCGCGGGTATGATCCCGGTTGCTCTCGGTGTCGGCGAAGGCGCCGAGTTCCGTGCGCCGCTCGGACGAGCGGTTATCGGTGGTGTCATTACATCGACATTGCTGACGCTCGTCGTGATCCCGACGTTCTACGAGATTCTCGACGAGTGGAGAGAGTGGGTGTTCCGGCGGTTCGGCGTTTACAAGCCGCGGACGGCAGAGCATCCGATCCCGCGCGGTGTGCACCCGGCGCCGGCAGGCGAGAGAATCGAGAAGCTGGCGTAACCAAAAAAAAACCTCCGCGAGCTCATCGCGGAGGTTTTTTGCATCCAGGCTCAATCAGTACTCGGCGAAAGCGTCGTCGGGATAGCAGTACATCCATCGCTCACCGTCTTCGCCCGACGCGATCACCGGATGCCCACTCGCATGCGCGTGCTTGCTGGCGTGCTTGTTAGGAGAGCTATCACAGCAACGCGTGCCACCGCATTGCTGGCAGGTACGCAGATGAACCCACCGCGCTCCAATCTTGACGCAGTCCTCGCACTCCTTCCGCTTCGGGTG
>QIAJ01000124.1:0-2348 GCA_003225495.1 Acidobacteriota bacterium
GGCCCGATTTGGATTCCCAAGCTTTACGATGGTCGCGATAAAACATTCTTTTTCTTTTCGTGGGAACAATATCGCAATTTCCAAGGTACTTCCTCGGTGACGACTCTGCCAACGGATGCGGAGCGAGCCGGCGATTTTTCCGCGCTTCTGGGTGCAAGCACCGGCCTGACCAATCCATGTGATAACAACAACTTAATTCTACAAGGCCAGATTTTCGATCCTTCAACAACAAGAACGGTGGGCGGCGTTGTGTGTCGTTCTCCATTCCCTGGGAACAAAATAAGCACCCCTTTGAGCACGGTGGCCCAAAATGTCCTTGGCTTTCTGAACGTTCATCCGAATGTCGCGCCGAGTCCCGCCAACGAGAATGGACTGATTCAGAACTTTCTCTTCAACTCCAACATCCCAATTTATGACACCACCATGTCATTCCGCATCGACCATAACCTGGCAACGAACCACAAATTGTTTTTCTCCTACAGCAGCCGCGATCAGGAACAGCTTAATGGAACTCCGAGCATTCCCGGCGTGCTGGATCCAAACTTCTATAGGTCACGTTTCTCTCACTATCTTCGTTTCGGATGGGATGACACCATCAGTCCAACCCTCCTCAACCATTTGAACATAGGCTTCAATCGTCTGAATGATCCAAGCCGTGGAGTGAGCAATACCGGACAAGACTGGGAAAAAACGCTGGGTATTTCCGGTGCCAGCGGTGTGTACTTCCCGGTTATGCAATTCCGGGGCAGCCCTCCCCCGCTGAGCGTCGGGTATCAAACTCTCAGTGGCGGAAACGCCGATATTGCCATACCGAACAGCCTTATCGTTTCGGACAGCGTTTCCTGGACTCGAGGACGTCACTCCCTGCGCTTCGGTTTTGAGTGGCGCCACTCGCAGTTCTCGCGGATAAACAACGCCAATACGTCGCCCACCTATACGTTCCAGAATTTCGAGACATCCGTTTCTCCTACCATCGGCAACAACCAGACCGGGGATCCATTCGCAAGTTTCCTGCTGGGCCTTCCTGACGAGCAAACTCTTAGCGTTTCTTCCGTCAATCCCCGTTGGAACCAGAATTCTTACGCCGCGTACGTGCAGGATGACTTCAGGTTCCGCAGGAATCTGACCTTCAACCTAGGCCTGCGCTACGACGTTGATACTCCGCGGCACGAGGCGCATAAAGCTCAGTCGGTGTTTGATCCAACCGCGCAAAACTGCGGCAACGCCGATGTCCCAATCTCACCCTGTGTGCCGGGTGCGCTGATTTACGGACCAGACGCGACTGGCGCGAAGACCTACTACAAAGACTTTGGCCCACGCATCGGGTTTGCTTACTCTCCGGATTGGGTTCGAAACACTGTCCTTCGCGGGGGATATGGAATCATCTACGCGGCCTTGAGCTATTCCGATTTTGGAGACGCACTGACCAGCGGCACGAAGGCGAATCCAGATTTCAAGTCCCTAGATAGCTTTACCCCTGTCCAGTCGCTCGATCAGGGGTTTCCGGCATTCACGCCGCCATCGAATGCGAAGGATCCCGCGCTGTTGAATGGTAACAATAGTTCTCCATTTTTCGTCGGCTCCGATTATGGCCGTCCGGGTATGGTCCAAAACTGGAGCCTGGAGATCCAGCACCAACTCCTGACGGACCTGATTCTCAGCGTGGGTTATATAGGATCGCACTCCACCCGCTTGCACTCAAATCTGGTGCAGGAAAATAGCCTGAATTCCAAGTTCTTCCCGTTGGGCACGAAACTCAAGGATCCAGTCATCAGCCCCGAGGGGCAAGCTACGCTCGCGGGTCTTGGTGTGTCCGTGCCCGACTGGTTCATACCTTTATTCGGAGACGGCGTACAGGTTGGCCAGTTGCTGCGTCCGTTCCCGCAGTACAGCAACAGTATCGACACCGCTTCCAATCTGGAAAACAAAGGACAATCAACCTACAACGCGCTTCAGACCAAGTTGGAGCGGAGATTTCGAAATGGCATCAACCTCCTGGCTTCCTACACGTACTCCAAGACCCTGACCGATGCGGACACTGCCTTTCCATTTTTCACTGGCGGTAACTCAGGAGTGTTCGGAGCCCAAAATCCCAATAACTTGAAAGCTGAGAAGAGTGTGAGCTTTCAGGATATTGGACACGCATTCGTGCTCAGCTACCTCTACGAAATCCCAGTTGGACCTGGGAAGAAGTACCTCAATCACGGTGTCGCCAGCAAAGTGTTAGGTGGGTGGGAAATCAGTGGCGTGCATCGCTATCAGAGCGGGACCCCAGTGATGTTTAATGAGTTCGCGAATTCCGCTCCTTTCACTACAAATAATTTCCGCTTCAGCCTAATCCCTGGAGT
>QIAJ01000124.1:2489-5379 GCA_003225495.1 Acidobacteriota bacterium
AGCCATCAGTTATTTGAGAAATCCGGGATACATCAACGAGGATTTTTCGATTATCAAGAACACTAGAATCTTCGAAGGCCAAAGTCTGATCTTCAAAGTGGACATCCCCAACGCTTTTAACCGCCACGTATTTGGCAGGCGAGACGGGGTGATCGGCGACGGTACTTTCGGGGTTCCAGGCTATTCGAATTTTTCGAGTGCCAACGTATTGAATGCAGCCAGGAATATTCAGGTCACCTTGCGATATCAGTTCTAAGAACTTCGCAGCCACAACCCAGAATCCTCCTGTGCCTGGCTCTGGACAGGGGGATTTTTTCTGGACTCCTTTTCTTTCTTGACTCCTCGAGGCTGTAAGATTTGCTGGTAGGCATCTCGATGAGATTCGATTCAACAAGAACCCGTAAACACTCCGCCACAGCGGATCGAAGCCACAGTCCGACCTATCTTTATGTCGTGTGTGTAGTCTCTTTCTATTTGCTCGTTGCTGCGATCGAGGCTCTCGCGCAAATTCCCGCTGCCGCCGCTGAGCAATTTCGCCAGGCTACGGAAGCCATGCGCAATGGCGATCTGGACGCTGCGCGCTCAGGTTTTGCCGCCGTTATCAAAAGAGCGCCAGCCTTTGCCGAAGCACATTTTAACCTTGGGCTAGTTCAGGAAGAACAAGGTCAGCAAGCTGAAGCCATCACAAGCTTTCAAAAAGCATTGACCCTTAAACCGCAGATGCATGGCGCGAATTTGTTCCTCGCAGTAGCCCACTACAAACTCAATCACTTCGACGAAGCGTTAATGGCTTTAAAAAAAGAGACTGCTGCCTTTCCCAAGGACGCGGGTGCCTGGATGTGGTTGGGCGTTGTCAATCGAGCCAAGGATCGTCCAGAAGAAGCTGCGGAAGCCCTGGATAAGGCGGCCAAGATCGCGCCCAACGATGTCGACATTCTTTACCATCGAGGCCAGGCACATTTGCTGGTTTCCAAGAACAGCTACGCACGAATGTTCGCTGCCGATTCGAAATCGTGGCGCGTTCATCAAGTTTTGGCGCAAGCCAATGCGGAAGCCGAGCACCACGCAGAAGCGATTGCTGAGTACGAAGAAGCCATCAAGTTGGCGCCAACACAGCCCGGGTTGCATGAGGAACTCGGCTCCGAGTACCGCAACGCCCGAATGCCGCAGGAGGCCGCTGCCGCGTTCCAAAGCGAGTTGGTGATTAATCCTTATAATGTGCTCGCTAAGTACAAACTCGGCGTCCTTGCCTTGGAGCGGGGAGACGGAGCCCAGGCCAAAGAATTTATGGGGGCGGCCCTTCGCGAGAAACCTGATCTCCACCACGCCGACTACATTCTGGGACGCGCGGAACTGCAGCTTGGCAATGACAACATCGCCATGGATCACCTGAAGCGCGCGACCACGACTGAGACCGATCCGGAGTTGCTGCAACAATCGTGGTATCAACTAGGCATAGCCTGCCGCCGGCTACGTCGAACTGCGGAAGCTCAACAAGCGATGGCCACTTTCCAGAAACTCAAAGATGAGCAAGCGGAGGCCTCTCAGAACAAGTTGAAGAAGTTCGAAGTCCATCAGAGCGATGACGCAGTTCAGCCCGAAACAGCGGATCCTGCCTCAGGTCCGACTCATAACTGAGTGCTACCCAGATCAATTCAGAGGCCGCCCCTGCGTATCGCCGCTCCCATACTTCTCGCAATTGTGACGATGTTTCGCTCGCCTGAGATTGCCGCAGGACAGCAGAACTCTCCTACGTCCTCCGGACCCGCAGTAATTGCGGGCCATTTCGTTGACGTCACTCCAGCAAGCGGCATCAAGTTTCAATATCTGTCGTCTCACACTTCCAGAAAATATCTCCTGGAAACGATGGCGCCGGGCGTTGCTCTCTTTGACTATGACAATGATGGCCGTCTCGATATCTTTCTCGTCAATGGCGCGCCGCTGGCCGATCCAACTCCTAAGGGGACGATCCCACAAAAGACTGGGCCCTCATACTGGAACCGGCTTTACCACCAGAAATCCGACGGAACGTTCGAGGATGTGACCGAGCGCGCTGGCCTGCAAGGCAAGGGCTATGGCATGGGCGTCGCTGTCGGCGACTATGATAACGACGGCTTCGAGGATCTCTACGTGACCGCCTTTGGCGGCAACCGTCTGTACCACAATAATGGCAACGGGACATTTAACGATGTCACGGAAAAGTCCGGCACGGGCGGCAGTGGATGGTCAACCAGCGCAGCCTGGATTGATCTGGATAGCGACGGTTTGCTCGATCTGGTCGTATTGCGCTATCTCGAATGGGACTTCGACGATGTGTGGTGCGGCGAGCATAAAGAAGGATATCGGGCATATTGCCATCCGGACTACTTCAAGCCGATTGCGCCGCTGGTTTTTCACAACGATGGGAACGGACGCTTTACTGAAGTCTCGCAGAAAATCGGACTGTCGAAACCCGGCAAAGGGTTGGGCATCGACTTCGCCGATTACGATGGCGACGGATATACCGACATCTTTGTGGCCAACGATTCTACGCTCCAATTCCTTTATCACAACAAAGGGAACGGGACTTTCGAAGAAGTTGCTCTGTTCAACAACGCCGCTGTCGATGGCGACGGACGAACATTTGCGGGAATGGGAATCGATTTCACGGACTACAACAATGACGAGCTTCCTGACATCGTGATTACGGACCTGGCGAATCAGATGTACGCGTTGTACCAGAACAATGGCGATGGCAGCTTCAGCTACACGAGCCTGACATCCGGCCTCGGGCCAATCACGCGGACTCACTCCGGTTGGGGCGTCCGGTTCTTCGATTACGACAATGACGGCTTGAAAGATCTGCTCGTCGCTCAGGGCCATGATCTCGACACCATCCAGCTGACTTCCC
>QIAJ01000126.1 GCA_003225495.1 Acidobacteriota bacterium
TGATGCTGCGGTTCGACGTAAAGGCGGACGAGTTGATTCGTCTGCCAAATGCTCGGCCTCACCTGAGTAAGGTTGATGAAAATAAGCGGAATGAAGTAAGGATCCGGCGTTTCGTATAATTCGCAAACGACCGTCTGGTCCGATACCACATTGCCCGAGATCGAAACATTCTCGATAACGAGCCGTTTGCCGTTAGGAACAGTAAACTCCTCCAACTGGCCGGATTCGAAAGTTCCACTGGTCGAACCCAAGTCATTAAAGAAACCTGCGGAAAGCAACCGCACTGCGTTGCGCGCCGGATTGTCTATGTCCCTTACCAGCACGGGATGCTCTGCGTCGTTGCCGACATTGACGGTATTACTTGCAGGGTCAAGCCGCACTGTCGGCACGCCAACGTTCCAGTCGCCATTCTGCTGAGCGATAACGCTCGGTGTGCCGTTGATGCCGACTCTTCCGGTTACGGGCAAGGGGGAACTTGCCGACACAGGCTGTGTAACTGTGGTTCCGACAAGCCTCACATCCTGCGGCGCCTTGACGTTCTGACCGCTTCCCGTGCGCGGTGTGACGAGCGCAAGCGCGCCAATGAGTGCCAGCAAACCTGCGAACGCGATTAATGAATTCTTGAACTTGTACACCGCCGTTTCCTCCTCTGAAAATCTCCGATAAGCTTAAAGTTTGTCGTGGTTCCCAGCACGTATCGCGGGGTCGGCGACAAACTGAAGTTTGTCGCACATCGCTCTCCTGGGGGGAGCTGTGTGTTCAGTTACGTACGACGGAAAGAGCGAGGCTTATTACCACCGGTTCCAGATCTCTTCGAAAAGATTCGTCCGCCGGCCACAACTCGGAACGGCATTGCGTTCTGTGAGTTTCCGCCCTAACATCGCAACCAACTCTCTGCCAGCGGTGATATTCGTCCTGACCGGCTGGCCTTCTAAGATGTAGATTGTTTCCACCGCGATCCTGGACCAGTTGAGGATATCCATGTCCCGCGTAACCCATATTCGCTCGCTGCTGTTTCTTCTGAGCTTGTCTCTGGTATTGAGCGCAACTGTGAGTGCGGCCCAGCAACCCTCGCCTGGCGAAACCCTGGTGCGGACGGGTGCAGCATCGGCCGTCGAGGAACTTGCCGCAGCGCTCGTTGCTGCAAAGACTGAGCAGGAGCGCGATTTACTTCTATCAAAAAGCCCTGAGCTGGTTAATTCGCAGTTGATCAGCGCATTGAAGGCGATTGCGGATCGCGCGTCAGATTATCGGGAGCAATTGCGAATTTACGGCTTGGGTGAAAGTGTAGCGGAGAGAATTGGCGATAAGCGTCGCATCGCCGAGATGCTGAATAGTGTCGCGGCCATGCATCGCATGTTGGCCGACTATCCCAAGGCAATCGATTCAGCTCGCAAGAGCCTCGCCATCAGCGAAGAGATTGGAGATCAAACGGGAATTGCGAATGCACTCCTGGGACTCGGGGTGCTTAGCTATTCGCAAGGCAGTTACAGTACGGCGCTCGAGTTTTATCAGAAAAGTTTGTCGCTCAGCACATCTCTGGGCGACAAGAAAGGCATTGCTCTGGCGCTGAGTGGTCTGGCCCAGGTAGCTGAGGAACTCGGCGATTATGCCGAAGCACTGGATGCCTACAATAAAAGTTTGGCTCTCCGTAGTGAACTCGGAGACAAGGCCAAAGTTGGATTGGGGCTCAATGCGATTGGCGTGATCTATTTCCGGCAGGGGAATTACTTGCAGGCGTTGGAGTATGCGCGAAAAAGCCTGGCGATAAGCGAAGAGGCCAAGAGCACCCAAGGAGTCGCGCAGGCTTTGAGCACAATGGCCAGCGTTTACCGGGAACAAGGCGACTATGCAGAGGCGCTGAGCTATTACGAGAAGAGCCTGATGATCCGCGAGGGCCTGGGAGAAAAGAGAGGAATAGGAAACCAGCTAAACAACATTGGTTTGATCTACTACCTTCAGGGCAGACACGATCAAGCACTGGAATATTTCGCGCGTGGTTTGTCATTGCGCGAAGCAATCGGAGACAAGTTCGGCATCGCCCAATCTCTTAACAGCATCGCCCACGTCTATCAGGATCAGGATCAATATGAAAAAGCCGTCGAATTAGCGCAACGCGCGGCCGCCCTCGCGAGAAATATAGGCAGTCGCGAAACGCTATGGAACGCGCAAACGGTGGTCGGAAAATCCTTGCGGGCTCTGAACCAGCCGGCGGCCGCTCGGGAAGCGTTTGCAGAGGCGATTGCCACGATCGAAGCGTTAAGATTTCAGGTTGCGGGCGGAGAAAAGGATCAGGAACAATTCTTTGAGAACAAGGTCGCTCCTTACCAGGAGATGGCGAAGTTGCTGCTCTCACAGAACGCGACAAGTGAAGCCTTGAATTATTTCGAGCGCGCCAAAGCGCGTGTGCTTCTGGACGTGCTGCGTGGTGGCAGGACTAAGGTCACGAAAGCTATGAGTGCTGACGAGCGCCGGCGCGAAGAAGAAATCAGGGCAGAACTGAATTCGCTGAACACTCAGGTGACCCGAGAGAAACTAAAGCCGCAACCTGACCAGTCGCGTTTGAGCGAACTCGAAGTGCAATTGGAAAGAGCCCGACTTAAGCACGAAAACTTCGAATCCAGTCTTTATGTCGCGCATCCGGAATTGAAAACCCAGCGCGGCGAAACTGCGCCTTTGAGCATCGACCAGAGCAGCGAACTTCTGCCCGACCAAAGCACTGCTCTGCTCGTTTATGCCGTGACTGGCGATCAAGTTTACTTATTCGTCCTCACGCGAGTGGCGGAAACTTCCGGCGTGGACTTGAAGACTTATGCGCTCCCTATCAAACGCCAGGAACTCGTTGCCAGTGTCGAGAAGTTTAGGCAACGATTGGCCAACCGCGATTTGGATTATTCAGATTCGGCAGTTGAGCTTTACAAACTGCTGATCGGGCGCGCGCAGGAGCAGTTGCATAGTAAGAGCACGCTGGTGATCGTGCCCGACGACGTTCTATGGGATTTGCCGTTTCAGGCCTTACAGCCGACACCTGGGCACTATCTGGTTGAAGACTACGCTCTTTCCTACGCGCCATCACTGACGGTGCTGCGAGAGATGATCGCAAAGCGACATCGACGACCGGATGGTGCGTCAACCTTACTTGCCTTTGGAAATCCTTCTCTTGGCAAACAGACGATAGAGCGCGCGCGGATGGTCTTGATGAACGAGGCGCTTGAGCCGCTGCCCGAGGCTGAACGGCAGGCGAAGATGTTGGGTCGATTGTACGGAGTCAAGAATAGCAAGGTATATGTTGGAGCCGAAGCGCGCGAAGACCGCGTGAAAGCGGAAGCGGCGAACTATCGAATCGTGCAGTTGGCGACGCACGGCGTCCTCAACAATGCGAATCCGATGTATTCGCATATCGTCCTCTCACAATCCGCCGGCGATTCGAAGGAAGACGGCCTGTTGGAAGCCTGGGAAATAATGGATCTCGATCTCAGAGCTGATCTGGTAGTGCTGTCGGCCTGCGACACTGCTCGCGGTCGCATCGGCGCAGGAGAAGGCGTAATTGGTTTGACGTGGGCATTCTTCGTGGCGGGAACTCCGGCGACTGTAGTCAGCCAATGGAGTGTTGAATCAGAAAGCACGACCGATCTGATGCTGGACTTTCATCGCAATCTGAAGTTGAACGAAGGATCACCCAACGCAATGACCAAGTCCGAAGCACTGCGACGAGCACAATTACAGTTGCTGCGAACCAAACGCTATCAGCATCCGTTCTTCTGGGCTGGCTTCGTCGTGGTGGGAGACGCCCGGTAAGGTAAATCGAGTGGGCTTTTGATCGCGGAAAGGACTAACTGAGGTTGGTACCCAAACGCCGTTAAATGGCCTATCTCGGTCGCTTCTGAGCTTCAACACTCCTCAAGAGACTCTTCGCAACTGAAGACTTTGGATTAGCGGCAACCAATCTTCGCAGCTCTCGCGCCGAATCATCAAGCAAACCGGCACTCGCATAGGCGAGTCCCAACAACAGGTGAGAGTGCGGATCGCTGCGCCGGATCTGCGTTAATTCTTCAACTTTCGCGGCGTCGATAACTTTGAATTTTGCTTCGGGAGCGGCGGGCGGCGGCATTAAGATCTCCGCGCCTTTTTTATTTGCCCTGACTTGCCAGGTAAAAATGCGGCCACGTTCGAGCGGCACGTTCACTCTCCATTTCGTCTCAGTGAGCGGCCCGCTCGCGACAATCTTTTTTGCGTCATTACCATAGATGGTCACGGCGTAACTCTCCGCGCCATCGATTGCGCGCCAGCGGAAGGTTGGGGTGCGTGACTCGACAGCGGTCGCAAACGGATTCAACAAGCCATACTCCGAAGAGGGGGCGCCCATCAAGCTGCCAGAATGCCCTTTGAGTTCTGCCATGAACGATGGCGCTCCCACGCGGCCGCTCTTTAGCGCGGATATCACCTCGTTCTGAGTTTGAGTGGACGCCGATTCAAGGCCCAGGAGCTTGTCGTCACCGCTCAACATGATGTGGCGATCGCCATCGATAAGATCAGCCGTTAATTGAAAATTGTTCTGGTCTTCCTGGGTAGGCGCGACGGGAGAATTGTTTGCGGCACTCTGGTTTCGTTGTGGTTCGCTTGACTGTTCTCGTGCCTGTTGCGCTGGTCTGCGCGAATAAAGCAAGACCAGCACAATACCGAAAACCAGAACAATGATCGCCGCAGCCACTTGAACGGGCGTTCTGATTGCCGCCAGGGATTCGGCGTCTTGCCAGGTGAATACCGCGGGGCAGGTAGTTCGGCGAGCGTGGCCTTCATTGTCTGAAGCTCTTGCAATTCAACGCGGCAGGTCTGGCAAAACTCCAGGTGACTGTCGGCGAGTTCGCGCTCCACTTCGTTCACGGCATCATCGACGTAATCGGACAATTGCTGATATTCCAGGTGCAAGTCTTCCCATTCGCTTTCCGCTTGCAAAGCTGAAATTGCCTGCCCAATCGCAACACTGGATTTCTCATTGTTAAGCGTCTCAGCCTGGCACAAAGCGCACACTACGACGTGGTCATCCAGTGCGAAAAGCTCAGCAGCAGAAAGCTCGCGATGTCGATAGCGCCCTATGGTCTGTTTAGAAAGATGTTCTGACACGATTCAATCGATCCGCCGCGAATTGGCCGGACTTCGCCCCTCTAATTTGGTTCGACGCAAAGCAAGCGCTGATCTTACCATTGCCGAATTCTCAGTCTTCACATTTGTCCGAAAGACTTGTGGGCTCGTCGCCATAACCGTTGACGCGCGCACTTGCGCAGATTGATCACCTGCTGTCTCGTCAGGCCGAGCGCTTCGGCGATTTCATTGTCTTCAAGCGGCAACTGGTTCCATAAGGTCGCCAGCTTCTCAGCGGGCATCGACAGCGTCTCCGCAATCTGCCGTATCGACGCAATTCGAATCAGTGGCAATAGGGCAAGCATTCCGCAGCCTTGAGAGTCTCTCAGACCGAGCAACAGCGCCATTCGCTGACGTAATGGTAACTCGCGGATCTCAGCCCATAACTTCTCGAGGTGCAGGTGTTGGTCCATCTGAGTCTCAAGTCGATTGCTTAGCTCAGCCTGTGCGGAACCAGTGAGCATGTCGGGGTCAGCGGAATTTGATCGTGACAACGAATCCTTTACCTGCCAAAGTTCGGCCACAGCCGAGACGAGATCGTCGAACTCGAGCGGCTCGCCCAGGCGCTCAAAGATCGCTACCAGCAAATCAGACGGATTCAGTTTTTGGCCGCTCTTTGGCAGCGAGTGGTCATCTAGCCTCAGAGTCTCGACGAATCTCCTCAGCTTCGACTGTTTGGCCACGTCTTTCCTGTCTTGCCATCGCTTGAAGCCGCAGAGCGATATGCCACCAGGGCCCTCCCAAATAGCAAAGCCTTCATGGTGCGTCAGCACATATCGAAGCTGATTCTTGAGACTGTGACGGCGAGGATATTTCTTTCGCAACTGTTCATCGCACGCACGGTAAGCAGTCACCGCAACATAACCGCGGAAATTCGTTATGGTTTCTTCACCGGCGTTTTCCCGCAAACGGTCCAGCCGTTTAACGAGCTTCAGCGTGATCTCACTGGTGAGATCATTGGCTTCGTCCTCGGTCAAGTCGCTATTGGCCGAGCGCCCGACTCGCAGTTTGGTGCCAACGATTTGACGAACGATCGGCTGGGCGCGCTCGCAGATCAGTTGCTCGAGTTCCGCGACTGCGTCTGCTTCATCTCTAGCCTCCACATACGGAGACAGTACGCCATCAATCTGCAGCGTCGATTTAATCTCGTCGCTTACGTTCATCAGTTCAGTTCACACATAACTGCCAGTTGAAAGGCTTAACTGACATTCACCCAGGCGCAATTATAGGCCAGAATCATGCCGTGATCAGTGCGGCGAAAATATTTTACGATCGTCCGTAGGTTGGCCCTTCAAATCAAGAAGAAAGGGCCCGCATGCGTGTACTTCTGTGGTTGCGCTCGACGTAGGCCACTGGTTTCCGTGTCGAGCACTTAAAGACCGGGGGTAGACGCTTGAGCAGTATTCTCTTCAGATTCGCGGGCCATAGACCAAACCCACGATGTCGCCGTAAATCAGATGTCACAGTTCAGGCAGCGGCGCAGCGTCACACATCAAAGTCACCACTTGCGGCGCATAATCTGGTAGCGTTTGATCTTCGTGTTCAGCGTGGTGACCTTGACTCCGAGCATTCGTGCGGCGCGGGTTTGACTGCCATCGGCTTTGTCCAGAGCCGCCCGAATAAGACCAATTTCATACCGCTTCAATTCGTCATCAAGGTTTAGTTTTCCCTCCGGCTCCAGTTCGACGGGCAGCCCCAGCGATTCCAGCTCGGTTAGCAAAGAGCGCACCATTGCTCTCAGGTCATCAAGGCGGCTGTGCAGCGTAGGCGAGGCAAAGCCCGCACGCGTGTCGATAACAAAAGACCTGGCCGGGGTAGGAATTATTACGCCACTCATTGTCGACTCCTCAATCGTTCTCAAAGCCTTAGGTATCCGAGCAGTCTTACGGAATTATAACTAACCGCGCTCGATTTGTGATTAGCGGTGCGCCGGTCACGGCCATCATCCGCACCATCGTGCCGGTCTTGCCATCCTGGCTTTAAATGACGAAGGCGCGGGTCTGTATCAGCAATAACGTCTTCGGCCAGAACTGCCCGAGCGCATCGGTAGTGCAGATGCGCTCGGCTTCTAATGGCCGTGTGCGGCAACGACGATTTGGATGTCTTCGCCGACAGGTATCATCCGCGTTTGATAGTAGCGTTACTTGCCGCACTGAACGCGCCCGTCGCGTCACGGCTTATCGCCAACCACTGCAACTTTTTCGGGGTTGCCGCCATGCTTGGCGCTTTCCTGTTTAGTCAAACGCTCTTTGCGCGAGCTTGGCAATTCGCGGCCGGTGCTTCTTCCCGAGATCCAGACCTCACCAAGAAAATACTGGTCTCCATACCGGCGAAAGACCAGGTTTGACTCTTGCTGGACTTCTTTATTTTGAATTCCTCTGGTCAAGA
>QIAJ01000127.1:0-3215 GCA_003225495.1 Acidobacteriota bacterium
CGGACATTCATTGCGATGGATTTGCTGTATCGCTTCTTCCGCCAGAGCGGCTACGACGTTCGCTACGTGATGAACATCACAGACGTGGACGACAAGATCATCCGTAACGCGGCGCGCGATGGCGTCTCTGTCCAGCAATACACGGCAAAATACGAACAGGCCTTTCTGGAAGATTCGGCTGCATTGAACATCGAGCGGCCCCTGCTGGTTCGCGCCACCGAGCACATTCCTGAGATGGCGGAGTTCATCGGCAAGCTGGTAGAAAAAGGACTCGCGTATCGCACTGAAGATGGATCGTACTATTTTCGGATTGCGAAGTTCCCGCAGTATGGCAAGCTCTCCAAGAAAGATTTCGCGGGCATGGAGGATGGCGCCCGCGTAGACGTCGATGAGTATGAAAAAGACAGCGCTCGCGACTTCGCGCTCTGGAAAGCGCCGAAGCCAGGGGAAGCGTCGTGGGAGACACCGATTGGGCGGGGTCGTCCGGGGTGGCACATCGAGTGCTCGGTGATGTCGATGGCAGAACTTGGTCCGACTTTCGATCTGCACGCGGGTGGCGAAGACCTCATCTTCCCGCATCACGAAAACGAAATTGCGCAATCGGAATCGCTTACGGGACAGCCCTTCGCGCGTTTCTGGTTTCATGCGCGTTTTTTGCTGGTCGAGGGTGAGAAAATGTCGAAGAGCCTGGGCAATTTCTTCACCATCCGCGACCTCGTCCTTAAGGGACACAAGCCCTCGTCGATCCGCTGGCTCCTGACTTCGGTTCCGTATCGCAATCAATTGAACTTTACTTTCGATGGATTGAAGTCGGCTGCCAGTTCGGTCGAGAAGCTGCGCAATTTCCGCTTTCGCCTGACGAGTGCGCAATTAATCGACGGTGCCAACCCTACGATAGCGCAACTTGCGACGGAAACCGTCGATCGCATCAAGGGCGCGCTTGAGGATGACCTGAACACCGCGCAAGCGCAAGCCGCCGTCTTCGACATGGCGCGGAAAGCTAACGCCGCCTTGGATTCCAATGAAGTCCGCAAAGACGATGTCCCGGCATTGCTGGCGGCGCTTGAGAAATTCGACGAGATCTTCGGCGTGCTGAAAGATGACGACCAGTCCAAGATAAAAACGATAGTGGAATGGGCTCGAACAACGGGCCGCGAGAAAGAGGCTAGCCCGGAGTTGCTCGAAATTGCCGGGTCAGTCCAGCTTTCCGATAATCAGATCAATGAGAAGATCGCTGAAATGGAAGCCGCTCGCAAATCCCGAAACTTCAAGGCATCGGACGCGCTGCGCGCCGAACTGACGAGCGCGGGAATTGTCGTAGAGAATACGAAGGATGGAGTCCGCTGGAAGAGAAAATAGCAAATTTGTAATTCATCCGTAATATTCTCTGAACTGAGAACTGCCCCAATGAAATCCCTTGACGAATACCTCGCCGATGCCAAGCAAGCCCACGGCCACCTCTGTGCCGGGCAAGTTCTCGGCGTGCGGATGGCAATGCTGGGACTCGAGAAGCTGGGAATCAACGATCCGCTCTGTAACAAAGAAGATCGCAAGCGGCTCGTCACTTTCGTGGAAATTGACCGCTGCGCCACCGACGCGATCGGCGTCGTCACAGGATGCCGTCTCGGCAAGCGGGCTCTTAAGTTCCGCGACTGGGGAAAGATGGCTGCGACATTCGTCGATGTAAGCACGGGGAAGGCAATCCGCATCGCAGCCAAAGAATCGTCGAAGCAGGTCGCCCGCGCGATGCATCCCGAACTCTCCGAAAAGAATCAACAGCAGATGCTGGCCTATCTCGAAATGGACGAAAACGATCTATTCACAACTCAGTGGGTGAAAGTCGAGTTACCGGCAGAAGAATTTCCGGGATACAAAGGCGATCGCATCGTATGCGCACACTGCGGTGAAGGGATCAACTTTCGTCGTGAGGTTCAGCGCGATGGCCGCGTCTTTTGTCGATCTTGCGCTGGCGAGAGCTACTACAAACCGGTGTAAATGCGCCGAATCTCGGATCGCCCTAGATGCCGCGCCGCGCTCTCTCGTACGCATGCGCCACCCGCAATACCGTCGCCTCATCGAAGTGCCGTCCAAAGAGCTGTAACCCAATCGGCAACTTCTCGTGATTCTCGCCACAGGGCACCGAGATTCCGGGAATGCCCGCCAGGTTCGCTGTCACCGTGTAGATATCCGCCAGATACATCGCCAGCGGATCATTTACTTTCTCGCCCAGCCGAAAGGCCGGCGTTGGACAGGTGGGAGCGGCGATTACATCGACCTTCTTGAATGCCTCATCAAAATCGTGGGTGAGCAGCGTGCGTACTTTCTGCGCCTTCAGATAGTATGCGTCATAGTAGCCTGCGCTCAGGACTTAGGTTCTCAGCATGATGCGGCGCTTTACTTCCATTCCGAATCCGCCGTCGCGAGTCTGCCGGTACATGTCGGATAGCGTCCGAGTATTGCGGGCGCGAAATCCGTAACGCACGCCATCATAGCGGGCCAGGTTCGACGAAGCTTCGGCGGTTGCGACTATGTAGTAAGTCGGAATCGCATATTCAGTGTGCGGCAAGGAAACGGGCACGATTTCGCAACCAAGTTCCGCGAGCTTCTGAATAGCCGTTTCAACAGCCGTGCGGACTTCGGGATCGAGTCCATCGCCAAAGTATTCTGTTGCAACGCCAACTCGCAAGCCGGTAACCGGAGTTTCCAATTCGGCGACATAATTCGGCACTCGCATGTCGGCGGAAGTCGAATCCATCGGATCGCGTCCCGCAATCGTACGCAACACGATTGCCGCGTCCTTCACGGTATTTGCGAATGGGCCAATGTGATCGAGTGAGGAAGCAAACGCGATCAGCCCGTAGCGCGAAACTCGTCCGTAGGTCGGTTTCAATCCGACGACGCCGCAAAACGAAGCGGGCTGCCGGATCGATCCCCCGGTGTCGGACCCGAGTGTCGCCACGGCCATGCCCGCAGCCACCGCGGCTACCGATCCGCCCGACGATCCGCCCGGCACACGGCTTTTGTCGCGTGGATTATGCACGGGCCGGTACGCCGAATTTTCCGTGGACGATCCCATCGCAAACTCATCACAGTTGAGTTTGCCAAGCACCATCGCGCCTGCCGCTTCCATGCGCGCAACCGCGGTGCAGTCGTACGGCGGAACAAAAGTTTCGAGAATCTTCGAGGCCGCGGTGGTCCGCACATCGCGCGTCACC
>QIAJ01000127.1:3259-7293 GCA_003225495.1 Acidobacteriota bacterium
AGAGACTGAGAAACGCGCCAATCTCCGGATCCTCCTTCTTGACCTGCATGTAAAACTGTTCCAACAACGAGGTGGCCGTAAGGGTGCGCTCGGCAATTGCATCACGGATGCGATCGATTGTGAATGGCGGTTCCATTACCAAGTCTTTTCACCGGGCGTGATTCCAAAATACTGAGCGGGAAAGCTACCAACATTGCGAATACTGGGTTCTTCATTCGATGCGATGAAAAAGGCCAGCCTGCGTCAAGCCGATTTTGTTCCCCAGAGATCGTGACCCGGGCGTCCCTTAACTAATCAGGCTTTCCTTCGAGTCAATTCCAAAGTTCACGTCGCATCTACTTGGGAGATGGCTTATTCGAATGGAGTCTCCTTCTCAATCACTTTGGGAACTTCGAAAAACGTGCCGTCCGTCTCCGGCGCATTCTTGACGGCTACTTCATGAGGCAGCGACTCGCGCAGACCGAAACGGACATCATCCCGCACAGCATGTCCGAAGCGTTCGCTAATGGGACGCGACTCATCTGTGCCGTAGCGGTCGGATATCTGCGTCATCGGTTCAACTTTGTCGGTATTCAATTCATTCAAGCGATCGATGTAGCCCAGTATGGAATTCAAATCGTGCAGCATGCGAACCCGCTCGTCGGCGGTCAGTTCTAGGCTGGCCAGATCGGCCACATAATCCACGTCTTTTTCGGTGACCTTCATCGAGATTTCACCACGAATTCAATCCAGCGGACGGGCGTAGCGGAATATCGATTGACTGCAGCCAGGTAGCGCTGCGCCAGAGAAGATAGCTCGTGACGCCATTCCGCGTCAGCCACTTCCACGCGCAGGATGCCGGCGGAAAAGGAAACCGCCTTGGTTCTATCGGCGACGGCGCTGCCGCACGCAACCGGCCACGCGAGCAGGGGACTCTCCTGCGCTGGTGCCAGGTGCACAGCTTTCGCGACGATCGACTCCAGCCGGTTTGAAGCACGTTCCAAGAGGGAGCCCTCCAGCATCACGTAATCAAATGAAGAGCAGATTGTAGCATCGGACAGCGAACGGAAAAATTCACGCGCTGGGGTTCTTTGCGCGGAGCGATCGTTGACAGCGAAATATTTCTTCAGGCCGGGTTCGGCCGCTGTGCTGCCGCCTTCGCCCGTGCCTTCGCGATCTTGCGCAGGTGCGCCGACGAATACATGCTGCCGCGGCAGCGCGCCGCTCGACACAGGCAGGGCGCATCGTCTTCGCCATCGAAGAGGTTGTAGTCGTAAGTGAGCTCCTCCCCAGCCTCGATGTCGCGCAGCGCGATGATCCAGATTCTTCCCCCGATGATGTCAGTCTCGCAATTCGGCTGACAGCAATGGTTGATGAACGCGGCCACGCCGTAGCCGTCCACCACATGCTTGCCGGTGTCTAGCCCGAAGAGATACGTCATGGGCACGTCGTCATACAGATCGTCGGCCTGCTCATTGGTCAGGCGCTCCCCAACGTATTCGACGACCAGCGTTCCCTTTTTGATTGGTGCGCTTGTGTAGCAACCACAGGAGTGAATGCGAGATTCGCGAAGGACCAGCGTCATAGCTCGTCCTTCCATCTTGCACAGACAGACGGCGTTCGAGCAAGCGGGAGTCTCTATATTTCGTAGCACCTTTTGCAAGTCGCCTGTCGGCCTTTGCGGCTAGAAAGCTCCTGGAGCGTAAAGGGGCGGGAAACTTGCCCTGCAAAATCGCGCGCGGTCGCTGTAAAATTTAAGGGGAGATTCCTACGATGGCTCAACAGCACCCACCCCGTTTCCTGAAGATCGTCGAAGACGCCAAAACGAGAGTGCGCGAAACAAATGTCGATGAAATCAAGGCGCGCATGGATCGGCGCGATAAGTTTGTCCTGATCGATGTTCGCGAGGATCGCGAGTACGACCAGGGTCATCTTCCCGGCGCGGTCCATCTGGGCAAGGGAATCATTGAACGCGATATCGAAGGAAAGTACGCCGATCTGGCCACGCCGCTGGTCCTCTACTGTGGCGGCGGTTTTCGGTCCGCGCTGGCTGCTGACAACCTTCAAAAGATGGGCTATACCAATGTACTGTCGATGGACGGTGGAATCCGTGTGTGGCGCGAGAAAGCCTATCCGTTGGAATCGAACAAATAGTCCGCGGGCATCGAGTTGGCAGCTTGCGGTGTCGGCCAAAGTTCTAAATAGAGGCACTTCCGAGGGCCCGGCCAATTGCGTAACCGGCGCTTCTCTGCAAAAATATCCCTGAGATTCTCGTCATGTCTACCATTGGCAGCTTTGCGCTCCTGTTAGCGCTGGGCCTGAGTTCGTATTCTTTCCTTGCAGGTTTTCTTGCGTTGTTCCGCCGTAATGCCGGTTCCATGCGTTTGGGCGAAACCGCTCGCCGCGCCGGGATTGCCGCTTTTGGGGCTGTACTGCTCGCGGCGGTTGTCCTGGTTGCCGCTGCTTTTAGCGATGACAGGAAGGATCGCTGTTGTTCTGGTCGCTGTTGCTGGGAGGCTACGGTTTCGTTCTGCGTCTTCGGCACAAGACGGATCAGCGATTGTTCGCCCATGCCTCCGTCGTGATCGCCGCCGTACAAGTCTTCTTCCTGATGATCCTGAATTTTGCGGCGCAACCGTTCGGGATCACGCAAGGTACACTTCCGGCCGACGGCAATGGGCTAAACCCGCTGCTTCAGTATCCCGAGATGGTGATTCATCCTCCCATGCTCTACCTGGGATACATCGGTTTCACGATCCCCTTCGCCTTCGCACTGGGCGCGCTCATCATGAAGTATCCCGGCGATAAGTGGATCCACATCACGCGCCGCTGGACGATGGTGACCTGGTGCTTCCTCACTATTGGAGTCTTCCTCGGTGCGCATTGGGCCTACTCCGTGCTGGGGTGGGGCGGTTATTGGGGATGGGATCCGGTTGAGAATGCTTCGTTAATGCCGTGGTTGACCGGCACCGCATTCCTGCACTCCGTGATGATGCAGGAAAAGCGCGGCATGCTGAAGGTTTGGAACATGTGGCTGATCTTCGCCACGTTCTGGCTCGCAATCCTTGGCACCTTCCTGACCCGAAGCGGGATCATCAGTTCGGTTCACGCATTCGCGCAATCCACGATTGGCACATGGTTTGGTTGTTTCCTGGTCATCAGCTTACTGGTCTTTGCCGTGGTGTTCATCCAGAACAAGTCTTATCTGAAGACTGAACACAAATTGGAGTCGCTCGTTTCCCGCGAGTCGAGCTTTCTGTTTAATAATCTTTTGTTGCTGGTGGCTTGTTTCACGATCCTGTGGGGAACATGGTATCCGAAGATTTCGGAGCTCTTTCAGGGACACACGATCACTGTCCGAGCACCCTACTACAATGTTGTGATCGTTCCGACCGCCCTGCTGTTACTCCTCCTGACAGCGGTGGGTCCGCTACTCGCATGGCGCAAGACGTCGCTCGAAAGCCTCAAGCGCAATTTTCTCTTCCCATTCATCGGATCGATCGCGATCGGCATCGCGATGGTCGTGTTTGGTGTGCGTCCCTGGGAGGATTCCTCTTACTTCTACGCCACCATGGCGGCGGTTCTTTCGGCGCTGGTCATCTTTACCGTAGTCTCGGAATTTATTCGCGGAGGCCGGGTCATCGCAGGCAAGGGTCAGATGAACTTGTTTGCTGCCATGCTGCACCTGTGGCATCGGAACACTCGGCGCTACGGCGGCTACGTCGTCCATTTCGGTGTTGCTTTGGTGGTCATCGGAATTCTTGGCACTCCTTTCAACAAGGAAGTCGAGAAAGAGATGGGTTTTGGCGACAAGATCGACATCGGACCCTATACGCTCGTGTGCCAGTCCTACACGCAGGAAGATACTCCCAACTACGGCAGCGAGTGGGCGATTATGAACGTCTTCCGCGGCGGCAAGCAGGTCACCACCATGTACCCGGAGCGAAGGTTCTACAAATCCAGCGGACAGCCGCAAACCATTCCGCGTATCTATCCCAGCGTGAAAGAAGATATGCTGCTGGTCAAAGACCTGTATCTTGTCTACGAGGGGATCA
>QIAJ01000021.1:0-60402 GCA_003225495.1 Acidobacteriota bacterium
CACGGCAGTGATCATGAATCCACAGCAAGCGTTCGAGATTCTACTGAACATCCCAGAGCCACGGCGCACTCTAGTTCTTACAGACGCGGCGACAGCTCTGCGAGTATCGGAGATTCTCGGTCTGATGTGGATGGATCTGGATTTTTCGGATCAGGTGATCGAAGTGAAGCGCGCTTACGTCTGGGCCCAGTTCAAAGTGCCCAAGTCCAAGGCCTCGAAGGCACCCGTACCCATGCACCCCGTGCTGGCCGGTTTCTTGATGGCGTGGAGGGAGAGAACTCCTTATGCGAAGGAAGACGATTACGTCTTCCCGAGCTTCCGACTTAAGGGCAAAAAGCCGTTATCGGCTTCCATCATGGTGCAGAAGTATCTGCGCCCTGCTGCCGTTAAGGCCGGCGTCATCAAAGAAGACCAGCGAGTTCGGTTCGGCTTCCACAACTTCCGGCATTCTCTGGCTTCTTCAACTCTACGCCCAGTCTGACCAGGAATCGAGGCTCGAAGCACAGGGCAAGTTCTTGGCGCTGCTACTTGGAGATAAGGCTCACCTGCTCACGGAGAAGATCCAATGAGCTATTTTGGGCTGAACCTTGGGCTGGAGTAAGTGGGCAAAAACGACCAAGTGCTTTGGAATGATGGTGGCCAGGGACGGAGTTGAACCGCCGACGCCAGCCTTTTCAGGGCTGCGCTCTACCACCTGAGCTACCTGGCCACTTCGTGTGCGCACTGCGACTTTATCCGGTCTCCGATGGGACTGGACGACCCTTTTGCGGTGACTTCGCGGGACACATCGCCCCATCAAGCAACCGATGCGCGGGGAACGGGCGGAACTTAGGAATTATAGCAACCCCGCAACTGTTCGCTCAATGTTTCGGACCGACGAGTCATTTGAAGCTGATTCATGATCGAACGATGACAGCAGTCTTGCTCGGGCAACTGTCAGGGAAAGAATCTGTTAGACACGCCTTGTGTGCCTTCGCCGTATCGCGAAACCGATTGCGAAACTTTTACCAACGCACACAGAGTGATCGCCGACTTCGCCACGGCCTCAAGACAAGACACGCTCAACGGAGCATCCTCGGCAAATTCATGGAAAAACCGCTGTTGATTCCCAGCCCGCGCGGTACCACCAATCGGACTATCAGCGCCTCACTGCCCCATCCACACCTCATGATCGCTCAGCCACTGAGCCAAGCGGGGCTCCTGTTGAGATTTCAAATCCGAGCAATTGTGGATACTCTCCAAGGACTGCTGGAGTCCGCGTTCGGCGCTCGGAACTTTGTGGGCGGTGAAGAATTCCTCGACCTGTTCGCTTTGTTCAGCGCTACAGAAAGTAGATGCCGCATTTACGAGCGAAGCGCCGGCAAATCCGCCGCTGATTTTTGAAATCTCATTCCAATGGCGCTTTGTAAAGTCCCAGGCTAATGCACCACCAGCGGGAAGGTCCATAATGCTGGAAATCACGCCAACGGCATCCTGACTCCGGACTTCGGATGAGAGCGCGCGATTCAAGTTGAGCTCGATCAGTTTAGGATCGATGAATGAATTGAGCGCCCGCAAGTAAACATAAAAATCTTCCGGAGTCTTTACCTGTTTCTGCTTTTCCATCATGCGATCGTAGAGCGCGGAGTCACCTTCGCGCGCCGCCAGTGAAAATGCCGTGTCGGCGATCGTGTTATCGAGCGGGCCGTCGCTCGCCAAGGCCCGGTCCGTCCACTTCCTGGCCCAGGCCAACACTTCCGAATCACGGCCGGTCTCGCCCGCAACCTGCAGGACGCGTGAGCGGAATTCCTTGTCATCGTCACTCTCGCCTGTCTTCGATTCATAACCAAGTCGGCGGATGAAGGGTCCCAGCAAGTGCCGCACCCATGCCGCGTACTGGGACTGATCCTGATCCGAGGTGAGGTAGTGCCCGATATACTCAACCTGCAAGAGCGCCTCGCTCATTACGGGACGGCTTGTCTCATCTTGCAATCCCTCGACGAGCGTCAGGTAGTCAGTGACAGGCTGCCTGCCGACACGTACGGAGGCCCAGACATCACCCAGAAGCATGATTCTTTCGGCAGGCGTTAGTCCTTTCTCCAGATCCATTGCGATCGCGTGAAGGTTCTCGGCATCATAACCAGAACGGTAGAAGCCTTCGGCCCCAACATTCGCCAGGATCCAGTTTCCGCAGCCGGGAAGTGTGAGCCGGGCTTCTTTCTGTGTCAACAGCCGACAAGTCTTGCCAGCGCCAGGATCTCCGACCGCCTTCAGGCAAATGGGAACTTGCCAGAGTTCTTTGGATTCGCCCGACTTGAACCGCTCACGGTCAAAGAAATAACGCTGTTGACGGACCGACACCAGAGTGGTGCCGGCATTGCACTCGGTGCGCAGCGCAACGAAAGGCATTCCGGCCTGTTGTACGAAAGTCGGCATCATGCGATCCACGGGCCTGCCTGAGACTTTAGCGAGCGTTGACCAGAAATCAGTGGCAGTGGCATTGCCGTAAGAATGTTGCTTCAGGTATTGATTCACCCCGGCGCGGAAGCTCTCCGGGCCAATGTAGGCTTCGACCATGCGCAACACCGCCGCTGTTTTTCCATAGGCAATCCCGTCGAACAGTTCCTGGATTTGGTTGGGCGTCTCTGCAGCCTGTTGGATTGGACGAGTATTTTTTAGCGAATCGACGCCCAGCGACTTGAGATTGTCGCGAACCGTTTCGAGTTCCACGTGCCACTCGGGTTTCCAGGCTGCCACCGGCTTCGGAGATATCCAGGTCGCGAAACCCTCGTTGAGCCAGATATCGTCCCACCATTGCATGGTGACCAGGTCGCCGAACCACATATGCGCCATCTCGTGCGAGATAATATCTGCCACGTCACGTTTCAGAGGCATCGATGCCCGCTTGTCATCGATGAGCAGAAGTGCCTCGCGGAATGTAATGAGCCCGGTATTTTCCATTGCGCCCGCCTCAAAGTCGGGCAGGCCGATGAGGTCTAGTTTCTGGAAGGGATACTTGATTCCAAAATACTGATCGAAGTAGTGCATGAAGAACTTTGCGGATTCGAGCGCGAAAGTGTCGAGTTGCTTCTTGCCCGGCGTTCCCCAGATGCGAATCGGAATGCCGTCGGCCTCGCCCTCCACAGCCTCAAATTCGCCGACGGCGATCGCTACCAGGTAAGAAGACATCTTCGCCGAAGTCGCAAACCTGACTGTGTGTTTTCCTTCTCCGGGTCCGGGTTTGTCGCTGAGAACTCTTGCGTTGGAAATCGCGACCTGTCTCTTCTCGGTTACGACAGTGATATCAAACGTGGCTTTGTAAGCGGGTTCATCGAAAGACGGAAATGCACGCCGCGCGTCAGTTGCCTCGAATTGCGTGACGGCATACTTGCGGCCTTGCTCGTCTTTGCCAAGATAGAAACCGCGTAATTCGTCGTTGAGAAGTCCTTTGAAGCGAACTTGAATTGTGGCGGGCCCTGCCGAAAGTCTCTTCTCGACGACTAGCTTGGCCATTTCCGTTTCTTTGTCGGGAGTGACGGTCGCCTGCTGGGTTAGGCCCGCGTTCGTGATTGACACATTAACGAAATCAATCTCCGAAGCATTGAGAACGATTTCTGATGTTGGCTTCAGAATCTGAATCGCAATGGTCTCTTGCCCGGTGAAGATATTTTTGTCAAAGTCGGGGACGAAAGTAAGTTTGTAGTTGAGCGGGCGCGCCAGCTCCGGCAATCGCTGCGCAAAGCTGATAGAGCAAGATAAAACTACGCATAACAATGCAAGACGTCTCATGAAACGTGGTTCTCCTACGGTATATATTTTCTCAAAGAGTTGCTTTCGATAGTACGGGACGAAGGAGGGTTCAGTTCCCTCAGGCGGAACTACGAAGGGCCACTCCACCAATGATCGTTTGTACGCACCGGTTCACCCCAAACCAGTACGGAATCTCTCTATAGTCTCTCACATCAAATATCGCCAGATCCGCATCCTTGCCCGCTTCGACGCTACCCTTTCGATCTGCGACGCCCAATGCCCAGGCTCCGTTGATCGTGGCTGACGAAATCACTTCTGCCGGAAACATTTTCATGTGGGTGCAGGCCAAAGACATCGCCATCGGCATACTGACAGTCGGTGACGTACCGGGGTTGTAGTCAGTCGCGAGCGCGACCGCCACGTCTGCGTCAATGTATTTGCGCGCGGGCGGATATTTCGCTAATCCGAGAAAGTAATTTGCCCCGGGCACGAACGTGACGACGGTGTCGGACTTGGCGAGCGCAGTCACTTCGTGGTCGCGAACATAATCCATATGATCGAAGGAAGTGGGCCGGCAACATTCCAGAGTCGCTTCGATAAACCCCGCCTTGGGTGACGAAAGCTGCCCCAGATGCGCTCGAACAGCGAAGCCGTGTTCGAGTGCGGCGCCGAATATTGTCGAGCATTCAATCTCAGAAAAAGCTCCCCGATCGCAAAAAACATCAACAAATTTTGCCAGTTTTCTCTTCGCGACCGCAGGCAGCATCTCTTTACAGACGATCTCAACGTAGCTTTGTGAGCGTCCGCTGTACTCCGGAGGTACCACATGAGCGCCGAGAAACGTCGGAATCACCGTTCCTTGCCATTGGCTGGCAGCCGCGCGGATCGCCTCAAGCGATTTCAATTCAGACTCCAGGCTGAGCCCGTAACCTGACTTGGCCTCAACAGTGGTTGTGCCGTGTCTTGCCAGCTCGCGAAGCACGCTTAATACTTTTTGTGTCAACGGGAGGCGGCTGGCCTCGCGCACACCAGCCAGACTCGATCGAATGCCGCCACCTGCTTCCGCGATCGCTTCATAATCAGCGCCCGCGATACGCTTCTCAAAATCGACCAGCCGGGGTTGCATGAAGACCGGGTGCGTATGCGAATCCACAAAGCCCGGGAGCACCACATGGCCGCCGCAATCGATCTCGGTGACTTTCTTGCGATGCTTTTTCAGCCAGGGATCACGCAGAGCTTCTTTGACCGTACCGACCGAAACGATCTTGCCGGCAAGACAGAGGACGGCAGCGTTCTGAATGATGTCGAGATCCACAAGTGAGGGACCCCGCCGGGGGCCGGTCTGAACTGAACGCAAAGTGAGAAGCTGGCCGATGTTCGTCAGCAGGAGCGGCGCGAGTTTCAAATATTCACCATTTTGTTTGAAGGGCGCCCCGTCGCGAGCGTTCTATCTGGTGTCATGCCCAGTGAAGCGAGTGATTTGCATCTCGCCACCACGTTCATCGTCCCATAGGAATCTTAACGTCGTTCTTCGCGGCAAACTCCTTCGCCTCGTCGTATCCCGCGTCCACGTGCCGGATCACACCCATGCCCGGGTCGGTAGTCAGCACGCGTTCGATACGCTTGGCCATCATGTCAGTGCCATCGGCGACAGTTACCTGCCCTGCGTGCAGCGAATATCCGATGCCGACACCGCCTCCGTTGTGAATCGAAACCCAGGACGCTCCGGCCGCAGTGTTGACTAACGCATTCAGCAGTGGCCAATCCGCGACGGCGTCGCTGCCATCCTTCATACTCTCGGTTTCGCGGAAGGGAGAAGCCACCGAACCGCAGTCCAGATGATCGCGCCCAATTACGATTGGGGCTTTGATCGCGCCTTTTTTCACAAGATCGTTGATTGCGAGCCCAAATTCTGCGCGCTCGCCATACCCCAGCCAGCAGATGCGGGCGGGCAGTCCCTGGAACTTGATTCGCTTGCGTGCCAGATCGATCCAGCGGCGCAGACTCTTATTTTCTGGAAACAACTTCAGCACGAGATCGTCCGTGACCGCAATGTCAGAAGCCTCGCCCGAAAGCGCAGCCCATCGAAAGGGCCCGCGTCCCTCGCAAAACAGCGGACGAATATATGCCGGCACAAATCCCGGAAAATCGTAAGCGTCTTTGACTCCGCGCTGGAATGCAAACGTCCGGATGTTATTGCCATAATCGAACGTGACCGCGCCCATCTTCTGCAATCGCAATATACCTTCAACGTGCTGCGCCATGGCATCGAGGGACCGCCCCTGATACGCGGTCGGATCGTTCTTACGCAGCTCGAGCGCAGCCTCGAAAGTCATTCCATTCGGCACATATCCATTCAACGGGTCGTGCGCCGAAGTCTGGTCGGTAAGGATATCCGGTACAACGCCACGATCGGCGAGTTCAGGAATCACATCGGCGCAATTCCCGACCAGTCCGACCGAAAGGTTCTCTTTCTTGCGGATCGCATTTTTCAGGATGCGCAAGGCCTCGTCAAGGGTATTCACCAGGAAATCGCAGTAGCCTGTCTTCAACCGCTTCTTGATCCGCTCCGGATCGACATCAATCCCCAGAAATGCCGCGCCGGTCATGGTGGCGGCCAGCGGCTGTGCTCCACCCATGCCGCCCATGCCGCCCGAGACAATCAGCTTCCCGCTCAGATCGCCGCCGAAATGTTTGTCGCCTGCCGCATTGAACGTCTCGTACGTGCCCTGCACGATCCCCTGCGACCCGATGTAAATCCACGAGCCCGCCGTCATTTGGCCGTACATCATCAGCCCGGCGCGTTCGAGTTCGTTGAATTTCTCCCAATTGGAGAAGTGCCCGACCAGATTCGAGTTCGCAATCAGGACTCGTGGCGCGTATTCATGTGTTTTGAACACCCCCACCGGCTTGCCGGATTGCACCAGCAGGGTTTCGTCGTTCTCCAGATTCTTCAGCGAACCGACGATCGCGTGATAGCAGTCCCAATTGCGCGCCGCTTTGCCCGTGCCACCATAAACCACGAGATCCTGTGGCCGCTCCGCCACTTCCTCATCGAGATTGTTCATGAGCATCCGCATGGCGGCTTCCTGCTGCCATCCTTTGCAGGAGAGTGCGGTGCCGCGGGGGGCGCGGATGCGGGTGTAGGTAGATGGCTGAGCTTCGGTGTCGACGGGCATGGGGATATGGTAGTGCGTTGGGCGCGTGCTCATCAATGGACGCAGGGAAGCGCATTCTAGAAGGAGATTGCGCCATACACATAAATATGAGAATATTACACATCAAGAGAGTTGGGATATGCGGACCAATATTGACATTGATGACAGTTTGATGCGGCAGGCCATGCGACTGGGCGGGATTGATACGAAGAAGGCCACAGTAGAGGCCGCCCTTCGCTTGTTCATCCAGACCCGCGCACAGGCTGGCATGCGTCGGTTTCGCGGCAAGGTGAAGTGGGAAGGAAATCTGGAGGAATCCCGCCTCGGCCGCAATACCGAGTGATTCGAATGGTGATCGTAGACACAACTGTTTGGATCGATTATCTCAGTGGAATTCCAAATGCAGAAACGGAGTGGCTCGATCGGGAGATGCCGCTCCAGCGAATCGGCCTTACCGATATGATCCTCTGTGAAGTGCTCCAGGGCATCCGTGACACGAGCGAAGTTCGACGGATACGAGATCAGCTTCTCACGTTCGAAGTATTTTCCACGGGAGGCGCTGAAAACGCTATCGCAGCCGCGGCGAACTACCGCACATTGCGTCACCGAGGGTACACCGTCCGCAAAACCATCGACTGCTGGATCGCTACGTTCTGTCTGCTCACTGGGAATCGGCTTCTGCACCGCGATCGCGATTTCGATCTGTTCGAAAGAGTACTGGGGTTGCAGGTAGTGCACTCTTAATTGGTCAGGCAGCCTTGGAGTACTAGTATGGGCCACAAAACTAGAATCATGTATATCGAGCGCAAGGCTGGCAGCCTCACCGGCACTGCCAGAATCGGGCGAGTGACCTACTCAAAAACCGGCGCCACAATCTTCTATGGCGGCAGGGAATTCATCAGCCTAAAGGGTTCGGGATTCAACGGCTAACTACATCGACGTTAAGAGCGGCGAAGAATACTGGATTTCTGGTCCACGGAAAGATGGCCGCGATGCTCTCTGCGCGACGAACGTGGCGCCTGAAGTCGATGCTGATGTCAGGGACGAGTACTGGAGCAAAATAAGAAACCGACAGAAAAAAATACGTCCTGAAACCTGACACCTAAGACCTGCACTTCTACTCCCACTCAATCGTCCCGGGCGGCTTCGAAGTAATGTCATACACAATTCGATTGACCCCCCGCACTTCATTCACAATCCGGTTCGAAATTGTCTTCAGCACCTCGTATGGCAGCGGCACCCAGTCGGCAGTCATGCCGTCTTCGGAATGTACTGCCCGGACCGCGCATGTGTAAGCATAAGTCCGCTGATCTCCCATCACTCCCACTGACATCACCGGCAACAAGACAGCGAAGGACTGCCAGATTTTTTGATAGAGCCCAGCCTTCTTGATCTCGCCGACGACGATCTCATCGCAGTCCCGCAGCATGTCGGCGCGCTCTTTTGTTACTTCGCCCAAAATCCGCACCGCTAGACCGGGGCCAGGAAATGGCTGGCGTTGGAGGATCTCCTCGGGCATTCCGAGGTCGCGCCCGATCCGCCGCACTTCGTCTTTGAACAAGTCTTTGAGCGGCTCGATCAACTTGAGCTTCATCTTCTCCGGCAGTCCGCCGACGTTGTGATGCGTCTTGATGACCTGGGACGGCCCGCGCACGGAACGTGACTCGATTACATCCGGATACAAAGTCCCCTGCACCAGCCAATCGACTTTGCCTTCTTCTTTTTCGATGCGACGAGCTTCGTCGTCGAAGACGGCGATGAACTCGTTGCCGATGATCTTGCGCTTCGTCTCGGGATCAGTTACACCGGCGAGCTTTTTCATGAAACGCTCAGTGGCATCGACCGCAACCAGGTGCAGTCCGAGATTGTCGCGCAGGTTCTGCTGAACTTTCTCGAATTCGTTCTTGCGTAGTACTCCATTGTTGACGAAGACGCATGTCAGCTTCGATTTGGCGGACGAATCGCGCAAGGCGCGGTCTACCAGCACAGCCGCCACGGAAGAATCGACTCCACCCGAGAGTGCGCAAATCGCGTCGCTCTTGCCCACCTGCGCCTTCACGGCAGCTACCGTGGACTCGATGAAATGCTGTCCCGTCCAGGTCGGCGGTGCGCCACAGATCTTCAGCGCGAAATTTCGGAGGATGTCCGCTCCTAGAGGCGTGTGATGGACTTCAGGATGAAACTGCACGGCCCACATCTTTTGTTCCGCGTTTTCGACGGCCGCTACTGCATTTGCAGTCTTCGCGGTCAACCTGAATCCCGGCGGTAACTCCTCCGCGGAATCGCCGTGCGACATCCAGACCGAAAGGACTTTCGGCACGCCCTCAAATAGACGTGAATCAGCTACCCGTTCGACCGTGGCGTGTCCGTACTCGCGCTTTTCTGCGGGACGCACTTTCCCGCCCAAGGCGTACACCATGAACTGCAATCCATAGCAAATACCGAGCACGGGCACGCCCAGTTCCAGCACTTTTTTGTCTGCGTGCGGAGCGCCTTCGTCATACACCGACGACGGTCCGCCCGACAGCACAATCCCCACTGGTGAGTAGCTGCGAATCTCATCCAGGCTGGCATTGAAGGGCAGAACGACAGAGAAAACTTTGTTTTCGCGGATGCGGCGCGCAATCAGTTGCGAATATTGCGCTCCGAAGTCGAGGACAACGATGGATTGGGTTTCCACGGATAAATGTCTCAAATCCAGAGAGAAGTGTAAAGAGACTCGGAATTTGGATGCCGCGAGATCGGCGGCTCAAGAGGAATCGGGAAGTGCCGATGGATGTTCTAAGGCTACCCAATCGCGTCTGCCGACCATCGCACGATGAAGAAGACGATACTTTTGATTGAAGACAGTAAAGTCCAAAAGCTGGCCGGCGAGAGGATGCTTCTCAAAGCGGGCTATCTGGTGCTAACGGCCGGCGACGGCGCGGAAGGGCTTCGCCTAGCGCGGGAAAGCGCCCCTGACCTGGTCCTGTTGGACATGCTGTTGCCAGAGATCGGAGGAGAAGAAATACTCCGAGCACTGAAGGGAAATCCGCGTACCGAGCAGATTCCTGTGATCATCGTCAGCCATCTTCTACCCGCCGATATCGCTAAGCTGAAAGCGGTGGGAGCGGCCGAGTACTTTCACAAATCAAGACTCCTCGAAGGCGAAGGTGGGGAGATTGTTTTCCTGAGCATGATCGAGAACGTCCTTCTGGAGGTTGCGAGGCGGAAGGACGCGGGCGCCCGCATAGCGGTCGGTGCTCGCACTCACTAGAGCGATCAACGCACGACGATGTTTACAAGTTTGGACGGGACCACGATCACCTTCACGATTTGTTTGCCCGCGATTGCCGTTTTCACTTTCTCGTCCGCCAATGCACGTTCGCGGATCAAATCTTCGGCAGACCCCGCAGGCACAATAATCCGGCTGCGCAGTTTGCCGTTGACCTGCACCGGGATTTCGATCTCATCCAACGCGGCCAACGCAGCGTCATACTTCGGCCACGCCGCTTTCAGCAGATTGCCTTCCTCGCCAATCATCTCCCACAATTCGTGCGCGAGATAGGGCGCCATTGGAGCTAACAGAAGCACGATGTTCCGCTGCACTTCGGCGATCAGGGAAACGGGAATCCTGTCCTTCGATTCTTCAGCGCCATAGACTTCATTCAACAACTCCATAATCGCTGAGATGCAGGTATTAAAATGCCAGCGTCCCTTGAAGTCGTCCCCGACACGCTTTATGGTCAGGTGTAACTTGCGCTGGATCGCTCGCGCATCGGCCGACAACTCGGAGGGCACCGGCTGCAGCCACTCTGGATCTTCCGGCTGCGCATTCCGCACAAAGAAACGGTACACGCGTCCCAGAAATCGCTGAATGCCTTCGATCCCCGTATCCTGCCAGTCGAGATCCCGATCCGGAGGCGCCGCAAACAAACTGTACAGACGCGCCGCATCCGCGCCATAGCGCGCTACCATCTCGTCCGGCGAAACCACATTCCCCCGGTTCTTCGACATCTTGGCGCCGTCTTTAATCACCATCCCCTGAGTGAACAGCCGCTTCACGGGTTCGTCATTCTTGACCAAACCCATGTCGCGCATGAACTTCGTCCAGAAGCGCGAATAGATCAAGTGAAGAATGGCGTGCTCGACGCCGCCGATGTACTGGTCGATGCCCTCGTCGCCGAACCAGTAGGCAATCGTCTTGCTATCGAAGGGCGCCTTCTCGTTGCGCGCGTCGGCGTAGCGGTAGAAATACCACGACGAATCGACAAATGTATCCATGGTGTCAGTCTCGCGCCGCGCTGGACCGCCGCACTTTGGACACGTCGTGTTCAAGAATTCGGGCACGCTCAGGAGCGGCGACCCGCCCGTGAGTGTGACATTCACTCTGTCGGGCAAAATCACCGGCAAATCTTTTTCCGCCACCGGCACGATGCCGTCTTTTTCGCAGAAGACCATCGGGATGGGCGTGCCCCAGTAGCGTTGCCGGGAGACTCCCCAGTCCTTCAATCGGAATGTGACGGTCGCTTTGCCAAAACCTTTCGCCTCGGCAAATGCCGCCATCTTATGAATCGCGTCCGCACAGTTGATCCCACTGAACTCGCCGGAATTCACCAGGAACCCGTCCATGGTAGTGAACGGAAGCTGAGGTTCCGCCATGGTTTCTTCCGGGTCGCTCGACTGCGGAAGAATCACGAGCCGGATCTCCAGCCCGTATTTCCTGGCAAACTCGTAATCGCGCTCATCGTGCGCGGGCACGCTCATGATGGCGCCCGTACCGTAGTCCGTCAGGATGTAATTCGCTACCCACACCGGCACAGTCTCGCCGGTGAATGGATTCTTCGCGTAACGCCCAGTGAACACACCATGCTTTTCAATCGCGCCGATGTCGCCGACTTCTTTGGCCTTTCGCTGCTCGGCAATCAGTTGATCGACTTTCGAGCGCAGGTCAGCATCCCGCCCCGTCATGTCTTTCACAATCGGGTGTTCGGGCGCCAATTGAAGCGATGTCGCGCCGTAGATCGTATCGATTCGCGTAGTGAAAACCGTGATCGTCGATCCCGCCGGACCCACGGTTCCACCCAAATCGAAATCGACCAGCGCTCCCTCGCTGCGGCCGATCCAGTTTCGCTGCATGGTCCGGACTTTCTCCGGCCAGCCTTCCAGCTTCTCGAGATCGCGCAGCAACTCGTCTGCGTATTTCGTAATCCTCAGGAACCATTGCTCCAATTCGCGCTGCTCGACCGGAGTATCTTCATGCCGCCAGCAATTGCCGTTGACCACCTGCTCGTTCGCCAGGACGGTACAGCACTGCGGACACCAGTTGACCTTGCTCTTCTTCCGATACGCCAGTCCCTGCTCGTACATCTTCAAAAAGAACCACTGATTCCAGCGGTAGTATTCCGGCAGGCAGGTCGTAACCTCGCGCGACCAGTCATAGGCGAACCCCAGCCGCTTCATCTGCTTCTTCATGGACGCGATATTCGCAAGCGTCCACTCTTTGGGCGGCGTATTGTTCTTGATCGCGGCATTCTCGGCCGGCAAGCCGAACGAGTCCCATCCCATGGGATGAAGCACGTTATAACCGTTCATCCACATGTAACGCGCCAGCGCGTCGCCGATCGCATAGTTGCGGACGTGCCCCATATGCAACGCGCCCGATGGATACGGGAGCATTTCAAGTACGTAAAACTTCGGCTTCGCGGAGTTGGCCTCGGCGGCGTATAGCGAAGGATCGCTCTGCCAGCGATCAAACCACTTCTGCTCAATCTGCCGCGCGTCGTACCGTTCCTCGCGCGTTGTGGCCACGAATTTATCTTGCTGAGGCATAGATAGGTTCGGTACTGCCGGGATAAACCTCTATTTTACAACGTGGACTGCGTCAGGCCCGAATCACGGATTTACTCATTCACCTTCCGTGGAAGCCAGGAAATACACTTGAACCTTCGGACCCGAACGGTAAAACCATTGCACAGCGAAAAAGAGCAGCAGCATGCGAAGCAGATGGAACGCCAACGAGAGACGCTCCGAATCACGCCAGTATGTTGTCACCATCGCAGATCCCAGAGAGTTTTCGTGGTGCCAAACAGAAAAAGGGTGGGAGGGTAGATAGGTCAGGTCGCTTAGAAACCAAAATAACAGATAGACCGCCAAAGCTCTGCTGGCGATCGTAACAGCGTCTTTTGTGGACATAGGCCTCATTTCCTCGATTCAACCTCAGGTTCCGCAATAAAGGTTAGAGCGCCCGAAGTCTCTCACGAGTGCGCCCCTTTCTCGACCAATCCCTTCAAGGCATCCACATTTCGTAGATCATCCCCAGGTTCGTCAATCGGCGTTTCGGCGATGAATGCCCCCTTCTTCATCCTGCGATCATTCAGCAGAGCGCGAAAGACGTCGAGTCCAAGCCTGCCGCGGCCAATGTGCTCGTGCCGGTCCAGTCGCGACCCGCGCTCCGCCTTGGCGTCATTGCAGTGCCAGACGCGGACATTCTTGAGTCCGACAGTACGGTCAAGATGTGCAAGCGTAAGTTCGCGGCCCTCCGAACTAACAATGTCGTATCCCGCAACATGGGTATGACAGGTGTCGATGCACGCACCGACCGGGACAACGCCTCGTAACAGATCCAACAACTCGGCGACCTGCTCAAATGTGCTGCCCAGAGAAAACTCCGCCCCCGACGTATTTTCAATCAGAACTGTGAGCCCGGCGGCCAACAGATCTAAGCCCTCGCTGGCCTCCGCGATCGATCTCGCGACAGTCGCCAAGCCTTCTTCCCGGCTGGCGCCGCGAAATGATCCAGGATGCAGCACCAGGTAATCTGCGCACAATGCCAGCCCGCGTTCCAACTCGCCTCGAAAAGCCGCAACCGACTTCTTCAGGAACGGCCCATTCGAACCGGCCAGATTGATCAGATAATTCGAATGAATCACCAGCGGCTTCAGGTTGTATTTCTGGCGCAGGGCGTTCATGGTTTCACACTGACCGCGCCCGAGCGTGTAGGGCTGCCATTGCCGGGGACTGCTGGAGAAGATTTGAAACGTGTTACAGCCTAGCCGGTATGCCCTTTCCGCCGCGTTTTCCACCCCTGCAGCGATCGACGTGTGGATTCCGATCCGCCGCGAAGTCCTCGCTGGCGCCGTCTTCGGCGCCGGCCAGTTCAGCGGATCCTTCTCTTTTCCGACACGTCCAGCCATAGCCCTGATAACTAGATTAACGTAATGCCGGCCACCCGATTACGCTCCCATTGCCGTGATTTACCGCGAACGTTACACTCTTAACTTCAGGGTTTCTCAATGCTGATTGTGATGCGGGCGCAGGCCACCGAAGAACAGATCCGCGCCGTCTGCGAAAAAGTCGAGTCTCTCGGATATCGCGCCCACTCCATGCCTGGCGCGCAACGCACTGCCATCGGCATTACCGGCAACAGGGGAGAAGTCGAGTCCGGGTCGCTCGAAGAAATGCCGGGTGTGCAAGAGGTGATCCGCGTTTCAAAGCCCTACAAACTGGTCAGCCGCGACGTAAAGCCTGATAACTCGGTCATCAGATTTCCAGGTTCGCCCGTCACTATAGGCGGCGCCGATCTGGCAATCATGGCAGGCCCCTGCGGCATTGAGAGCCTCGAACAGTCCTTCGCAATCGCCGAGCGGGTCTCCCGGGCCGGAGCGCAGTTCTTCCGCGGAGGCGCCTACAAACCCCGCACGTCTCCTTATTCCTTTCAGGGCCTAGGAGAAGAAGGCTTGAAGATCATGGCCGAGATCCGCGACCGTTTCGGTATGCTCATCGTTACCGAAGCCGTGGACTACGAGTCGCTCGAACTCGTCGAGAAGTACGCAGACATGATTCAAATCGGCGCCCGCAACATGCAGAACTTCTCTCTGCTGAAACGCGCCGGACGTGCCCGCAAACCGGTTCTGTTGAAGCGTGGCATCGCCGCCACGCTCGAGGAATTTTTGATGGCCGCAGAGTACATTATGAGCGAAGGCAACTACAACGTCGTGCTCTGCGAACGCGGCGTCCGCACATTTGCCGACCATACCCGCAACACGCTCGACCTCAGCGTCGTGCCCGCCGTCCAGCGCCTGAGCCATCTGCCCATCGTAGTTGACCCCAGTCACGGTACCGGAAAGCGCAACAAAGTTACACCGCTCTCGCGCGCCGCTGTCGCCGTCGGAGCCGACGGTCTGATCATCGAAGTGCACAATGATCCCGATCGCGCGCTCTCGGATGGTATGCAGTCGCTTTATCCCGACCAGTTCGACGCGCTGATGACACAGGTCAGGCAGATCGCGGCGGTGCTCGGGCGAACGATACCCGACGTCCCCGAATCCGGCGTTTTGACCGGGGTCTCCCGCCTTTCCAACTCTTAGTCAGGAGGAAAGATGAAATTGTGCTCCGCGTTTATTCCTTTCATCTTGGTGGGCACATCGCTTGCCCAGGAAACCGCACCCGTCATCTTGTCACCGGGCGGGAGTGTTGCGATCTGTCACGGCAAAGCCGATGACGCGAGCGATTGCGTCACACCGCCGCATGCGACCTACTCACCTGATCCGAAGTATCCGGAAAAAGCCCGGAGGGCCAAACAACGCGGAGACGTAATTTTGCAACTCATCGTGGGCGCCGACGGGCTTCCGCGCGACGTCAAAGTGGACCGCGGACTTACACCCGAACTGGATCAGGCCGCGCTCGATGCTGTAAACCGTTGGAAGTTCGCCCCAGCCGCCAGAGAAGGGCACCCGGTTTCCGCCCAGATCAAAGTAGAAGTCAGCTTCCATCTCTACTGATGAGCGCTGCATCTGGTAAGCTTTTTTCTTCGATAAGGCCGATGCGTCCTTGAGAAAATTCCTGCTACTTGCAGTCCTGCTCCCCCTGCTGGCCGCCGGCGGATGGTGGTATTTCCACGAGCGCAGCCTTCCTGCAACCGGCCCTCTTTACCGCGAGTACGCCTACATCACGAATGGCAAGAGCAATACCGTCACAGTCATTGACCTGCGTAGCTTTCGGCCTGTGCGGAACCTGCAAGTAGGAAGCGAGCCGACTGGCATCGCGGCCAATCCAAGACGAAACGAAATTTACGCAGTCAATGCGGGTTCAAACAACGTCAGCGTGATCGATGCCGAGCAAAATAAGGTCGTCGCGACCATCGGGGTCAACGGACGCCCTTATTTCATCGACGTCGCCCCAGACGGCCATCGTGCTTATGTCGCAAACTCCGGCTCCGCGAACGTTTCGGTGCTTGACCTTGACCGTCGCACCGTAGCCGCCACCCTGCGCGTGGGCTCCGGCCCGGGCCTGGCGCGAGTTTCACCGGACGGCTTGACCGTCGTGGTCAGCAATCGCGCCGACAATACCGTGTCATTGATCGACACCACGCGCCTCGTCGTCCGTTCGACGATCGCGGTCTGTCTTAATCCGGAAGACATCGCGATCCTGCCCGATTCAAAGAAATCCTTCATCTCATGCTCGTCCGCCGGCCAGGTGGCCAGCATCGATCTGAAGCGGGACAAATTGCTCACGCTTCTGGATGTCGGCAAATCTCCCGTCAGTCTCGCGCTCAAACCCGACGGCGGTGAGTTGATCACCTGCAATTTCGGGTCGGACAGTATCTCCATCATCGAAAGCACGCCCAATGAAGTCCTGAGCAGCCAGCTCATCGGCGCGCAACCGGTCCGCGCGGTCGTATCGCTGGATAATTCCCGTCTCTACGTCTCAAATTTTGGCGCGAACAGCGTTGCGGTATATGACATCGATATCGGCAAAGTTATCGCTATCATCCCGGTTGGCACGCATCCTGATGCGCTCACGCTCTCGCAGAGCCAGAATTTTTTGCTCGTCCTCGATTCCGGCTCAGGAGACGTCGCCATAATCCAGAAACGTAAGCCAAATAAGCTGGAGCCTTCCGAGTACGCATTGCTGACGATCATCCCGGTCGGCATGCAGCCCAACCAGATCGTCGTGAAGTCATTCCTGCTCACCAAGCCAGCGGCAGACGGACGTTGAGCGTACAAAGTATCTAGCCCAGGTATTTCGCCATCGGTTCCCAATATCGCATTTTCCATCCCGGGTCGAAGTGTGCGAAATCGCCCTCGTGAAAGCCGGTGTGGTCGAGGATGATCTTCGTTTTGTCGCCATCTTGCTTGAGCTGAAATTTCGCGATCGTGTACTCGCCCGGGTCCCAGGATGTAGGACGCCAGGCTTGCACGATTCGCTGGTCTGGGACCAACTCGATGTTGCGTCCTACAATCTTCCCCCCGAACATCGAAAAAGCCCCTCCCGCCTCACGGCTGATTTCCGCTGATTCGCCTGAAAAGGCGGCGAATTGTTTGGAATCAAGGAGGATGTCGTAGATGCGATGCGGGCTAGCCTTGAGTTCGACTTCCTGGTGGAGGAAAGTGCGCGCTTTATCTGGACCTGTGCTCTGTGCCTCAGTCATTGTTTCCTGCGCATTGGAGTTCGTTGCTTCGAGCGCCAGGCCTGCGAATGCCACCGCGCCACCCGCGATTACTTGGCGGCGGGTGGGTGTGGGGAAGGGCGCTTTTGGGATTTTTCCTTCGGTCATCTTTGCCCCTTAGATTGGATTCTGTTGGTCGCTAGCTATGCGAGTCCACATGGAATCATGGAGCCAAAATATGATCAAGATAATATTTTGCTATGCAGACTTGATCCATCGAGGCATACTGCCGCTCACTTAAGGAGTATCGCTATGCCGTATTCTGCCGGTCACCACGCGCAGGTCAGAAAGAAAATTATTCAGAGAGCACGCCAGTTATTCAACCGGCGTGGCTTCGAGAACGTATCCCTCGCTGAGATCATGGCCGGTGCGAGCCTTACGCACGGGGGATTTTATAAATACTTCAAGAGTAAGAGCGATCTGTATGCAGAGGTACTGGGTTGTTTCCTAACCGATCCGGAATGGAAGAGCTGCTGGGAGGGGGTGCACGTGGACTTGTCATCCACCGACGTGGGACCGCAAGTAGTGCGTGCCTACCTGTCGCGCCAGCACTTCGAGGATGTCGAGAACTCGTGCCCAATGGTTGCATTGCCGGGCGATATCGCTCGCTGCGGCAAGACCGCGAAGCGGGCTTTCGAGAATGTGTTGCGGGCCATGGTGGATGTACTGGAGCGCAGCCTTTCGGCAAAGGATCGACGCGGTCATACGCGCGCGCGAGCCATAGCTGCGCTATGCGTGGGCGGTATGGTCCTCGCCCGCTCAATGGAAGATCGCACCCTTGCTGATGAGTTGCGCGATGCCTGCATGGGAGTTGCGCTCAAACTGGGTGGATGGAAGAGTAGCGCGTAGGGAATGATTCCCTGCCCCGGCCTGGACGGGTTTAGAGACCCGTCCCTACACCAGCTTTGCGGAAATGTTCCAGGATTGTTTCGGCTTGAGACTTGGTTACCACTGCGGAGAGGGCGGCGACATCCGCCTGCTTCACTGCCTGAAGGCTGCCGAAATGTTCCAGCAATCGTCGGGTGGTCGATTCGCCCACACCTGGAATTTCTCTCAGTTCGGTAGCGCGATCGCGGATCTGGCGGCGTTTTCGGTGAAAGGTCACTGCGAAGCGATGAGCTTCGTCGCGGATCATCTGCACTAAATGCAGCACCGGAGAATGATGGTCGAGCACGACCGGATCATCTTCCTGTCCGTAGATATAGATAATTTCCTCGCGCTTCGCGATCGACGCCAGCGGCTGGTTAATAATCTCGATACATTCGAGAGCCTGCGCCGCCGCATGCAATTGCCCGATTCCGCCATCGATCAGCACCAGGCTGGGCATCGGCTTTTTTTCTTCCTGCAATCGCTTGTAGCGGCGCGTAACCACTTCGCGCATCGAGGCGAAGTCGTCAACTCCTGTAACGGTCTTGATGATGAACTTCCGGTAGTCAGATTTCTTCATCTTGCCGTCTTCCCATACCACCATCGAAGCGACCGTCTCCGCTCCTTGAATGTGCGAGATGTCAAAACATTCGATCCGCTTCGGAAGTTCCGGAAGCGCAAGCGCATCCTGAAACCCTTCCTGAATGGCGCGGGTGTTCGGCTTCATCACGCGAAAGCGCTGATCATAGGATTGCTTGGCATTGTTGCCCGCAAGATCGATTAACTCGCGTTTGTCGCCCCGCTGGGGAACCGTGATGTGCACCCGCGTCGCGCGGCCGCCCTCGCCGGCGAGTTGTTCGCTGAGCGCGTCTTCGAGTTCTTCCCGGTCTTCAAATCCCACCGGAACGTAAATATTCCGCGGCACATAAGGCTGTCCGAGATAAAGCTGCTTGAGTAACGCCGAGAAAAGCTCCCCCGGATTGAACTGCGTGGCGGCAGGTCCCCGACCCCCTGCGGGCGAATCCGCGAGGCTATCCTGCACGGGCTCGGAGAATTCCGGCAGCTCCTCCCAGAAGAATTCCCGCCGATCGAGGACTTTGCCGCCCCGCATGTGAAACAGGTTCACGGCAACCATCTCATTTTCGTAGTGATAGCCGAAGACGTCGGCGTCATCGCCTTCAACGGCTGCAATGCGCTGCTTCTCCTGCAACTGTTCAACCGTCGAAATCAGATCGCGGCACTTTGCCGCGCGCTCGAACTCCTGCGCATTGGCCGCTTGCGCCATGCGAGCGCGGAGCGACTTTACCAGATCCGTTTGCCGCCCCTCCAAAAACAGTTTTACGTCGCGAACCGCCTCCTGATACGTCTCCGGAGTCGTCAGCCCCTGCACACAGGGGCCAAGACAACGCTTAATATAAAACTGCAAACATGGCCGCGGATGAAAGCGCGTCAGATCCACCTTGCATGACGGCACCAAAAAGTGGCGGTGAATCAGATCCACGATCCTGTAAGCAAGATTGGCAGGAAAATACGGGCCGTAGTAAACGCTTCCATCTTTTCGAAGCCGCCGCGTCACGTACACACGCGGAGAGCGTTCGCCCAGCGTGAGCTTGATGTACGGATAAGTCTTGTCGTCCCGCAGCAGGATGTTGAAACGCGGCTTCTTCTGTTTGATGAGGTGATTCTCGAGTGCCAGCGCCTCTTTATTGTTAGCGACAACGAGATAGTCAACGTCAACTGCCTCGCGCACCAGGGTGCCTGTTTTCGCGTCTTCCCATCGCCCCTCGTGAAAATATGAGGCCACCCGGGATCGCAAGTTCTTCGCCTTACCGACATAAATGACTTCCCCCTCGGCGTTCTTGTAGAGATACACGCCAGGAGAGACAGGCAGGGTGCGAATTTTCTGGGCCAGGTCCATTCACAGGATCGAAACGATTCTATTAAGGATAGATGGGATAGACCCGGGCAACGATGCAAGGTGGCTGTTAGGGCTAAAAAGTCGTCCCGTTAGGCAGAATACTGGGCTTTGATGGGACTGGGTTCTAGGCGCTCCAGCCTCTCACGAACTCAATCAAGCTCCGTACCGCAATTCCAGATGGGCCCTTCGCAATCCACGGCTTTGAGTCTTCCATCCAGGCGGTGCCTGCAATGTCGAGATGGATCCAGGGAGTGTCCTCGGCGAATTCCTTCAAGAACATCGCGGCGGAAATTGCGCCGCCCCAGCGTCCGCCAGAGTTCACAATGTCGGCGATGTTCGACTTGATGATCTCTTTATATTCGTCATCGAGCGGCAGCCGCCACATTTTCTCGCCAGCCTGCTTATTGGCCTGGGCGAAACGGTCATACATCTGGTCGTCACTCGCGAAGATGCCGGCGTTCACATAGCCCAATGCCACCACGACAGCCCCGGTTAGAGTGGCTGCGTCCACCATGTGGGTGCATCCCAACTGGCGCGCGTAGCAGAGGCCATCCGCCAGAACCAGCCGGCCTTCGGCGTCGGTATTGATGATCTCGATCGACTTGCCGGACATTGCGATCTGCACGTCCCCCGGCTTTTGCGCCTTACCGGATGGCATATTCTCGGTCGCGCACACGATCGCCGTAACTTTCACCTTCGGCTTGAGCAACGCGATCGCGCGCATCACTCCGATCATGGTCGCCCCACCGGCCATGTCGTACTTCATCTTCTCCATGCCGTCCGCAGGCTTAATTGATATTCCACCGGTGTCAAAGGTGATGCCCTTACCCACCAGTCCGAGATGCGGCTTCTCCGGGGCGCCCGCCGGTTCATAGCGCAGCACAATCAATGCCGGCGGTTCATCAGATCCCTGGGCGACTCCCCAGAACGCGCCCATCTTCAATTCTTTTATCTTTTCGGCGCCATGGACTTCGCATTTCAGGCCAACTTCAGCGGCCATTTTCCTGGCGCGCTCAGCCATTATAGTGGGCGTCATGCGATTCGAAGGTTCGTTAACCAGGTCCCGGGTAAAAGTCTGCGCCTCGCCGATGATGCGGCCCACATTCATCGCCTGCTCGAGCGCACCCTGATCGCCACGGGCAACGACCGTGACGGCGTCAACTTTCTGATCCTTGCGATCGCTTTTGTAATAATCGGGATCGAAGTTTCCGACGAACGCGCCTTCCACGACCGCGCGGACTCCATCCGCCGCAGTCGCTCCCTTCTCGGGTAGCGCGAAAGCAAAACTTCGGATGCTCTTGCCCTTGAGGGTCCGCACAGCTGCGCCAGCGAGTTTGCGGAGTTCCGTCGCCGAAAAGTTCTTGGCCTTGCCGCCGCCCAGAAGCAACAGGCGCTTTGCCTGCAGTGCTGCCGGACGGTAGAGCATCGTTGTTTCGAAAATCTTGCCTGTGACCTCACCACTCGCGAGCACATCTTTGGCGGCATCGCGCACCGGCGCGTCTCCGCAATCCATGACTGGCGCGGGCTTGTCTTTATCACCCTGGTCAAGGACGACCGCGACCAGGCATTCGGTTTCGAGTTGGGAAGGAGCAGTAAGAGAAAGATTGGTCTTCATGATTATCTTTTTAGTATCCACGGTGAGAGGGGAAACGCGCAACCTGGGCGGGACGATGACGCGTGTCGGAACGAGCGGCAAAAGGGGAGGGGCGGGACTTTCGTCCCGCCCCTTTTTCCTTGCAGCGGTGATCGGACTCTGATTAGTTTCCGGTCCCGGTGAGACTGGTGCTGGCAGAGCTGGCACCGCCATTGTTCTTTACGTTCAATTTGGCAGCGCGTTTACCAGTTGTTGTTGGTCTGAACTCCACTCCAATCGAGCAACTAGCCCCACCGGCGATGGTGGCGCCGCACGTGTTCCAGGAGATCAGGTAGTCGCCTGCACCGGTACCGGCGAAAACGATCCCGGTAAAGGTCACAGTGATGGAGTTCAGGTTTGTGACGGTTACCGTCTGCGGAGCGCTTGTGCTGTCGACAACCTGGGTTCCGAAATTAATGGAAGTCGGCGAAACCACCACCGACTGGCCGGTGCCGGAGAGAGCAACCGCCTGCGGGCTACCAGGCGCATCGTCGGTGAACGACAATGTCCCTTTACGAGCGCCCTTCTTGGTTGGCGTAAAGGTCACGCTGACGGCACAATTCGCACCGGCGGCCACGGTCGCTCCGCAGGTGTTGTTCGAGATGTGGAAGTCGCCGTTTGCGGTGATGCTGGCGATGTTGAGCGTAGCGTTGCCGGTATTGGTCAGGGTGACGGTTTGCGGCGAACTGGTTCGCCCAATTCCCACTTTCTTAAAGTTCAATGCGGACGCCGAAAGCGACACTGCTGGTTGACCGGCTCCGCCGCCGCAGCCCGCGAACTTGAAGTTGGCGATCCGGGTATTCCATATGAAATCGCCGGTAGTTTCGAGGTATTCCTGCGTGTACCAGAAGGTACAGTCATCGGTGGGATCGACGGTCATGGCGCTGTAGTCCCCCCAGCGGCTGTGACCGATCTGCGAACCTGTTCCGTTAACGATTAACTGCTCGGTCCCCATGCTACCCGCCGCATCGCTCGGTACTCGCCCGGTAAAGAAGATGGAAGGGTGCACTGAACTACTGGACAGGCTATAGCCGAGCGCAATATTACCCAACTGATCGGCGGCGATGCTGCCCATCCAACGCGTGCTGGAATCAGGGCTGAACGTACCCTGCTGGAACAGAGTGGGCGTACCGTTGGGATCTCGCAATTCATACCAGCGCTCGCCGGTTGTGATGGAATGATTCACCAGCAAGGCCTCGTGACCGTCGGTGAACTTGCGGTAGGCCAACCGGTACATGAGACGGTCAGAAAGTGAATCCAATCGCTGCGTGGTTCCCGGCTGAACTACGCTTCCCAACGGCGTGAAAGCGGCGACCGGTATCATTGTGGGACCGGTGAAGGTCGAATTGGCAGGGGCTGTGAAGTCCACGTGGAACTTCCACAGCTGGAGTGAGTTGGCGCCGTAGTTCACAAAGAATGCCGGCTCGCCAGCCGCGGGCTTAATGGTTCCGTCCATGTCGGAGGGCAACAAGCTGCCGATGGACCGACCTTGTTGAAAGCAGATGATCTTAGCGCTCTGACCGTTGAGCATACGGTTGCGGTCCATGGCGCAGGCGTTGGACCCGATGAAGACATTGGTAAACATATTGAAGGAGATGTAATACGCATCCGGCCATACGCCCAGCTTGGGATAGTCCGGGAAGTTGCTGCCGAAGGAGAACGCATAACGGTTATAGGTGCCGGTAGCGTCTGGGGTAGTTGAAACCGCGACGCATTGCAGGAACGGAGTAGTGTCGACTGCAAACTGCGTAAGGATCCACCGATTGGCAATCTTGTCGTACTGGACGATAGGGTCGCCGCTGTTGGCGGACTGGCACTGGCCGCCGAAGCCCGCCCACACCGAGTTGCCCTCGAACGGCCCCGCGACCTTCGCGCCGGTGGCTTTGTCGAAAACGGCGTATTCAAGGTTGACCCACTGCACGTACTGCGTCGCTCCGACCGTCCCGTTTGTGTCCGGGGGCTCAGCCTCCATCCCAAACCCGTATTGGTTCAGGCCGAGGCCTTCGAAATTCAGACCCAAGGTTGCCGCCACCGGAGCGAGAGCTTGCCTTTGCAGAGCTACATCCGCAACGGCGTACTGAGATACTGGCAGCTCGGGCCCGGTGCGCAAAACATTCAACAAGCGCGGCGAGAAGGGGTTGGGCTGTGCGGGCGTCATTCTTCCCAACTCCGCAAGCGGAGGAGAGACGTCGTGCTTAGTCTCTTTGATAATGTGAACAGTCCCTTGTGCAAAAGAAGGGGTCGGCAGAACAAGAGACAACATCGTGGCGGTACAAAGAACCGCCCAATAGGACTGAGAGAACCTTCTCGTCACAGTGCGCTCCGGTAAACAGCAAATGGGGGGTGAGGTTAAATTTCTGGCTGCACGGGTCCGGCGGGGGAACAACTAGCGCAGGTAGTATTACATCGCTCTTAACAGAAAAGCACGAAAAATCAGTAGTTGTGAGTGGTTTTGTGATGCTGGCGGCACTTTCTACCGATCTGCAGAAATCATTTGCTGAAAAGCGGTACTTGGGCACCTGAGAATCCGCCTAAAACGCAACTCTTTGCACACAGCGAGGGTCGTGCGGCCCGGGAACTGGCTTTCAACGGCCTTTTTGACTGCGAGTGATTGCTTCACGCGCTTCGCGATCCGCCGTGCGGCGACGCTCGGTTTCCCGTTTGTCCCATTGCTGTTTCCCGCGGGCAAGCGCAAGTTCAACTTTTACTCTGCCATTCTTGAAGTACATCCGGGTAGGAATGAGAGTCAGACCCTTTTGCTGCGTCTTTCCAATCAGCTTCCGGATCTCTTCCTGGTGCACCAGAAGCTTGCGCGTGCGCAAGGATGCATGGTTCGAATAGCTCCCATGTTCGTAGGGACTGATGTGGCAGTTCAGCAGCCAGAGTTCGTTGTCCTTGACGAGCCCATAAGCATCTTTGAGATTAGCTTTCCCACTTCGGATCGCCTTCACCTCGGTTCCGGTGAGAACGACTCCCGCCTCAAATTTTTCCAGCAAGAAGTAGTTATGGCTGGCGTTCCTATTAACGGTGGCATCTCTTTCTCCGGACGCGGTGGGTTCCCGGCGCGGATTCTTCTCTGGGCTAGAGCGGGTCTGATGGGTCGTTTGCTTGGCCATGCTGCTGAAAAGAAAGTAACAGAAAAGCGGGTGGCAGGTCGCAGCCGGCAGGGGAGAGAGATCAGGTCTTAAGTCGACAGGGCACGCAGGAGACGCTGTTTGGAATTTGTGAAAGTCGGTATTGCCGCGGTCTGCCCTCGGCGAGCCGCCACCGGCATCTGAAGTACCTGTACCAATGAGTGTAAACACCTACGTACCAATCACTTCGGGCATAACTTGAGGCGATGCTATAATCCGATTTTCCAGTAGTTTTTGAGTGTGATGGACGTTTGGAGCGCCATTCGGGTGCTGAATTCCCACGCGTGGCGCAGGCCGCCCGCGGAAAAGATTTTTTCAGAGGACCGTTTGATGAAACGTCTGACCCGTCCGGCCCTGCTCCTGGTGCTGCTGTGCTTCATTCTTCCCGCCTTTGCCGACCAGGCTAAATCGCTTTACGACAAAGGCTCCGATGCTGAGGCGCGTCAGAACTACGAGCAGGCCTATGACTTTTACAAGCAAGCCTACGCGCTCAAGCCCAAAGACCTGAAGTATCGCGCGTCCTATGAACGCACTAAATTTCTTGCCGCCGCCTCGCATGTGCATCGTGGCCAGATCCTGCGCGATGCCGGCAAACTCGACGAATCCGTGGCGGAATTTCAGAAGGCCATCGAAATCGATCCCTCTTCCTTCATCGCGCAACAGGAACTGCGCCGCACCCAGCAGATGGTCCGGGAGGGACAAAATCCGCAGCCGCAGGCTTCCGCCGGGGCCAGCGCACTCCGCAGACGGCTTGAGTCAGCGCAAGGACCGGTCGAACTCACACCCATCTCCAACGTTCCCATCACGCTCAAGCTCACCGAAGACACAAAAGTGATCTATGAAACGATCGGGAAACTGGCCGGCATCAACGTGCTTTTCGATCCTGATTACACCTCGCGCCGGGTACGGATTGAACTAAACGGCGTAACCCTGGAAGACGCCCTCGAAGTTGTCTCTTTTGAAACCAAAACCTTCTGGCGTCCGGTGACGCCCAACACGATTTTTGTCGCGCAAGACAATCCTGCAAAGCGGAAAGAGCTGGAACAAAACGTCATCAAAACCTTTTACTTATCGAATCTTTCCCAGCCCACCGAATTGCAGGATGTAGTCAACGCGATGCGCACCATTCTTGAGGTCAGCCGCATTCAGCAGTTGCCCTCGCAAGGTGCAATCGTGGTTCGCGGCACGCCCGACCAGATGGCCCTCGCTCAGAAACTGGTGGACGATCTCGACAAAGCCAAGCCTGAAGTATTGGTGGAAGTCGCAGTCATGCAGGTCAGCCGCGACAAGATGCACAATCTGGGCATCAGCCCACCGACCAGCGCCACTGTGCAGCTGCAACCGAATATCAACACTACGCCCAACACTCCAGGAACACCCCCCGGGACGCCGAGTACGCCCAGTTCGTCGAACGGAATCAACCTGAACCGTCTGGCGAACCTCGACGCCACCGACTTTCAGGTGACCATTCCACCCGCCACGGCTACCGCCCTGTTGAGCGACAGCAACACCAAGCTCATTCAGAATCCGCAAATCCGCGCTTTGGACGGCCAGAAGGCGACGCTGAAGATCGGCGACCGCGTACCGGTAGCGACTGGCTCGTTCCAGCCTGGTATCGGAGGAGTCGGAGTCAATCCCCTCGTCAATACGCAATTTCAATATCTGGATGTCGGTGTCAACATCGATATCACCCCGCGCGTGCATGCCGGACGCGAAGTCACTTTGAAGATGTCGCTGGACATTTCGGCCGTTACTTCACGCGTGAACATCGGCGGCATCGATCAGCCGGTTATCGGACAACGCAAGATCGAGCACGAAATCCGTCTGAAGGATGGTGAAGTGAATCTTCTTGGCGGAATTCTCGAAGACCAGCAAACAAAATCATTGAGCGGGATTCCTGGCCTCGCTTCCATACCGATTCTGAAGTACCTGTTCTCGCAGACCAATACCGAGCATCGCGAGAACGAGATCGTCTTCGTGCTGATCCCGCATATCATCCGCGGACCGGAAGGATCCCGCTCCAATCTTGACATGCTCGACGTCGGCACCGCCAATGCTCTGGAATTGCGCCGTACGGGCAGCCGGCCTGCAGCTTCGGCGACAGCGGGCGCTCAGGGCGTAAGTCCGCAGCAGCCCCAAGTGCAACCGGCGACACCGCCTCCGGTAGCTCCACAGCCCGCGCAGCCATCGGTTCCCAATCCGCAGCCAAACAACGAGACGGGCGCCGGCGGAGCATTCCTCTTTGACCCTGCCACCGTTACCCAGGCAAAAGGCGCAACCTTCACGGTAAATGTAATGCTCTCGGGGGGACAAAACATTTATTCCGTGCCCTTGCAGCTGAACTACGATCCCAACCAGTTGCAAGTCGTCAACGTTTCGAACGGCGGATTCCTGTCGCAGGACGGCCAGGCCGTCGCTCTTGTTCACCGGGACGATCCATCGACCGGGACATTGCAAGTTACGGCAACGCGTCCTCCGGGAGCAGGAGGTGTCTCCGGCCAGGGAGCTGTTGTCACGCTCACTTTTATGGCCAAGGCGCCAGGACAGTCTGCCTTGACCATCACTCGCGGGGGCGCCCGTGATCCGGCCATGCAGGCGATCTCCATGAACGGCGCTCAGGCAGCCGTCACTGTGCAATAACCAAGACTAGAGGCGCTGTGTGTCGCGTCTCTCGATGCTGGACCACGATGTCGACAATTGTCAGATCCGTTATGACCCGATCCACAAATCAGCGGAAAGCCGTTTTTCAGTCGCATCAGCGAGGCTTTACGCTGATCGAATTGATCGTGGCAACTTCCATTCTGATCATCCTGACCGGTATGGCGGTTCCGCTCCTGCGCAGCACCATCCAACGCGAGCGCGAACGTGAACTTCATGATGACCTCTGGATGATGCGCGACGCCATCGATCGTTACAAAGACGCCGCCGACCGTGGCGCATTCCAAACAAAAGTGGGCAGCGAGGGCTATCCACCCGATCTCGAAACCCTGGTCACCGGCGTCGACGTGGGTGGCAAAAAGTTGAAGTTCCTCCGCAAGATTCCGATTGATCCCATGACCGGACAGGCCGAGTGGGGCCTACGTTCCATGCAGGATGACGCGACCTCCGATTCATGGGGAGGCCAGAACGTTTTCGACGTGTACACCAAGTCTGAGGGCACAGCCCTCGATGACACGAAATATAAGGACTGGTAGATGACGCCCAGACTCAGGTCGCACGATCGCGGTTTCACGCTGATCGAGATGGTGGTCGTAATCAGCCTGATTCTCGTACTACTGGCGATCGCCTTGCCGATGTATCAGCGGGCTATCCAGCGCTCGAAAGAAGCCAGATTGCATTGGGACGTAACCACCCTGAATAAGGCGGTCCAGTCCTATTCGCTCGATAAGAAGAAAGCGCCGCAATCCCTCGATGACCTCGTCCAGGCCGGCTACATAAAGTTCATCCCGGAGGACATCACCGGCCGCACCGATTCCTGGGTCACCGAACCGGAAGATCCACAAAAGGCCTGGGACCCGAACGAGCCCGGCATCGGATGGGTCCACAGCGGCTCCAATCAGATTTCCACCGACGGTGGGGCTTATTCGAGTTGGGTGAAGTAGGTTTCGCGATGAAAAGCACACGCGGCACGCGCGGATTCACGCTCCTCGAGATGATGGTCGTAATCACCATTCTCCTTATCTTGCTCGCGATTGCCGTGCCCCTCTACAGCCAGAGCATGAACCATGCCCGAGAAACCAATTTGCGCCAGAATCTCGAGACCCTCAACCGCGTGATTGTGCAGTACACGCTGGACAAGAAAAAAGCGCCACAGTCTCTTAACGATCTCGTCCAATCCGGCTACATCGAGGCCATCCCCGACGATATTACTGGTCGCAATGACACCTGGGTGCCGGAGCAGGACGACTCAGTTATGTCGCCTGAACAAACCGACCCTGGGGTCTCCGGTGTCCACAGCGGATCCGACCACGTAGCCAGCGACGGCACAACCTACTCAAGCTGGTGAGAACCGAGAGGCAGTTAAGAGGCCTCAGGAAAGTCACTGCTCAGTACTTGCGCATGACTCCAATCAGTAATACTTTTTTAGTGTCCATGCATCCTCGCGCCCCAATGCCGAGACCCTGAATGCTGATTGCTAATCCGGAGATCCCGCTTGAATTCCCTTAATCGTTTGCAACCCTTCGCGCTTCTGGTTCTGCGATGCGTCCTGGGCGCAATCATGATCGCGCACGGCTATAAAAAAGTTTTTGGCGGATTCCATGGCCACCAGCAGTTTGTGGGTGCGTTGGGAATGCCGGTATGGATGGCGTATCTCTCTACAGCCACGGAATTTTTTGGCGGAATTGCGATCGTCCTGGGACTCTTCACCCGCTTTGTGGCTCTAGCTTTCCTGATCGAAATGGCGGTCGCCATCGTGAAGGTGCACTGGAAGAATGGATTCACCGGCCAGGGCGGTTACGAATTCCCACTGGCGCTGATCGCGATTGCATTTTGCCTAATGTGCTACGGAGGCGGGCCCTACGGATTCAATTTTGGAAGAGGCCGAAGCGGATCGGGCAAACCGCCAAAGAGCTGATGTTCCGCTTCGCCACAAACCGTCGATGATCTACCAGCGCAGTCCTACAGTTACAGGAAATACGTACGTACTACCATCGCCGGTGCTGGCATGGTGGTAGCGGCCTTCGACATAGAATTTGGCCTGTCCGCTGAAGCGATAGGTTAGCCCGCCACCGAAGTTGTATCCGCCTGCGCTGACAGAGTGTGACGAGAGAGTTTGCGAAGGTTCGACCAAGCCATTCGTACAGGCGATGCCCCACAACCTCCATGCTGGCTCACAAACTGTGTCTGCGGGAAGAAAGTGGCTACCAGCATCCACGGTTCGCTGGTACCATCCACCGCCACCAATTGCATACACTCCCCACTTGCCCGGTAGCGAATAATTGAAAAAGAGATTGAGCGTAGCCGATTGCACGTGCCCAGTCGCGTCGGGCACGCTCTGCCCGGCTTTCACGCTGTCCTTGAATCCGAGATTGAAATACATGTACTCCGCTTTTACTCCGAAATTACGGCTCAGATTCAATCCGCCGCCCGCCACGCCGTGATAAGACGTGCCTACAAATTTGCCCAAATCTCCCGTGGCGCCGCCGAAGCCGCCACCGACGTTGAAGTTGAAGCGATTGAAATCCTGAGCCAGGGCGGCAACTGCCAACAAACAAAACGCGAGCAGAAACAATATTCGCTTACGCAATTCCTATCTCCATTTCGGTTCAGACTTTGTCTCTAATTATCTCTTTTTGGTGGCCGGAAAAGGGACGGACAAAAGTGAACCTCGCACACGTATCCCGGCCCGCCTGCGATCTTCTCAACGAACCAGATTAATGCCGTACCTTTTTGAACAGGACGGGCCAGTAGTTACGAAACATGTTGAGACCGGCAGTGGTGGCGAGATCCACTCCGTAACGCCGGAAGGTCTGCCCAGCCGTCCGGTCCTCTTCAGGCCAGTAGGCATTCGCCAGGCCCTCGGACAATAGTGGCCCTAAGAGGCCCGACCAGTTGGCCGCGTCGTTTCCATCATCTCTGCGGGTGATGAATACGCGGGAGATTGAGTACTTGATGCTGCCCCCGAAAGTTGGATCCCTTTGCGGAAAGAAGCGCGGATCCTGATGCAGCATTGACGCCAGAATAAATGTCCCGAAGAAATTGCTGGAGGCGGTGCGGGCCATATTCGCACCGAAACGTTTGCCGTACCCTTCTCCGCCCTGGCCGTAGCCGTGTGGGTAATCTTCCGCTTGCCCGATTCCTGCGCTCAGCGCCGATCCCGCAAGAGAGGAGAGAGACGCACTGTTATCGACAAACAGCTTGAATTTCCCTCCGGTCGTCAATGGACCTTCGGTCGTCGCAATATCCGGAAAGACAATCGATTTCCGGTTCAGCGTGGTAACGAAACTAACTGAAGTATTTCTGGACTTTGTTTGCGACCTCTGGGTCGCAGAAGGAGCGTCGGGATGGTCCTGAGCTGATGCAACTTGCGCGATGGAGAGTACGACTACGGAGCAGACAACCATCGCAGCGGCAAAAGCGGAAAGACGGTTCGCTCCAAACAACTTCTCTACCTGACGAATGGGACCTTGGCTTAATGGCATCCGATCAGGCTAGCGAATGAAGCCCGACTAAGCAAATACTTTAAAAGAAAGGGGGGATTTCAGAACTGTTGGCCGCCGGCTGGGAGCGGCTCTGGAATCGAGGGCGGTGGATGCCCTGTTCGTCCTCTCGATTCACAGGCGCTGGCGATTCCTCAACACTAAGTACTCGAGCAGCTCGGCCACGCTCAGACCGGATTCGAGCAATTGAATCATCTGATCGGTGCTGACTCCCACCTGCTGCCCCAGCACGACCAGTTTGCCGACCGCCCGCTCCAGAACGCCCTGGTGTCCAATGCTGAGGGAGTCGAGCAGATCAGGGGTGCTGTTCTCGAAGGGATGGACCTGTGCCATGGGATTCTCCCCAATTGCCTTGGTTGATCACTGCCAGTCCCAGCCCCCACGGTCACTGGATAGATCCCGCAGCAATCTGTGAATCAAAGCTAGCGCCACCGGCCGCTGGAGTCTGTGATGTCGATTACCCTAGTTTGTGATCAACAAGAGAAAAATGGGACCAAATTGGTACCGGTTTCTCAACGCCTTTTCCTGCCGTCGCTGCTGATCGGTCCGACTCCTAGCGCGCGGTCACGGGCGAATACGGGCAATCATGTGCGAGGGTACAGTGAATTGTGTTTCACACAATACGAGTGCTACCATCCTAGTAGCAAGCAGAGGAGGCAATCATGTCGGATCGTGACGGAAACAGCTTTGTGTGGTTCCTGGCAGGTCTCGGCGTCGGAGCTGCCGTAGGTATTCTTTACGCGCCGCGCTCGGGAGAAGAAACGCGAGAAGCGCTGCTCTCGAAAGCGCAGGAAAGCGGTGAGCGGGTCCGCAGCCAGGCTCGTAAGGCGCGGGAACAGGCGGAAGACTGGGTCGATCGTGGACGTGACGTGGTCGGCCAGCAGAAAGAGCAGTTCCGTGCGGCATACGAAGCCGGTCGCCAGGCATATCGTGAGACAACTGCGACGGGCACCGAACCGCCCAGTGGCGTCTAAGAAAAACAGCAGGAGTAGCCATGGATGACAATCTGCTCAGGATATTTATCGCTCTGACCGCGTTCGCGGTCGTAATCCAGGCCGGAATTCTTATGGCCCTCTACCTCTCGGTCCGCAAGACCACCGCCCGGATGGAAGCGATCGCCACCGAAGTGACCTCCAAGGCGCTGCCGACTCTGGAAACTGCGCACAACATGCTGGTGGACCTGCGCCCCAAGCTCGAGACCCTGGCCGGAAATGCAGCGGAATCTACCACCATCTTGCGCGTGCAATTAGGACGCCTGGACGCCACACTGAGCGATGTGCTCGATCGTACGAGGCTGCAAGTCATCCGTGCCGACGAACTTCTCAACCGCACGATGGACAAAGTTGAAGACGCCTCCGAAGTGGTCCACAAAACTGTAGTTTCGCCGCTGAAGCACGTTTCGGGACTTGTGAACGCCATTAGTACCGGCGTCGAAGTTTTGCTAGGCCAAAAACGGCGTCAGGGCCGCAATGGTATGGGCGTCCCGCAGGACGAGATGTTTATCTGACACTTCGGATTCTCATGGTTTCTCCACCGCTGGGATTTTGCGGGCGATGAAATCTTTCCCAGCATAGCTGTATGTCATACTCTCCACTTTCCCTGCCGCTCCCAGCGAGAACACTACTTTCCCCAGAAAATTACGCTCCATGAATTCAGTCGCCGAGACGGGTGCCAGTGGCGTCCGAAAGTTTCCGAGTTCCAGCAACAGTGCCCCGCTGTCGACGGTCAAGGTAACTTTCCCGTTCGGCACAAAATAATCCGGCCCGTACTGGTACTGTCCCGCATACCGAGCCAAGCTCGCTTGCGGCAACGCTACAGCCCGCAAGATCGGCGGCTTGTCAGGTTGTTCACCAAAGGCGATTGCCGCCAGCCCAGCCGCGACCGGATCCTGTGAAACGGTTGCATAGCTGTTGCTGAGCACGATCACGGTGACGTCATCGTCCGGAAAGCGATCCAATTGCGCAGTAAATCCGGGACTACGGCCATTGCTGGACATCACGCGGCGCGTTCCGCGTTTGCGGTTGAACCATCCATAGCGATTGCCACGTCCCTCGACGAAATATTTTTGTCGAGTCGCCGATTTTAGAAGCGTCTCCGTATTCAGTGCGCGGTCGAACCGATAAAGGTCGTCAAGAGTCGAGTACAGCGAACCATTTCCTGTTTTATTCGTCCAGTCGAGATAGGGTGCTTTCTCGTAAGCGTTGATTCCCGCAGGTTCATAGCCGGAAGCCGACAACGGAATCAGCCGAAATGCTTCGCCATCATGGCCCGTCTTCTGCATTCCAGCCGGATCGAAAATATGCTTGCGAACATAATCTCCATAGCTCTCGCCGCTGACTTTTTCCAGGATCAACGCCAGCAGGTTGTAATTCGAATTACTGTAGCGGTAGTTACCGCCAGGCTGAAAATCGAGCGGAAGGGCGGAAAACTTCGCGACCAGCTGCTCGATCGTGTGGGGACTACGCGCAAAAGTATCGTAGTCCGGAAGGTCATTGACATTTGGAATGCCGGAAGTATGAGTAAGAAGATGCTCCAGCTTGATCCGATCCCCATTAGGAAAGTCCGGGACGAAACGCGAAACAGGATCGCTGACACTCAACCGCCCTTGCTCCTCCAATTGGAGAATAGCCATGGCCGTAAACGGCTTCGATACGGACGCGATGTGAAAGCGAGTCGCGACCGAGTTCGGAACTCGAAGCTCAAAGTTCGCCATCCCGTAGGCATGCCGAAATAGAACCCTGCCCTTACGCGCAATCAGCACTGCGCCGGTGAAGTTCCCTGTGTCCGCGAATGGCTTGAGGTAGATTTCAAACTGGTTCGCAAGACGCGAGTCAGCCACCTTCTGACCCGACGCCAGACAATTGAAAACGAGCACGCAAGCGACAAGAATAGCGGAGATTCGCGAGGCTTTGCCGGTCATGGTTTGCAGGCCCTGGGACGACCCAGCATTCTACTCTTGCTACAGTGAGAGAGTTGTCAACCAGTTGGATTGTCTGACATCGGATTTGCTGCCGGCAAGCTTCATTTGGAAGTAGGCTCTCCAACAAACACTAGACACTCGTTGGGATCTTCGATGTGGAACTCGGTCATCCCGTAATCCCGGTCAAACAGCTCTCTAATTTTGTAGCGATCCTTAAGTGCCTTCACATGCTCCCACAACGAATGAATCCCGACCACCTCGATGTAGATCTCGGTGTGCCCGCGAAAGCAGGTCATGACTTCTTCCGATGCAGCTTTCATGAAGTGGATGGTTTGTCCGTCACGTTCCACAATTGCGTATTCCGGCGATTTCAAGGTGGGAACAAATCCGAGCACATTCTGATAAAACGCGAGAGTTTTCTCCATGTCGGCAACAGCCAGCATGGGGCTGATCCTTTTCGCCGTAGTTTGATCTTTCATGCGACCCCAACTGCAACATCCTCGTGTCAGTGGCGCGCAAGAAGTCTCTCTTTCGGACTCTCCACCGAGTCCGACCCTTCCAATGCACGCGCGCGGCCGCCATGAAAAAAGATCAGGTGAACAAAGAACATCACAATCAGCACCGCTCCGAACGTACAAACAATCGTCGCTCCTGTAGGCAAGTCGAGCAGGACTGAAAAATAAACTCCCAGCGCCGAAACCAGAGTCCCCATCGTCCATCCGATCGCCAGTCGCCTACCTATCTTGTCAGCGAACAGCATCGCACCCACTGACGGCACGATCAGGTAGCAAAATACCAGCAGCACCCCGGCAATCGCGACCGATGAGGTCACCACGAATCCAAACGAAGCGTAAAAGAGGAAATCCCAGAACTTGATATTCAGTCCCGTGGCTTCAGCCTTTGCGGGATCGGTCGAAATGAGCAGAAACTTCTTGCGGAAGAAGTAATGAAAAATTCCAATTACACCGTAAAGCACCGCGGTCTTGGCCACCTCCGCTCTGGAAACCGCCAGGATGTTTCCAACCAGCATGTCCTTGAGATGTTCTGTTTCACCGGTCGCCTTGCTCATCGCAAGTATGGCCGTCGCTGATGCCACGGCATAAGCGATACCGATGAATGCCTCCTGGGGAATGTGCCCGCGGCGGGTGCGAGCCATCGCAAAAATAGCGGCCCCCAAGAACGTGAACCCGAGGCTAAGAAAATATGCGCCTCGCCCATGTGGATCCATTCCGACCAGGATGGCAATCGTCGCGCCCAGAGCAGCGATCTGCGCGAGAGCCAGATCCACGAAAATCACTCCGCGCTCTACAACATGCACGCCAAGATAAGCGTGAATGCCAGTCAGAATGAGGCTGGCAACAAAGGGCCAGATTAAGTAAGGCAGGATCTCCATGTTTCTCCTTCGAACGCGTCCTTCAGACGCTATTGACTACTCTGAAACGCTTTTGTCAACAATCCGATGTTGTAGTCGAACAGTTGAAAGTAATTTGTGATCTCTTTTACCCCGCCGACCGAGGGCATGTATTCAACCACGACTGCGCCGGTTTCCCGGGCAATCGAATCCGGCGTCTTGCGGTCAAAATAAGGCTCGACCATAATCGCCTTCACGTTGTCGCGTTTCATCATGTTGATGACATCGAGCGTATGGCTCGGTGTCGGCGGAATCCCTGGCCTCGGCTCCACAAAGCCTACGACATTCAACCCGAAGTGCTTGGCAAAGTTCGGCAATGAGTTATGGTAGGTAACGACCTTGCGCCCGTGAAATGGCTTCATCTCCGTCTGCCATTTTTTGTCCGCCTCGGCCAGGCGTCGATCGAAGTCCTGAAAGCGCTGTTGGAAATACGCAGCGTCTTCCGGATCCATTTCCCCAAGCTTACCCGCGATTCCCTTTGCAACGCGTCGCCCATTGTCGGGGTCAAGCCAGTAGTGCGGGTTTCCGAGGGGGTGGACATCTCCCATCGCTCGCGTAATCGAGCCTTGAGGAATTTCCAGAATCTCCGCGAACTGTGAAGCGTCCAGATATCCGTTGGCCCCGACTTGGATGCGTGAATTTCCGCTCTGCGTAATCAGAGGCGGCAACCAACCGATCTCCAGTTGCAGGCCGACCACGATCAGCAAATCCGCCTGCCGCAGCCTCAGCAGAAAGCTCGGCTTCGCCTCAACAAAATGCGGGTCCTGATAACCCTTCGCAATCGACTCTACATTGATATGATCACCGCCCACTTCCTGTGCCAGCGCAGCAAGATCGGTTGTGGCCGTCACAATATTCAACTTCTTCGCCGACGCTATGCCGGGAGAAATCAAACTTGCGGCCAGAATCGCCCCGGCCGTCAGCAACATTGCGAACTTCGAAACAACGCTATTCATGTCATCTCCTAGCCTAGAAAGGATGAGCGCCGTGCGCGCCTAATGAAAACAGAACCTGCATCAAAAGCTCATTGCTCTTATGATCACCCGCATAATCGGTGAAGCGATATTGTCCGCGGATCTGGCTGAACTCACTTGGCCAGTACGTCAGAATAACGGAACCACCCTTGTCCGTAAGATTAGCCTCGCGTGCCCGATCCGACCAATCGTAGCGCCCGCCCAGGAACCATCGCCTCTTGAACTGATATTCCCCCGAGGCATACATGCCGAACGCCCTCTGCTCAAAAGGATTTTCATGACGCTGGCTCCAGATGAACTCGCTGCGTGCCACAAACGAGTTGTAGATGGCCCTCCGCAGCGGTTTCCAGCGCAAGGTCGCATCAATGCCATACAGACTGGTGATGAAATCCGTGCCCAATTCGTTGTGTCCACGGGCATACGACGCGCCCAGTTCGAGATTTGTCGACTCAGTCAAGTCCTTGTATCCGCGCAAATGCGCCACTGTGCTGACGTCGTTCTTGCTGTGGGCCTGAAACAAGAGTCCGTCGTCGGGGCCGGAATCGCCGCGAAAGACTTGCCCGGTCGCCGACAGAAAAATACCCTTCGGAAAAGGAATAATGCGCTCGACCGAGACGCCAGCATCGTCAATCCCATCTTCGCCGCCCACCAGGTTCTCTGTTACCAGCGGCCGATCTACAAATGGCAGCACGTGATTGTGCATGGTATTGACTTTGCCGAACGCTGCGCGCATTTTGCCGACGCGCGCCACCAAACTCGCAGGCAGGGCAGTAAAGGTGATGTACCCTTCCTCCAGTGCGACACCCTGTTCACCGAAAGTGATGAAGAAATCACCGCGAGCATAGGGATCGATGATCGCCTGAACGCCGAGTTCGGATTCGTGCATCTCGAACGCGGGCGTCGGACGGATGGAATTGCCGCCGGCGGATGCGACAAAGTCGCCAATCATGCTGATATCGGGATTCAGCGCCTTCGCCGCCGAGCCACCCGCGCCGCCCAGGCTCACGGGATTGGAAGCGATGCTCTCGGAGGGAGCCGTAGCAGCGGCCTCTCCCGCCGCCGGAGTCGCTTGAGCCGAAGTCGCCGAGGGCGCGGAGGCAGATGAGGGTGCGGGTGCAGCCTGGGCTTTCATCGTCCTCATTTGTCCTTCAAGCGTGATCAGACGGTCTTCAAGGTCGCGAATCTTTTGTTCGAGTGCGGCCGTATCTGTACCCGAGGACGCAACGCTTCCCTGCTGTGCAAAGGCCAGGCCCGGCACCAACAATGCAACAACACAAAATCCGATCAACGGTTTCATGCCAACTCCTTTAATAATCGGAATTCCAAAGATTCGTGGGGTCTTCTCAACCCCGCAGGCAGGAATCAAATGGCAGGCGGAGCGCGCATATCCAACCGTATCCCATGCCAGTAGCACCTGGCTTGGACCGAAACACGAACGGTCCGCGAACGGTTTGGAACTAAAGAAAAGAGAATCAGGAAAAGTGTGATCAGTACTGAGTGTGCCAACGCGCAGACCGGGCACATCGGGTTCACTATTGAAACTGCAGCCTGGAGGCCAGACGTTTCCTCGATCGGGCAAACATGCGCACTCTGCATGGCCACCGTCAGACAAACCAGAACGATGAGTATCCGTACTGCAACGCGAGAGTTCGATGTTCCGCCGCTGGAAAGAATCACAGTACTCGCTTAGTAAGATGCCGTGAACAGCCGATAAATCGCTTCCAGAGCCTCACTACACAGGATTCTAACATGCGAACCACCGCCTACTGGTCCTCAGATGCTCCTCCGCCGCCTCCCTGTACGCGCTCGCTTTTCACATCCGGGACATGGATCGCATGGATGCCCTGATCGGCCGCGAGCTTTTGAAATGCGGCAATATCCGCTGTTCGCACCTGATCCCAGTGCGCCAGCAATTCGTCGGTCTGCTTCTTCAGTCTTTCGAAGATCTGATACTGCGATTCGGTGGGTGCAGCATCGGAAAATCCAGCCACTGAGATAGACAGAAAGGCCAGCCGGGTGTCCAGGCCGGGTACATAGGCAAGTGAATCCTCGTTGGCGCTGATCTTCAGATTGATGAGCGGATCGCGAACCGCGACGAGTTTGATATCAAGCGCGCCGGCTGCGTCGACCAGTGCTTTCGACGAGTCACCCGGACCCAGGCGCTTCTTGAGCCCTTCCACCTGCTCCCGCACATCCTGGATCTGGTTGACTGCGTCATACACGCGGTTTAGTTGGTCGCGCACATCCATTTGCAGCTTGAACTGCTTTTCCAGGTCGGCTTGTGAAATCTTCACTCGCGGATCCAGTTTCAATTCCAGTGGCGCCGTCTGGCTCTTGCCTTCAGCCGTCAACCGCACCTGATATTTTCCCGGTAGCGCAATTGGGCCCTTCGATCCGTCGTTGTACTCCCAGAGATAATAGTTCGGAACGCGGTTTGCGTTTGCGTAATGCAGATCCCAGACAAAGCGATTAAGACCCGCCTCTGCCTTAATCTGCTTTTCGGGTTTCTTGTCATCGGGATCGAGCGGTTCCTCCGGCACATCGAGCTTGGCACTCGAGTAGTCTCGAATCACATTTCCCGTCGCGTCCAAAATCTCGATTTTCACTTCCTGCTTCGGAGCCTGTTTCAGGTAGTAGTAAATCAGCGCGCCCGTCGGCGGATTCTGTCCCGTGAACAGCGCCCGCACCGGAGCGTCGCCGCTATGCACCCGATACGCCATCCGTGGCTGATAGAGATGCACATTCTCGTTGCCGACGGACTCGGCAAACTGCCGCAGCGGCGAGATGTCATCCAGAATCCAAAATGCGCGCCCGTGCGTCGCCAGCACAAGGTCGTCGTCCTTCACCACCAGATCGTGAATGGGGGTGACAGGAAGGTTGAGCTGCATTGCGCGCCAATGTCCGCCATTATCGAACGAGACAAACACGCCCCGCTCCGTTCCGGCGTAGAGCATGCCTTTCTTCTTCGGATCTTCTCGCACGGCCCGTACAAACGCGCCGTCGGGAATGCCGGCTACGATCCGGCTCCACGTTTTCCCGAAGTCGGTGGTCTTGTAGATGTACGGACGCAGATCATCGTTCTGATGCCGGTCAATTGCAACGTAGGCCGTCCCCGCATCATGCGGAGATGCCTCGATCAAGCTGACGCGGCTCCACTCCGGCAGATCTTTGGGGGTGACATTCATCCAGCTCTTGCCTTCGTCACGCGTGACGTGAACCAAACCATCATCCGTGCCCACCCAGATCAGACCCTTTGTCAGCGCAGAAGGCGCAATTGAAAAAATTGTGTCGTAGTATTCTGTGCCGGTATCGTCAATAGTGATCAGACCGCCCGAAGCTTGCTGCTTCGACTTGTCGTTACGGGTCAGGTCTTCGCTGATGGCTTGCCAGTGTGTTCCGCTGTCCGTGGTTTTGAACAGACGCTCGCCGCCGTAGTAAATCGTGTTTGAGTCCTGCGGAGAGATCACGACCGGCGCCGTCCACTGAAAACGATGATCAAGGCCCGCCGCGCCCCGGGCGTCCGAAAGATCTGGCCACACAGCGATGTTCTGGATCTGGCCTGTGCGCTTGTCGAAACGTGTAAGGTTTCCCTCGTAGTCCCCTGCGTAAACGATATCGGGGTCGGCAGGATTCGGCGCGATGTATCCCGCCTCTCCTCCACCCACCGCGTACCAACTTTCGCGGCCGATCGTTCCCAGATCGCTGCGGCTGGCAATCGCGATCGTCGAATTATCCTGCTGCGCCCCGTACACGTTATAGGGCGTTCGAGTATCGGTGATGACGTGATAAAACTGCGCGGTCGGCTGGTTATCCTGACGGGTCCAGGTCTTGCCGCCATCGAGGCTCACAGTGGCTCCGCCGTCATTACTGGCAATCATCCGCTTCGAATTCTGTGGATCGATCCACAACCCGTGATTGTCGCCATGCGGAACCTTGATCTTGTTGAAAGTGCGTCCGCCGTCTGTCGATTTGAAGAACTCCACATCCAGGATGTAAACGGTATCCGCATCCTGCGGATCGGCGATCACGTGCATGTAATACCACGGCCGCTGATAAAGACTATGACTGCCATTGATCAGATTCCAGCTGTCACCGCCGTCGTCGGATCGATAGAAGCCGCCATCCTTATCTTTCGCTTCAATGATCGCGTACACGCGATCGGAATTCGCCGCCACCGCCAGGCCGATGCGCCCGTACGGCCCCTTAGGCAGTCCATGCTCCGAAAGTCTTTTCCAGGTCGTGCCGCTATCGGTCGACCGATACAGGCCGCTGCCTGGACCGCCGCTGGAGAGGCTCCACGGCGTCCGCCGGGTCTCCCACAATGAAGCAAACAGAATGTTGGCATTGTGCGGATCAAACGCAATGTCGATCGCTCCGGTGTTCTCATCTTTGTAGAGAACCTTGTCCCAGGTCTTGCCGCCGTCGGTCGAGCGGAAGACACCTCTCTCGACGTTCGGTCCGAAGGGATGTCCGAGAGCGGCTACGAAAACAATATTCGGATCGCGCGGATTCACGATCACTTTGCCGATCGCGCGCGAATCCTTCAGGCCCACGTTCTTCCACGATTTCCCGGCATCGACAGATTTCCACACTCCATCGCCGTGGGAAATGTTTCCGCGAATACAGGCTTCGCCCGTGCCGACATAAATGACATTCGGGTCCGCTTGAGCCACTGCCAAACTGCCGATCGAAGGAGCACCATCCTTGTCGAAAATCGGAAACCAACTGATCGCGCCGTCGGTTGACTTCCAGACTCCGCCTCCGGTCGCGCCGAAATAGTATGTGGTTGGATCGCCCGCGATTCCCGATGCCGTCAACGACCGCCCGCCGCGAAATGGACCGATCGCGCGATACTTCATCCCCTTAAAAAGAGGATCGCCTTCGTTTTTATCCTGCTTGGCATTTTCTGCCGCCTGAGGGGACGTCGGGGTGGCGCTTTGCTCGGCTGGCTTCTTAACACTGCTCTCGCGCTGCTGCGCAAGCGCGAAAGAGGCCAATAACACGATCGAAGAGAACATCACTGTCTTACATGAAAGGGCCCGCTGCATCATGGAACACTTCTCCGGGGGAAGAAAATTGGTGCGCGCTTATGGTAAAGCCCAGCAGCAAAACCGACAATCCCACCCTACGTTCTTTTTGCCAGGCGCATTCAGTTCGACGAACATGAACCCGCATAGTCAACACAGATCGCAAAGAATCGCGGGTTGACTTCTGCCCGGACCCGCCTAGAATGTTTCAAACATTTTAGTCAGCATTTGTTTGAAACAGGATATTGGCAGAATGCAGCAAGAATTTACTTCGAATGAAGTGATGGTCCTCACCGGGATCACCGCCCGCCAGTTGCAATGGTGGGACGAGCGCGAGATCGTTGTTCCCGAACGGCATGGACATCGCCGTATTTACACCTGGGAGAAGTTGGTGACGGTGGCTGTGATTTGTCAGCTACGCCATCGCGGCTTTTCTCTCCAGCGAGTGCGCAAAGTGATCCGCTTCCTACAGCAAGAGTTTGGCACAAGTCTGGCAGCCACGGTTGCAGCAGTCTCCGAGTACCACCTGCTCACCGAGGGCACACACCTTTACCTGCGAACATCGGCTCGTGAGGTCGTGGACCTGCTGAAGAACGCGCGTCAGCCCATGTTTGATATCTGCCTGAGCGATGAAGTTCGCCGGGTGAAAGCAGAAATTCAGGCGCGCAAGAAAAATGCAGCATCAGAGCAAGTTCGGCCACGCCGGGCTCAAAGAGCATAGGCGGAAACGGGGGGAAGCATGATGATCGGTGAATTAAGCATTCTCAATGAGTGGATTCCCGAACAAATGGAACCCGGAACCGTATTTGTCCTGGAAAATGCAGGCCAGGTTGGCGAGAAAGAAGATCCTTACTGGGCGGTGCTGTCGTGCCCCACCTGCGGTACGCTCGGGTTGATCACCCGGAAACAGATGGCCGGCTTATTGCCAGTAATCTGCGGCTCTTCACACTGCTCAGCGCAGTTCTTTATCAACGAAGAAGAGATCACACCACGCAAACCGTTTTAGAGGTCATGTAGAGCTACGGCGTGCCGAGTCTCGATAGCTAGCTAGACTCCCTCAGAGGTAAAACCGCCATCTTAACCGGTACCTGCTCCACAATCTCAATATCAAAGCCTTCCAGCGCCGCCACCCGCCGCGGATGATTCGTCAGCAGCCGAATACGTTTCAAGTTCAAGTCTGACAGAATCTGTGCACCCAACCCAATCTCACGCTGCGTCTTCCGCTCGCTTTCTGGAAGGGTAGGCAACCGGCGCTCGCGATGAAAAGTCAGGAACGATTGCTCTCCGACTTTCTCCGCCGAAAATCCCTTGGACGTCTGGTGCAGATAAATCAGCGCGCCTCGACCTTCTTCGGCAATCGCCTGAAGCGAGCCTTCCAGCGTCGCCCGGCAATCGCAACCGATGGCGCCGAAGACATCGCCGAGCAGGCAGTGCGTGTGCATGCGCACCAGCACCGGCTGTGACGAGTCGCTGATGTCGCCGCGGATAAATGCCAGGTGCGAGCCGCCGCCGTCCACTTCGCTCTCGTAGGCAATCACCCGGAACTCGCCATGCTTCGTCTCAACCATCGCCTCGCCCACGCGGTGCACATAGCGCTCATTCTGCATCCGGTAACGGATCAATTCCGCGACCGTCAGCACCTTCAGATCATGGGTGCGGCAGAACTCGATCAGGTCAGGCACCCGCGCCATCGTCCCGTCGTCCTTCATGATTTCGCAGATGATCCCAGCGGGAACCATTCCGGCCATCCGAGCCAGATCGACCGAAGCCTCTGTCTGTCCCGCACGCACCAACACTCCACCTTTGCGAGCGCGAAGCGGAAAAACGTGACCCGGCCGAGCCAGATCCGTCGGCCGGGTCGCGGGATCGATTGCAACCTTGATTGTGTGAGAGCGGTCATACGCCGAGATCCCAGTCGTCACTCCCTGACGCGCATCAATCGCCTCGCAAAAAGCCGTTCCATATTGCGAGGTATTCTCAGCGGTCATGTTGCCAATGCGTAGATGATCGAGCCTCTCCTCGGTCATCGCCAGGCAGACCAACCCGCGCCCATACTTCGCCATGAAGTTAATAGCCTCAGGCGTAACCGCTTCCGCAGCCAGGGTCAGATCGCCTTCGTTTTCGCGATCCTCGTCATCGACGACTACGATCATCCGCCCCGCGCGAATTTCTCCAATCGCGGTGGCAACGTCGGTAAATGGCGAAACGGCAGTCATAGAGTTAGGATTCTAGCACCGCAACTTGGGCAGCCCACAGCGCATGTTGAGGGTGGTCAAAAATTGACCGAATGCGATAGGGCGAGCTCGCTCCGCGATCCGTTGGAACGTCGCATTCAGCACACCTCTAGGTCCTCGCTTGCAGGTCCGCCGCTTCCCGCCCCGCCCCGCGAAACAGACTCTGAAGAGCCCGCACAACCCACCGGATCACCACCACGATCATCGCGACCAAGATCAACACGATCACTGATGCCACCACCGGATGCTGGCTAGCAAACCAAACCAGAAAAATGGCCACCACATCTTCTCCCATGCTGAGCGAGATGTTCGAAACCGGCTCCGGAGAAGGTGTTATGGACGCCCGCGCAGCAGTCTTCCCGCCGTGCGCCGCCAGGGCAATCGCTCCTCCTACCAAAGTCGCCAGCAGTTGCTTTTCCGGCGAGAGCTGCGATGTGGCGCGATAAGCAATTAGTGCGGCCACCGGCACCCGAACAAATGTGTGCGCTGCATTCCACAGCAGATCGAACGCTGGAATCTTGTCCGCAAAAAATTCTATCGAAAAAAGAACGGTCGACGCTCCAATTACCCACCAGCTGGAAAGCAACTGGAGTCCCGGCGGCAGCGATAATATGCCCCCATGTGCCAGCAGTCCCAACGTCGCGACAGTGGCGTAGGCGTTGAGGCCTGCTGCAAAGCTTGTCGCGATCAAGAGGCCAACCAGTTCCGTGCCGTCCAGCTTCATCCCCGTCCCCACCTATGACGCCAAAAACAAAAGGGTCGCGCGCGGCGACCCTTCCGTAAACCAGATCCCTCACCTACAGGGTGGATTCGATTTCAAAGCCCCAAGCCTCAAGTAGCGGCTCCGGGATGTACTTCGAGTTCTTGTTCCGGCGCGCCCACTCACGCAGGCGGGTTGACCGCAGATATTGATCCGGGGAAAGCTTGTACTCCCGTACCACCTGTTCGAACTCTGTGATGGTAGGAGTAACCGGGCCGATCGGCTCCGGCTTGCCCCAGTTAGGATTTCCACGTCGTTTTGCCATGGGGAAGAAAACCTTTCATGCTTAAAATAACGACGATTACAGTGTTTCCCTTGAGTTTGATTCCAAGAACTGCAGCCGGGATTCACGCCCCGCAAGAAAATCGGCGAGAAATCTTGTACTACGACCGCGCTTCAAATACCCTTGGAAACTACTGATAATAATAGAGTTCCTGCAGCAAGTCAATAGAAAAATCCAATTGTACGTCCTTTTTGTGCTATCCCCTTTCCATCCAGTCACTTCCGAATAGACAAGGTATGGCGCCAAACGAAGGCTCCGTTCAAGCCGCTACAGCTTTAAGCCGAAGAATTCTCTTGGCAGCTTTCGTCAACGGTGACCACAGTAACCAGAAGATCAGGCCATGGCGTTGACCATGAAATTCCATAGACTTACAGTGCGAGTTAAGGCGTAATTTTTGATTGGACGAGAGACGCCCCTCCTCACCGCAGCATCCCCACCTGACTGCGGCGTGGTAGGAAGTTCGATCTGATTGAAGAGTATGAATTTGAAGTGCCTACTTGTATGCTCCGATGAAAAGACCGTGCGCATCCTGCGCCGGGTCCTGAGCGATCTGGAAATTGCGGTCGAGCACTGCGACGACGCCGATACCGCCATCCGCAGACTGACCCGGCAGCGTTTCGAGTCCATCATTGTGGATTGTGCTACCCCAGAGGAAGCCAGCAGCGTATTGCGCGCCGCCAAAGCCGCTCCGGCGAATAACCGCGCCATCGCCATCGTGCTGGTGGACCCGGGTCTCGGACTCAAAGGCGGCTTCGAGATGGGCGCGCATTTTGTTCTGCATAAGCCTCTTTCAGGCGAGCGGGCTAAAGCCAGTTTCCGGGCAGTACGCGCCCTGATGAAGCGCGAGCGCCGGCGTCAACTACGGGTACCGGTCCAGATTTCCGTTGAGTGCCGCGCCTTTGGCAGCGGTGTGCTCTTTAAAGCCAAGACTCTCGACCTCTGCGAGGGCGGCATGGCGATCCAGTTTCCAGGCCCGCTCCCAAAAGACAATGCTCTCCGCTTCTCGCTCGAATTGCCCGGTATGGATCGCAGGTTCGATATCGAAGGCGAATTGGCTTGGGAAGGCCATCACGCTCAAGCCGGTGTCCGCTTCAAGAGCATCTCTGAGGAACAACTCCAAACCCTGCGCCAGTGGCTGAATGGTCAGTTGCCCGAACCTGAGCAAGACGATCCGCCCGTAACTTGTGTTCTGACGGACATGAGTCTCGGCGGATGCTATCTGAAAACCGTTTCCCCTTTTCCGCAGGGAACCCGCATCATCTTGTCAATGAAATCGGCCAACGTGGCCTTGCGCGCCGGTGGGATCGTTCGAGTAGCGCATCCGGAATTTGGCATGGGAGTTGAGTTCCTCCAAACCACCAGCCGGCAGCACGACAAGGTGCATGAACTCATCGAAACTCTGCGTGCTAACGGAGAAAAGTCCCCTGAGCTTCTGGTAGAACCCGACGGTCTCGAAGCATCCGCGGCCGCCGACGCGCCGACCGATTCGCCGATTGCTCCCGAGGACGCCCTTCTGGACCTATTTCGCCACAAGTCCCAGATCCCGGTCGACGCCTTCCTTGCGCAAATGCGCGAACAGAGACACGCTTTAGAGTCACGCTAGTGAAACACGCATCCCTCCCAGACCGGTGAAATTCCGTATATGGATCCTGCGGCCGCGTTCCTTCTGTCATTCGGTATCTGGCTCATCTTGTCCGAGGTAATTCTTCCGAATCTGGATGTGTCCGCTCAAAATTCTGACCGTCCAAAACCGTCCGCGTAGCAAACCTCCCTATGCTTCGTCCTGCTCCTTGAGCTTGGCAATCACGCCGAAATCTTCCAGAGTGGTTGTATCTCCCTTCACGTCCCCGCTGCTCGCCAGCTCCCGCAAGAGTCGCCGCATGATCTTGCCACTGCGAGTTTTCGGGAGCATGTCCGTGAATCGGATATCATCGGGCTTCGCCAGAGCTCCAATTTCTTTCGCAACCCACCTCTTCAATTCCTCTTTCAGAGCCTCGCTAGGCGTAACCCCATGTTCCAGCGACACGAATGCCGAAATGGCTTGGCCTTTGATGTCATCCGGACGCCCCACCACCGCCGCCTCGGCGACTTTGTCATGCGCCACCAGCGCCGACTCCACTTCCATCGTGCTCAAGCGATGCCCCGACACATTCAGCACATCATCAACGCGCCCCATAATCCAGTAATAGCCATCCTTATCTTTACGCGCGCCGTCACCGGTGAAATATGTTCCCGGAATCTGCGACCAGTAGTTCTGCACGTAGCGGTCAGGATCGCCGTAAATGGTCCTCAGCATCGAGGGCCACGGCTGGCGGATCACGAGGTATCCTCCCGAACCATCCGGCACTGGCTTTCCATCCATGTTGACGATCTCCGGAGCCACCCCAAAAAATGGTCGAGTCGCCGAACCCGGCTTGGTGGCAACTGCGCCCGGAATCGGCGAAATCATAATCGCGCCAGTCTCGGTTTGCCACCAGGTATCGACAATCGGACATCGATCATGACCAATCACGTCGCGATACCACATCCATGCTTCGGGATTAATTGGCTCACCCACCGTTCCCAGCAACCGCAGACTATCCAGTCGATGTTTTTTAGGCCACTGCTCGCCCCACTTGATGAATGTGCGAATGGCAGTTGGGGCCGTGTAAAAGATGTTTACGCTGTGACGGTCGATGATTCTCCAGAAGCGGTCCGCCTCAGGAAAATTAGGGGCGCCTTCGTACATCAGGCTGGTAGCGCCGCACTGGAGCGGTCCATACACGATGTAGCTGTGCCCGGTCACCCAGCCGATATCCGCCGTACACCAATAAGTGTCTTCCTCTTTCAAATCGAAAACATACTTCATAGTGAGATACGTTCCGACGGAATATCCGCCCGTCGTATGCACCACTCCCTTGGGCTTGCCAGTAGTTCCCGACGTATACAAGATGTACAGGGGATGCTCTGAGTCGAGCGGTTCGGCGGGACATTCGTCGGAAACAGACAGCATTAACTCATGCCACCAGTGATCGCGTCCCGCCTTCATGTGAATCGGCGTGCCTGTACGTTTGTAAACAACAACGCTTTTCACCGAAGGACAAGACTTCAGAGCTTCCTCCACCGCTGGAAATAACTTAACTTCCGCACCGCGCCGATACGACCCGTCCTGCGTGATAACCGCGGTGGCTTGCGAATCGTGAATGCGATCGACCAGTGCATTGGAAGAAAATCCACCGAACACAACCGAGTGCGGCGCGCCGATCCGGGCGCAGGCCAGCATGGCGATCGGCAACTCTGGAGTCATCCCCATGTAGATCGCCACCCGGTCACCTTTCCGAATTCCCAGCGACTTCATCACATTGGCGAATTTCTGTACTTCTTTCCAGAGTTGCTGATAGGTATAAGTCCGAACCTCTCCGGGTTCACTCTCCCAGACCAGCGCTGCTTTATTTTTCCGCGCCGTCTGGACGTGCCGGTCCAAGCAGTTGTAGGAAAGATTGATCTGGCCTCCAACAAACCATTTCGCCCACGGCGACTTCCACTCCAAAACCTTGTCCCACTTTTTGAACCAGTGCAGATCCTGAGCGGCGCGTCCCCAGAATTTCTCAGGTTCCTCCACTGATTCCTTGTACATCGCTTCATACTCCGCCAGGCTCTTCAGGTGAGCCTTCTGCGCAAACTCAGCGGGACACTCAAACTTGCGCTGTTCGTCAAGAATGGAATCAATGTTGTTCTGATTGCTTGCGACTGCGTCAGCCATTTTCGTCCTCACATCGTCGATTCGGGCAGTGCCGCTAACTGGGAGATTCTACTTGGCCTTACCGGTTGAGTGCCCTTCATCGGTCAAGCGCAGCAGGATTGTCGACCCTGCCTTGTTCCAGCAGATAAGCCCCCGGCCCCTGTTGTCCTCGAATCGATCGGCAAAATTCGGATACGTAGAACCCGGCCTTAATTGACTCCGCGAAGGCCCAGCGCGTTGCCGCCCGCCATTCCCGGGCTAACTGCATGTCTGAGCCTTCAACATCCAGGATCTCTCCAGGAATCTCAATGTTCACTCGCTGCCGCGCCAATGTTTCCGCCAAGTCAGCGCGCGCCGGCCGGCCATCGCCGTTAAAGCTGACCAACGGCGCGATGTGCCGCAGCGCATCGAGTGTTTCAGCTCGCGCACTCTTGCCCGCAACCCGGTCTGCCACCCGGCGCGAGTCCAGCAACCAGCGCACCCAGAGACGGTCGGTTCCGTTCTGGTGCAACACACTGGATGTTTCCGGCCCGTAGAAATCGATTTTGTAGGTATCGGAGATTACTCCCAACTTTGAGAAATTCAGGTGCGCGTTCCGGCTCTGTAGAGGATCGTAGGTCCAAGTCATCTCGCGGATACCCATCGCCAAAGCCCGCTCCCGCTGCGCCAGTTTCAGCTTCCACCCCAGATCGTGCTGACGATAACGATCGCGCACTGCCAGCATGTGGGAGTGAATCGTGATCTGACCATGTTCGCGACCAAAGATAGCGAATGCGAATCCCGCCATTTCGTTACCGTCAAACGCTCCGACCAGAATGCATCCAGCGGCCCGGCACGCAACCGCCATTGTCATCGGAATGCTGTCGTCCTCCTGCAATCCCCAGACTTCTTTCTCCACCGCTTTCACCTTGCGGAGGTCCTCAAAACTCTCCAGGTCGCGGATGACGATAGCTTGCGGTGTTGCGCTCACTTTCATCTTCGACCCTTCTGAGTCGCAGGCGGCGAGTACCAGCGTCCGGCAGTCGCCTCCTGAAGATCTATTTTTTTCAAACGATCCAGCGAGCGCTTGGATTGCACGTGCGCATACGCTACCAGGAGCGCGTCCAACGCCGCCAGGGGAGCCACATATGACCCGTTGAAGCTGGGATTCGTGACCGACACTACCCAATGATCGTGGCAGACTCGCGCGATCGGCGAGTCACTGGCATCGGTGATGCCGAACGTCCAGGCTCCAAGTTCTTTCGCGCTGCGCGCTGCCTCGACCGTGTCTCGAAGGCAACGCCCAAAACTGATTGCGACCACAATGTCATGTGTTCCCAGCGCTCGCACGCGATGATGCAGATTACCGGACCCGCCCACCGGCGCCTCGGCCCGCGCTCCCAACCATGACAATCCGTAGGCCAGGAACCACGCCAGCGAATATGCCAGATCCACTCCGACGACCACAATTTGTCCAGCTTTATCCAACCGGCGGGCCAGGTCCACAATCCGCTCGGGGGCCACGCTGCCCCGCAACGCTTCAAGATTTGCACGATCCATCTCCAGGCTGTGTTGCACGTGGCCATCAACCGTACGGCGCTCCCGGGTCGCCGACTTCATCATCCGATACGGAGTAATTCGCGCCACAAAATGCGACCGCAAATCGGAAGAGAAGTCTGCAAACTGGCTATAGCCAAGCACCTGGATGGTCCGCACGATCGTCGCCGCGTCCACGTCGTAGCGCCGCGCCAGCTTCCGCGACGAAAGATAGTAGGTGTCCGCGGCATTCTCCAGAATCGAAACGAGCAGCCGCTTCCGCCGCGAACTCAACTTTCCGTTCGCCTGCTGGAGTCGCTGCTCCAGCGGTGTAGCCCACTTCGGTTCTCCGCTCATGAGGCACTCCCTGAAAATCGCGCAACAGAGACTCCGGGTTTACAACAGTCGTTGCATTTGTGTCAACACCATTCGCCCCGTGTTGCAACCTTTCATCGCACGGCAATCAACTTTTCACCGGTCAGAGCGCATCCAACCTGAACAGCGGAGCGTGGAAGTTGAGATCTGAATCCTAAACGCTGAGTGCTAAGTGCCGACAGCTTTTCCTCGTGCTACTCTCAAATCCAGAATGAGGACTGCCGTGAAAACGATGACTCCCCACCTGCTCGCGACCGTACTGTTCACGCTCGGCGTACCCTTCCTGCACGCCGCCGAACGGGCTGCCCTGGTGCGCGAAGCCATCATCTACCTCTCGCCAGACACCAATTCCGCAAAGCTAGGCGAGGCCGGACGTGGCCGCGAAATCATTCTGCTCGATCGCAGCCGGAACTGGCTGCACGTCGAAGCTCTCCTGGGATTCGCCAAGACTCCCGATCCCGCCTTCGTCGAAGACGAAGACATGGAAGGCAAAACCATCACCGGATGGATCGTGGACAGCGGCGCAGTTTGGGCCAATACGCCCAATGGCGACCGCATTCTATTCGGCGCTGCCGCTGACTCCGAAGAGGAAGCCAGCCGCCGTCACGGCCGTCGCGGCGCCGATCAGGACGCCTTGCGTCTCTACCGTCGCATTTTCGATCTCTTCCCTGGTTCTCCACTTGCTGGAGAAGGTCTTTACCGCGCCGCCGACATCAAATGGCAGCTTGAAAAATCCGATGTAATGACCCGCCCCTCCGCCCGCGAAAAAGATCCGAATCTCCGCCAGGGCATGGACGAGCAGTCGATGAAGCAAGTCATGAAGAAATTTCCCGGAACCAAGTGGGCCGAACTCGCCGCCTTCCATCTGCTCGACAATAAACTTTGCGGCGACTGGCAAGGTTCGTCAAAATGTCCGGACAAGGAAGCCGAGATGTATGAGAAATACGTGAAGGAACATCCCCAGTCACCCGCCGCACCCGAGGCGCTATACTACGCAACTTCGCGCCGCGCCGCCCTTGTCGAGATCTACAAGACCGAAGAGCAGCCCAAGAAGTCAGAAGAATCCAAAAATCGCGCAATGGCTCTCGCGCAACAATTAGTCTCGCAATATCCGCAAAGCGATTGGTCTGCCCGTGGGCAAACCGTCCTCTTCCTCTTGCAACAGGGAGTTCCAACCTTCGGCAACGCGATCCAGTAGTTTTGGCGCTGCCGTTCCGGCGGCTGTCGAAGGCGCCCGGCCATGCAATCCAAACCTGCAATGACCTCACCCTTGTCTAACGATTCGCCTAGGCTTCCGCCAACACACGATGCACCATGTGAATCGAAATCGCGCCTTCACCCACCGCTGACGCTACTCGCTTCACATTTCCCGACCGGACATCGCCCACCGCAAACACCCCCGGCATGCTTGTTTCCAGCAGATACGGTGGACGCGCCAGTGGCCATGCTGAATGCTGCACAGCTCCCTCATTAAAATCGCGCCCCGTAAGTATGAATCCCTTCTCGTCGAGTGCCAGACACCCTTCGAGCCATTCCGTCCGCGGTGATGCCCCTGTCATCACGAAGATATGCCGGATCGCATGAGAAGACGTCTTCCCAGTTGCGTTGTCCTTCCACGTCACGCTTTCCAAATGCATATCTCCGTCGAGCCCTACGATCTCCGTGCGGTAGTGAATCTCGATCGCCGGGTTCTCTTCGATCCGCTGAATCAGGTAGCGAGACATTGTGCTCGACAACTCCCCGCCGCGCACGAGCATGTAAACCTTGCGCGCAGACTGCGACATAAAAACCGCCGCCTGCCCCGCCGAGTTTCCACCTCCCACAACAATCACGTCTTCGCCGCCGCACAACTGTGACTCCATGAAAGTCGCGCCGTAGTAGATTCCGTTACCTTCAAACTTCGCCAGGTTCACAATCTTGGGTTTGTTGTATTGCGCCCCGCTGGAAATCACGATGCTCTTCGTTGCCAGAGCGGTGCCGTCGTCCAGCACAACATGATAGGGTCGCCGATCGCAGTTCAAGCTCGACACGCTATGAGCGATCATCATTTTCGCGCCGAATTTCAACGCCTGGGTAGTAGCTCGATTCGCAAGTTCCTGCCCGGAAATGCCGGTCGGGAATCCCAGATAGTTTTCAATCTTCGAACTCGAGCCAGCCTGCCCGCCGGGCGCAGCCGTCTCAATCAACATGACGTCGAGCCCCTCCGAGGCCGCATAAACGGCTGCCGCTAAACCGGAGGGTCCCGCGCCCACGATCACAACGTCGTGGACCAGGGCCGCATCAACGGTGGCGTTAAACCCCAGACAAACTGCTAACTCCTGAACCGATGGATTTCGCATCACTGACCGGCTGGCACAGATAACCACCGGAATCTCATCCACTGTGATATGAAAGCGATCGAGTAGTTCCTGCGACATCCGATCCGTATCCAGATCGACATACGTGTAGGGCTGTCCGTTGCGAGTCAGGAACTCGCGCAGCTTCAACGTCTGCGCCGAGTGCCGCGAGCCCATCAAGATCAGATTCCCATATCCCGCGTTGATGAGCGCCAGCCGGCGCAGAATGAACGCCCGCATCAGGATCTCGCTTAGCTCGGCGTCCTTGGCGATCACCGACCGTAATTCCCCGGCACTGATCTCCAGAAATTCACCCGGAGCCTTTACCCGGCCTTGGACGAGCGTACGCCGCCCGGAGATCATCGTGAGCTCGCCGGTAAAGTGTCCGTGGGCATCATGGGTCACGATCAGACGTTCGCCTTTGAGGTCCGGCTGCACAATCTCCAGGCTCCCGGACAACACTACAAAAAAAGGCACATTCGTATCGCCCAGATTAAATAGGATGTCGCCAACCTTGACCTTGCGTATCTTGCCGTGCGGGAGAAGACGATTGATCTGTGTCTGTGTGAGGACCGGGAAGGTCTGAGTGCTGGCATCTAGGGCGCTGGCGATCGGAGGGGCAGACATGTTTTCCTTTTGAACTCGAGCTAAATCACCGGGTTCATAGTAGATGACCTTAATACCCGTCTGGCTTCAAGGCAATCCCGGCAGCCCAAACGCCGCACCTGTCCTGATTTACAACCACACCGTGTTGTTGTAGCGTGTTATGCCTCAGATCAGTTCCCTGATTTTGTGAGGAGGCTTTTTCGCATGAACCCAAGGTTCTCACGCTCCCTAGTGCTGACTTCGGCAGTCCTGTTTGCGGCAGCATTCTCGTTCGCACAGAACTCCCGGCAGCTCCCAGCCGACCACCTTCTTAAACATGCTCACCCCAGATACCTCAAGCCGGCGCCGCGCGGACATGTTGCGCCCGGACTCGCACACGGCATACCCGGCATCGACTCGCTCACCAACTGGAATGGCTCCTATCACGCGATCGGATTCGATCACAGCGGCAACCTGAGAAAAACCTGGTACTACAACATGGTGGGGAACAAGCCCGAGCGCGGCGGCACGACGACCATCCACGCGCCAGTCGTTCCCGTTTCCCTGGATCTTCTCAATCCCGACGGTAGCGTCTTCCTGCATTACGACCCGCAGCCGTTTATTCTGCCTGCCCTGCAATCCCCACTGTTCCAGAACTCCACCTTCACCAGCAGCCCAATACCGACCCAGATCACCGATGCGGTTCAGCGCGCCGAATTTTTCAATACCATGGCGCCGGACTGGCACACCATGCTGTACGCCAGCCTGAAGCAGGAACGCACTATGAAAGTGCCTGCTGATTCTTACTTCTACTCCCTGAAGAACAATGGTAAATGCTGCCGGTTTGTTCTGCTAGACATCAACGCGTTCTTCAACCTCTTGTTCCCTGCGGATCCCGCGGATACCGTCACTCCAATCGGCGCCGCCGAGAACGCCGGCGACATCACAACCCAGGACATTTCCACGTTTCTTTTTCCCAACACCTATCTATACTTCGGCACTCCCGACCAGTTCGTAAACTACTCCGCATATATCAGCCCGGGATTGTTCGGAAGCGCCTTCACCGACGTGACCGCGCTCTCCCACGAGATCGCTGAAATCTTTAACGATCCCTTTGTTCTCAGTGATGGCAAACACAACCTCACGCCCTGGTGGCTGGCTCCGAATGGCAATTGCCAGGACGATCTGGAAGTAGGCGACGTGATCGAGGGCCTGCCGCGCGCTACGTTCCCGGTCAAGATGAACGGCCGAACTTATCACCCGCAAAACGAAGCTCTCTTGCAGTGGTTTGAATTCGAATCGCCTTCGTCCGCGATCCATGGTGCCTACAGTTACCCCGACGAAACCACGCTGACAGCGCTCTCCCCGATTGAACTGCCCGGCTGCCAGTGATCCTTTTTCTCAAGGGTGAGGCGAGGCTGCCTCACCCTTTTTCCGAATCTCACGCGTAGTGTTGCCCGATGGAAATGGCAATTAAGGTCGATGCGTTCCGCACTAACTCCTGCTCGATTCAATGCGTATGTCGCCCGCTTTTTCGCCCTCGACTCGGTCTGCTGCGCGCGACCATCTTTTGTTATTCTTTAACTCGTCACTGAGGGCACCTTGATGAGAACGTTTGCTGCCACTCTCCTATCCATTGCACTCTCCGCTCTCGCCGCAGCTCAGACTAGCTCCCATTTCGACGGCCACGCCTGGTGGGACTACATCAAAGTCATCGCCGACGACAAGATGGAAGGCCGCGATACCGGCAGCCGTGGTGAGCGCGCTGCCGAGGAGTACGCGGTCGAGCAAATGAAAAAAGCCGGACTCGAACCCGCCGGGACAAACGGCTTCTACCAGCCCGTCCGCTTTGTATCGCGGCAAATCGACGAGAAAGCTTGCAGCCTGACTCTTGTGCATGACGGTAAGCGGGAGTCGCTCGTGCTCGGCGACGACGCCCTCATCACAACTCGAATCATCCCGGCACCCGAAGTGAAGGCGCCTCTGGTTTTTGTGGGGTACGGCCTGAAGGTTCCTGAAAAGAACTACGACGACTTCGCCGGCGTCGACGTCAAGGGCAAGATCGTTGTCATTTTTTCGGGATCATCTTCCGACATCCCGGGTCCCCTGGCCGCGCACTATCAAACGCTGCTCGAACGATGGAAAGTGTTGCGCGCCGCCGGGGCTGTCGGGATCGTTTCTCTGATCAATCCCGCATCAATGGATATCCCGTGGTCTCGCATTTCGCTCAATCGCACCCATCCGTCCATGGACCTGGACTATCCCGAGTTCAACGAAACCGACGGCGCGCAGTTGTACGTCGTCGTGAATCCAGCAAGTGGCGAAAAGTTTTTCGCGGGCTCCGGTCACACCTTTGCGGAAATCGCTGAACTCGGTAAGGATCGCAAGCCCCTACCGCACTTCCCGCTCGCAGTTTCCCTGGAAGCAAAGACGAAAGTTGAGACTCAGAAAGTCGAATCGGCCAACCTGGTGGGCAAACTCACAGGCAGCGACCCTGCTCTGAAGAACGAATACGTAGTGCTTTCCGCTCATATCGATCACGTCGGCATCGGCGCTCCCATCAATGGCGACAATATCTACAACGGTGCCATGGACGACGGCTCCGGCAGCGCCCTGCTCATGGACGAAGCCGCCGCCTTCAAGAAAATGCCTGAGAAGCTCCGCCGCTCGATTCTATTTGTGTTTGTCACCGCGGAAGAAAAAGGCCTGCTGGGATCGAAATACTTCGCCGCTCATCCAACAGTACCTCCGAAATCAATTGTTGCCGACGTGAATGTCGACATGTTCCTCCCCATCGTTCCCTTGAAAGTTCTTCGTGTGCTCGGACTCGATGACTCCGACCTTGGCGATCGCGCCCGCGAGATTGCGAAGGCTGAAAACGTGCAGGTGCAACCCGATCCGGAACCGCTTCGCAATCTTTTTGTACGCAGTGACCAGTACAACTTCATCCGCCATGGGGTGCCTTCGATCATCATGAGCGTCGGCTCCGAACCCAATTCGCCCGAACAGAAGATTTTCAAAGACTGGCTGACCAACCGCTACCACGCCCCATCCGACGATCTCAATCAGCCCATCGATTTCGAAGCCGCCGCAAAATACGAGGAAATCATCCGCAGCATGCTGATCAACGTCGCTAATGACGATCACCGTCCGCAGTGGAAGCAAGACAGTTTCTTCCACCGCTACGCCGAGGGCAACTAGAACCCGCTCGATTGATCCTGTTCTGAGTTGTGATGCTAGCGCGGGAAGGGCCTGCTTTTCTTCTGACGCTTCGACCTGCTTTAGGTCTTCCGCCCCCCTGAACCTACCTTCGTAGCTTATCCGCGCGGATTTTCTGCAATACTGTTGCGGGGCGTTTGGAGGACAATTGAGCGACTACCTGCTCTCGATTTTGCTGGGCATCATCGAAGGCCTCACCGAATTTCTTCCTGTAAGTTCCACCGCCCACTTGCGCATCGCCGAAGAACTGATGCATGTGCCGCTTTCGAGCGGCTACTGGAAAATGTACTCAATCGTTATCCAACTGGGTGCGATTCTCGTGCTGCCGATCTATTTCCGCGGCCGCATTGCGCGCCTTATTTCGAATTTCCCGGAAGGTGAAAACAAGGACTGCACCATCGTCACGCATCCCCTGACACTGGTCATGATGGCGTTCGTCGTCACGGCGCTCCCGAGTTTTCTGCTCACTAAGGTAATCGGCAAAAACCTCGAAAGCCTGTTTGTGATGGGCGCGTCTTTGCTGATTGGAGGCATCGTCATGTGGGTAATCGACGCGATGAAAGCTCCGTGGGAGAAAGCTGGGCCCGGCGCACCGAATTCACCGATTCATACCTGGAACATGGAGCAAATCCACGGAGGCCAGTCGCTCTGGATCGGCGCCTGCCAGATCCTGTCGGCCGTCTTCCCCGGCACGTCGCGCTCCATGGCGACAATTGCGGCAGGTCAATTGGCAGGAATGTCGCGCGCCGCCGCCCTCGAATTTTCTTTCCTTCTTTCCATGCCGACCATGGCGGTCGCCACGCTCTACACACTGTATAAATCAGTTTCAGGAAAAGCCGAAAATCCGATCGGAGTCTCTGCTCTGACCGCTCACCAGTGGCTCATTCTCGGCATCGGCTTCGCCGTTTCCTTCGTCGTCGCCTACGCTGCTGTAGCGTGGTTCATGAACTGGGTCCGCAAGCGTGGATTTGCGCCCTTTGCGATTTACCGCATTCTGCTTGGTTTCGCTGTTCTAGCGTGGTCAGTGGGATGGATTGGCAGATAGCCCGGTTCAAACCGTACGGGGCTTTGCCAGCTGACGACTGGCAGCTAGCGCCTGCCACGCAATCACAAACGATGGCAGGAAACAGGCCGTGGCGATGACACTCCAGACTGCCGTCTGGATGCCGACTTCTCCCATTCGTGCGACTGCGGGGATTGCCACGATAGCCCGCACGACGACGAACACCATCGCGAACGGATAGCTGCGTATCATCCACTCTCGATGCTGTTGGATCCTGCCGGTACGGATACAGTAAAGTGCGGTGCCGGTTGTCAGAAGCCAACCGGTGGCCTGAATTGCCGAAGCCATCGACAGTGTTGGAATGGGCAAGGCGATAGAAACCGCGATCGCGACCGGCGCGGAGATGGCGACACATCCCACATAGATGCGTCCCATCACACGGTGCACTTGCAGATAACGCTGACGTACTCGGCTCGAGAATTGAAATACGCCGAGCAACAAAGCCAGCGCGCCCGGAATACCATGCGCCAGCATCAGCCAGGGAATTGCAGCATAGCGTTGCCGCAAAAATGAGTTCGAATCCAGAAGTGTCCGCTCGCGCGTCAGCAGAACAAAAAGCCCCATCAGTCCAAACATGGCCCAGACAACATATTTTGCCTGCAAAGACTTGCTACGAATCACCGTGCCGGGAGCAGCAGTGGCCAGATTTCCTCCATTCAGCGCTGCGACCTTATGACTCGGCGCCGCCAAGCGTAAGGAGCATAGCGTACATAGAGCCACATGACAATCCAGTTCCCTAATTTTCCGCACAGTGGGCTGGCAACCCAGGTTGCTAGTATCCACTTCGCCACCCTGTACCATTTCCCGCATTGTCTGGCAGCCGGGCTTCTTGTCATAATCATCTGGCTCTGGCTTCTATAATGGCGCTCGGGGTTGAAGTGTCTGCATCTAACTCTGGGTGGCTATTGACGCCAATGAAATTTCTCTCGACGATTTTTGAACCCACGCGGAACCGGCGACTCAATGAGCTCGTCGGATTCCTGTTGTGTGTCTCCGCGCTCCTCCTCTTCCTTGCGCTCTCTTCTTATTCACCGCTCGATCCGTCATTCAACAGCGCTTCCGTTCTGACCGGTTCGCACGCTGCCCGTAATTGGATCGGCATCATCGGTGCTTATCTTTCCGACATCATTTTGCAGTTCTGGGGGATCGGATCATTTCTGCTCCCAGTATTTCTGGCGATGATCGGCATTCGCTGGTTCCGTTCAAGGGCCTTGCGGACACCGATTGCAAAGACGCTCGGCGGCGCTTGGCTGCTGATGTTCGTGCCTGCTCTGCTTGCTATTCTTCCGGGACACTTTCGTTGGATGGGCGCGATTCCAATCGAGGGCTTGGCTGGCCGCATTGTTGGTGATGGTCTCATTCGCTACTTCAACGTTGCGGGCGCTTACATTGTCTGCACGACGTTTCTTGCGGTCGCGCTCTACCTCACGACTGCCTTCTCATTCGCGGCGATTCAAGTTTGGGCTCCGACGCGTTTCGCTTTCGTGCTGGCACTTCGTGATCGCTACCGAGATTGGCAAGACGAACGTCTACGCAAACGTCAGCAACTGGATCTGGAACGTCGGCGCGCGCAGAGACCGTTGGTTCCAACGCAGCTTGTTCCTGCGCGTCCTACAAATCTGCGGCCGGAAACAGCGCGGGAGTTTGCTTCTGCACGTGCTGAAGAGTCGCGCCGAACCGGCATCGAGCGCATGGCGGAAGAAGAACCGGTTGCTTTCGTCGCGCCTGTTCCGGAGCCTGAAAACCCGGCGCTGGCGATCGAAGTCACGGATCGCGCTGATACGCAGGTCAAGGCGAAGACTACGCTTCCGAAGATTGCCGGTAGTTACAAGCTTCCGCCTTCAAGCCTGCTGCATCGTCCGGATGAAGCGCAGAGCGTCGATGAAGGTGAGTTGAAGCTTCTAGCACAGGTTCTGACCGACAAATATGCGGAGTTCGACGTTCACGGACAGGTGACGCAGATCAATCCTGGTCCAGTCGTTACCACGTTCGAGTTCAAGCCGGAAGCTGGGATCAAATATAGCCGCATCACTGGACTGACTGACGATCTGTGTCTCGCGCTGCGCGCAGAGAGCATCCTGATCGAGCGCATGCCTGGAAAGAGCACGGTTGGAATTCAGGTGCCGAATCGTGAGCGCGAGATTATCTGGCTGCGCGAGAACATCGAGTCCGCGGAATTCCTTGGGTCGAAGTCGAAGCTCACGCTTGGAATGGGCAAAGACATCAATGGTCGGCTCGCGGTCGCGGATCTTGCAGGAATGCCTCATTTGCTGATTGCGGGTTCGACTGGAACCGGTAAGAGCGTGTGCATCAACGCGATGATCATGTCGATCTTGTACAAGGCAACTCCTGATCAGGTGCGCCTTGTGCTGGTCGATCCGAAGCGGCTGGAACTGGGCAACTACGAAGGCATTCCGCATCTTTACACGCCGATCATCACGGAGCCCAAACTCGCGGCGAACGCGTTGCGCAATGCTGTGCGAGAAATGGAACGGCGGCTGAAACTGCTGGCTGCGAAGGGCGTTCGCAACATCGATCAGTACAATCGGCTGTTCGACGACACTCCGAGCTTGTTCGTGGAGCAGTCCGATGAAACCAAGATTCCTTACATCGTCATCATCATCGATGAGCTCGCGGACCTGATGATGCTCGATGGCAACAACGTGGAAGAGTCCGTCACGCGACTCGCGCAAATGGCTCGCGCTGTCGGCATTCATCTGGTGCTTGCGACACAGCGTCCTTCGGTCGATGTCATTACTGGATTGATCAAGGCAAACTTCCCCGCGCGCGTGTCATTCCGCGTGGCGACGAAGGTGGACTCTCGCACGATTCTCGACGCGAACGGCGCTGAATCACTGCTTGGTCGCGGCGACATGCTTTACTTGCCTGCTGGATCGGCGCGTGTGCATCGTCTGCATGCTCCATTCGTTACGGAGAAAGAAATTGCCGC
>QIAJ01000021.1:60588-67003 GCA_003225495.1 Acidobacteriota bacterium
AAGATGTTGTTGCCCCGCCGAAAGAAGAGCGGGACTCGGCGGCCGACGGCTCCGGCGAACTTAGCGAAGAGGATAACGATCCACTCTTCAACGATGCGGTGCGCCTGGTCGTCGAATTCGGCAAGGCGTCGACTTCACTCTTGCAGCGGCGGTTGCGTATCGGGTACGGACGCGCCGCTCACCTGATCGATCTCATGGAACGCGACGGCATCGTCGGCGCCGCCGATGGCCCCAAGCCCCGCGAAGTCCTCAAGCGTCCGGACTGGATCTCGGAAGTGGAAGAGTCTATGCGGTAGGTTTTTGGCTATCGGACACCTCTGGCATTCCCAAGAGACGCACCACTTAAATAGTGGTCACGGAGTTTCTTTGCATCTCGGGACAACCTAAATCGAGCAGCCGAATATCGAAGCAAGCACCCGGCCATGAGAAAGACTCGCAGAGATTTCCTGAAGGCGAGCACCGTCGGTGGCACCGCCCTCACGCTTCTTGGACTCGAACCGACGCCAGCCCAGGCACAGCTTCGCGAACTTAAAATTGCTGGCGCGACTCAGACTCGTTCGACCTGTCCATACTGTTCGGTTAGCTGTGGTGTCCTGATTTATACGATCGGCGACAAAGCCAAGAACGTTACGCCACAAGTAGTCCACGTCGAAGGCGATCCGGATCATCCCATCAACCGCGGCACATTGTGCCCGAAGGGTGCTTCCCTCGAGCAGGACATCTTGAACCCGCGCCGGCTTCTTAAGCCTCAGGTCCGGCGTCCGGGTTCCGACCACTGGGAAGACATTCCGTGGAATCAGGCGGTCGACGAAATCGCGCACTGGGTAAAGAAGACGCGCGAGGAAACGTTTGTAGAAACGGACGCTACTGGTCGCACCGTCAATCGTTGCGAAGGAATCGCATGGACAGGCGGCTGCACGGACACAAACGAGTTCAATTATCTAGTCGGTAAAGCAATGCGCAGCCTGGGGGTCTGCTACCTGGAAACCCAGGCCCGCGTTTGACATGGCCCAACGGTCTCAAGTTTGGGACCAACATTCGGACGCGGGGCCATGACAAATGGCTATACCGACATCAAGAACACCGACATGATGCTCATCATGGGCGGAAATCCGGCGGAGAATCATCCCTGCGGGTTCAAGTGGGCCATCGAGGCGAAGCGCGTCCGCAATGCCAAGATGATTGTGGTCGATCCCCGCTTTACGCGGACCGCTGCAACCGCAGATTTTTTCCTTCAAATTCGCGCAGGCGCAGATATCGCCTTCCTCGGCGGAATGATTCGTTACGCGATCGAAAAAAATCACATTGCGCACGACTACCTCGTCAACTACACAAACGCTGCATTCATCGTGAAAGAAGGATTCAAGCTGCCCGACGATGGCTTGTATTCAGGATTTGACGCTGAGAAGCAGATCTACGACAAGACAACTTGGAATTACGAGGCGGGTGGCAATCTTACCGGCAAGCCTGTCTCTTCATCGTCTGCAGGACAAGGGCAACCGGCTGCGCAGTCCGCGGCACCCAGCAGCGACGCGCACGAAGGCAAAGGTTACCAGGCGGCAAGTGGCATGGGAGCGAAAGGCGCAGGCTCAGGCGCGCCGCCGATGATGCCGTCCAACGTGGCATATGACCTATCTTTGCAGCATCCACGTTGCGTTTTTCAATTGTTAAAGCAGCAATATTCGCGCTACACCCCGGAAATGGTGGAGCGCATCACCGGAATAAAAGCCGATCAGTTTCTGAAGGCTGCGGAAATGTTCACCTCCATCCGCAAAGATGGCGACATGAAGAAGGCAGGGACAATCATCTACGCGGTCGGATGGACGCAGCACACATTTGGCACGCAGATCATTCGCGCTGCGGCGATGTTGCAACTGCTGCTCGGCAATGTGGGACGCGCAGGCGGCGGAGTGAACGCTCTGCGCGGTCATTCCAACATTCAGGGCGCGACCGACATGGGTGGAGTGTTTGATATCTGGCCCGGCTATCTCAAAGTCCCAAATCCGGCCGACGTCGACCTGAAAACATATTTGGAGAGAACCACACCCAAGGCTTCGAAGCCCGATCAGTGGGACTCTTTTAACTACTGGTCGAATACACCGAAATTCGCCGTTTCATTTCTGAAGACAATGTTCGGCGACGCGGCCACGAAAGAAAACGACTTTGCCTTCCACTACATGCCGAAGATAGACCGAAACTATTCATGGACTCAAATCTGGGACAGCATGCTTAGCGGATCCGTAAAGGGTCTCTTCGCATTCGGGATGAATGGAGTGGCCATCGGTCCCGACTCGCAGAAAAATATCGAGGCGTTGAAGAAGGCCGACTGGTTGGTCGTCGGCGAAATCTACGAAGACGAGACCAGCGAATTCTGGAAGTCGCCAGGAATCACTCCTGACGAAATGAAAAATATCAAGACGACCGTCTATCGGCTTGCCTGCGCCGGCTTCGCGGAAAAAGATGGCTCTATGACCAACTCCTCCCGCTGGCTCCAATGGAAGAACGTCGCCCTTCCTCCGCCGGGCGAGGCTCGTCTGGATCAGGACATCGTCGCGCAAATCTTTCTCCGGACGCGGGAGCTTTACAAAACCGAGGGTGGCAAATTTCCGGACCCAATTCAGAACCTGACCTGGTCGTATACCGATCCTCAGCATCCATCGCTATCGGAATTGGCGCGGGAGTTCAACGGCAAGGCGCTCGCGGATCTTACTGACCCCAAAACGCAACGGGTCATCAAGAAAGGTCAGCAACTGCCCGGCTTCGCCTGGTTAAAGGATGATGGCACCACATCCTGTGCCCGCAAATAGCGAGGCGTGGCGCGGAAGACCCATCGGGCCTTGGGATTTATCAGAACTGGGCGTGGTCGTGGCCGGCAAATCGTCGCGTGATGTACAACCGCGCATCGTGCGATCCCGACGGGAAGCCATGGGACGCCGACCGGAAGCAAGTCTGGTGGAGCGAGTCTGCCCAATCGTGGGTCGGTAACGATGTGCCAGATTTCAAAGCCGACTCTCCTCCTAAAGAACACATGGGACCTTTCATCATGAACGCCGAGGGCGTCGGCCGAATTTTCGGACCTCTCGCCGCTTTCGCCGATGGACCGTTTCCAGAACATTACGAGCCCTTTGAGAGTCCGGTCCAAAACCCGTTGCATCCGAAACAGTCGAACAATCCGGTCGTCAAAAAATTGAAGTCGCCCTTCGATAAGCTCGGCACGACCGCCGACGGCTTCGATGTCATCTGTACCACGTACCGGCTGACTGAGCACTATCACTATTGGACCAAGAACAACCCCGTCAACGTCGAACTAATTCCCGAAGCATTCATCGAGATTCCTGTCGAACTGGCGGACAAACTTGGTGTCAAGGGCGGCGAAAAGATTAAGCTGACGAGCGCGTGCAGCTTCTACATCGCCAAAGCATTCGTCACCAAGCGCATCAAGCCGATGACGATTGATGGCAAGCAAGTCTTCCAGATCGGACTGCCGATTCATCAGGGCTATCGCGGAATTCAGGAAGACCGCGCGAGGAACGCCCGGACCATCGCGAACCGGCTCACACCAACGGTGGTAGATCCGAACGCGTTCACTCCGGAATTCAAGGGCTTTCTCGTGAAGATCGAAAAGGCATAGCAATCATGAGCCAGGCCACCTTGCAAATCGTGAAGATTTCCGGTCATGCAGGAACCGTTCCGGGCGCGGGCGTGGAGCGAGGAGAACAAGTCTGCAAACTGGTCGATACCACGACTTGTATTGGTTGCAAAGCCTGCGAGGTGGCATGCCTTGAATGGAATGGCTACCAATTCTCCGACACCACCTTCGATAACACTTACCAGACCATGCCGCAAACAGCATGGAACTACTGGAACCTGATCAAGTGCAACGAGCACGAGCGCGAAGACGGCACGTTGCAGCTGTTGATGCGAAAAGACCAGTGCATGCATTGCGCAGACCCGGGCTGCCTGGCAGCTTGCCCAGCCGACGGCGCGATCGTCCAATATGCCAATGGCATCGTCGATTTCCAGCAGCAGAACTGCATCGGTTGCGGCTATTGCGTGAGCGGATGTCCCTTTGATATTCCGAAGTTCAATCCAGCCACAAAAAAAATGTTCAAATGCACGCTTTGCGCAGACCGTGTCACAGTAGGACTCGAACCTGCCTGCATCAAAGCGTGTCCCACCGGCTGCCTACACTTCGGCGCCAAAGAGGATATGAAGGTTATCGCCGAGGATCGGGCACAGCAACTTCGCGAACACTTCGATTTCAAAGATGCCGGCGTCTACGATCCCGCAGGCGTCGGAGGCACGGGCGTCATTTATGTCCTCCACGATGTTAAGAATCCGGAAGCGTACGGCGGGCTGCCCCGCGACCCGCACGTTCCGTGGGTTGTACGGATTTGGAAAGGACCCGCGAAGTGGCTGGGGAACCTGGCGATGCTGGGCGGAATTCTCGGTGTCACCCTGCATTACCTTCGCTTCGGCCCCAAGGAAGTCGGCCCCGAGAGACACAAAGGAGAACAGCCGTGAGCGTCTCGCAGACGATCCCGTCGGACCAGGCTGCAGTTCCGCGCGGAAATATTGTCCGGTACACATTCATCGAGCGAGTCAACCACTGGATTTCTGCAGTGACATACACCTACTGTCTGATCACAGGTTTGGCGTTCTGGTCTCCCTATCTGTTTTGGATGGCAACAATTGTGGGCGGCGGTCCAACGGCCCGATTCTGGCATCCCTGGTTTGGCCTGATGTTCATGGTCTCGGTGTGGTTCCTGTACCAGACTTGGCAAGCCGACATGCGCATTACCGACGCGGACCTGGCATGGAAGCAATCGATCGATCACTACATCCGCAACGAAGACGAGATGCTCCCGCCGATTGGCCGTTTTAACTAGGGCCAAAAACTTTATTTTTGGCTGACATTTTATGGAGCTATCGTACTTCTAATTTCGGGCATCGGACTTTGGTTCGTCGAGTCGATTCCATGGAGTCTGCGCTGGCTCCGTTATCTCTCCGTTTTTTTGCATGTGACCGCTGGCCTTGCTACCATCGGCGGGTTCATCATCCATGTTTATATGGGAACGGCCATGGTACGCGGCGGATTTACCTCGATGGTTCGGGGAAAAGTGTCCGCGGCCTGGGCCTGGACGCACCACCGCCTCTGGTACGAGAAAGTCACGCAACAGAAATCCCACCGAAATTAAAGAAGCGATTGCGTCGGGTATCCGGCCGTCATCACCAACGGATGCGGACAACTTCAAAAGGCCAGTAGTCCTCAAATAACAAAACTGCTTGGGGCTACTTCAAGAGGTGATTTCCCGTGACAATCCGCAACTTAAGACTTATCGCCGTTGTTACCACAATGTTGTACACATCAGCCGTATGGGCCCAAGGTCTATCTCCAGCGATGAAGGTAGATGCACAGCCCGGTACTACCGGCTCGCCTGTAGCTTACGTGTACGTGGCCAGCACGCCCTCAAATAGCAACACTAACCAAGTCGTCGGTTACTCTGCAGCAGCGAACGGTAGTCTAACTCCGATTGCCGGATCGCCATTTCCGGAAAACGTTTATTCAATGGCGGTGAACGGAAAGTACCTGATGGGTGCCAGCGTCTCAACGCCGGACATCAATGTGTACAACATTGGATCCAATGGGGCGCTTAGTTTCGCGACCTCACAGAATTACGCGCAGTACAACACCTCTGGCTCAGGATGCGGCTCGGCGGGCCAGGACTTCTTTGATCACACGGGCGCAACGTTGTACGTCCAGGAATTCGATGGCAGTGACGCCTGTGCGAACACGGTCGTCGCCTCCTTCGCTGTTACAAAGGCTACTGGAGCGCTGACGTACCTGGGAACGACCAATACAGGAGTATTTCCAGGCCTTAACGCGGCAGCTTACTTCATCGGAAACAATATCTACGCCTATCAGGCCGTCGACTCCGCTTGCATGTATTACAGCATCTATGGATTCAAGCGAAGCGGAAACGGAATGCTCAATGAATTCATTGTCCAGGCAAATTTTCCGACTCCACCAACCGGTGTACGCGCCTATATTCCAGCGCTCGCCGCCGCCGACCCGACGAATCACGTGGCATTTACGATGCAACCCGCCAATCCGCCGGGCTGCGCGCCTGGCCCCCTACAACTTGCCTCTTACACGGCGGATGCAAACGGAAACCTTAAGACAACCAATACCTCCGCGAACATGCCGGCCACCTTAGTTGCAAATCCGTATGACATGAAGATGTCGCCTTCGGGAAAGCTACTGGCGGTGGCGGGGCAGGAGGGGCTGCAGATCTTCCATTTCAACGGAGCGAACCCGATCAAACGCTACACCGGTCTGTTGACGACAAAGCCGATCACCCAGATGTTCTGGGACAATAACAACCACTTGTATGCCATTAGTCACAACGCGGGA
>QIAJ01000128.1:0-10350 GCA_003225495.1 Acidobacteriota bacterium
TCGCCGGCACCAAAAGCGTTTCCAAGGAATCGAATCGTACATACTCTAATCCTATGCGCCCCGTATTCACCCTCTCAAGATCGGACACCATCGGGACACCAATCCGCAATTTCGCCCACGACGGGCACTACGTTCAACAGTCGCAATGGACGCCTAACTGGTTGGGGCTAAAAGGACTGGCGGAGAGGGAGGGATTCGAACCCTCGGTACAGGTGTTAGCCCGTACAACGGTTTAGCAAACCGCCGCATTCGGCCACTCTGCCACCTCTCCAAGCCGTACAAAACACTACATTTAACTAGGTAACCCGAGCGGGTGACCTTCGTGCCTGGTCCGATAGCTTATCAGACTGTATATTCGTGGGCATGGACGACCTCGAAACACTCCTGAAGCGCAACCGGACCCGTCGTCACCGCACTCAGAGCGGCACAGTGGTGAAGCGTGGTGACGGCTACTGGTTACGGTACTACAGTGACGGGACGAACGGCAACCGAAACAAGGTCACAGAGAAGCTTGGTGATCTCGAGCTGAGCCGCGCGGATGTTTCGAAGCTTCGCCGGATTCGCATGAAGGCGATCAATGACCATCAGCGTCGCAAGCATGTCGACGAGCGGCCACCGGAGATGACGATCGGCCGGTTCTGGACGGAGATCTACCTTCCGTGGGTTCGTGAGAAGAAGCGATTCTCGACTGTGTACGGATACGAGAAGCTCTGGAAGCATTACTGTGAGAAGGAGGTCGCTCCGCGGCCGCTCACGAAGTACCGAGCGACGGACGGCTATCAGTTGCTCGAACGGCTCTCCGCGAAGCTCGGCCGCAACAGCCTCCAGCATGTGAGATCACTCATGAGTGGCATCTTCACGCGAGCGGTCAACCTCGGACTGATGCCCGATGACCGGAACCCTTGGTCAGCGGTTCGCTTCCAGGAAGCTCGCGCTCCAAAACCCTCAATTGCCTACTCGCTCGATCAGTCGATCGCTATCCTTCAGGCACTAACAAGGATTGATGCCGCGCTGGTCTTCTCCCTCGCGGCGTTCCTCGGGATGCGACCGAGTGAGATCAGCGGTCTTTCATGGACTGACATCGACCTCGATGCTGGTCAGCTTCACGTCAAAAGAGCAGTGGTCCGCGGCGTTGCCGGCGAGACGAAGACGGAGCAGTCACAGAGAATGTTGCCACTTATCGAGCCTGTGCGATCGCTCCTCGCGGCTTGGCGCGAGCAGTGCGGAGGAGTTGACGCCGGCTGGATGTTCACGAGCCGCGCTGGTCGACCACTCAAAATGGAAAGCTTCCTGAAGTGCGCGATCATGCCCGCGGTCCGTGATGCTGGGCTCGAGTGGCACGGCCTGTATGCGGCAAGGAGAGCTTGTGCGACCAACCTCGTCGCACTGACCGGGAACATCAACTCCGCTCACCAGGTTCTCGGCAATTCGCTTCAGGTCTCGATGGCGAAGTACATCAAACCATCGACCGCGGCCGGTCATGCTGGGTTGAAGTTGCTCGAAGCCGCGATGCAAAAGGACGCGAAGTGAGACTCGAGCCGAAGATGGTTGCACGAGTGTGGAAGCTGTCACCACAAGGTTTGAGCGTCCGTCAGATCGTGCATAAGTTGAATGTTGAAGGCTACCGGACCAGCGACAATCGACCGTGGTCCAGGAAGCAAGTTCAGAGAGTTTTGAAGTTGATTCCTCAGCAGTGAATGAGCTCGCACCGCGGAGGCACCGTAGTGCGAGCCTTAACCAAAGCAAACCCCAGGAGGGTGTTCACAATGATCGCTTCCAATCCTAAACCGCGCGTCACACCGAAGCAGTTGGATCGCTACGACCGCGAACGGCAAGCGGCTTTATACCGCGCGTCACTTGGTCCTGAGAGCAAAGCACAGAAGCTGCTCCAGCTCGTCGAGCGGGAAGATCGAAAGTGGAACCGAAGGATCGCGACGCAAGGTATTACGCTATCGAAAGTGTAAGATCGATTTGCGAGCACGACCCAGAGCCTCACTCCTTTACAGGGGTGGGGCTTTTTCTCTTCAGCGGTGACGCCTGGATGTGTGCGCGAAGGTACATACAAAGAAGCGAAACAGGGGGAGAATTCTTTTGCCCTTCCCCTAGGAGTCTAGACATGGCTACTGACGGCGTTCCCCGCCCGCCTGACTGGAAAGCCCTCTATCAACTTGCGGTGATGGAACTGGACCCCGCGAAGCTACCGGAAAGAATCACCGACGCTCGTAACGCGATTGTGAACAGGGTCGCGGAGACTGTTTCAAAACACCCCGACTATCACGAGAGCCAGGAACTCACCGACGCTCTGAACGGTTTGCGGGTCCTTCGACAAGAGTACGAGCGCCGAGTGCAGCAGTATGGGGAGCCGCGGCAGAAAACAGACTGAGGAGCTCGCGGCCGCGAGAACAGCAGCTCGGTAGGTTACGATCGGTGACCTTCTAGCCATTGACCACGGACGGCTGGGAGGTCATCTTGGTCGCTATGCCGAAAACTCCCGAACGGCTTCCGGTTAGTCCGATGAGTGTGACCTGCCCGAGGTGCAGTGCCAATCCCGGTCGAAACTGCGTTCAGTTTGCGGATCAGGTTGAGGCTATTCACAACGAGCGAATTGAAGCCGCTGCGAAGAAGCAGCGCGAGCGTGGACCTTCTTAGCTTGCCATCCACAGCGCTCAGCGTATTGCTCGTGTACAGCGCTCCGGGTATTGCTAGTCGCTGAAGGACGGGCGCAATCTGGGATCGGGGCGTAAATGATTGACGGCCACGATCGTGAGAAAGAGCTGGCTCAGAGCATGCGCGAATTAGTGATCCGTTTGGTTTTCGAAGAAGATCCTGAAAAACAGCGGGCTCTGGTGGAGGAGTTAGGTCGAATCGTTAAGGCTCAAAAGGGTCAACCCAGGGTTGCTTGATTCAGGTCTGTAAGTCATTGATTTTACGTCGAGTCTGTTAAACCTATCAGACCGATCCCGCCTAAGTAGTTGATTCCACAGAGATTGCCGACTGTTCTTGGAACCGTTGTCCAAGGCTGAGAACGACTTTGTCTGCTCGAGCAGACGCGGACGGAAACCCCATCTATCCGAGCGTCGGACAGATGGTAGCGGATCACACGCCTGGTCCATCGGCCGCGGACCAAGGCGCGAGGTACATCCCAAAAATTCCGAGGTGTATGTGCGGCCGGCGACGCCACACTAAGCTTTCGTAAACCAAATCTGAATCACAGGTGTCGTCACTTTTACTGTCGTCAGGGGGAGAGAGAGAGAGAGAGAGAGAGATAGGATTGACGACAGACGACACTTCTACTGTGTCTTTATTATCAATGCGTTAGCGCCAAAAACCGTCGTCAGTCAAATGACGACACCCGCTCCTGGAATCTTGATTGTCGTCACTCTATTGACGACACCGATACCTCGCACGAAGCTCCTCGAGCCGTCAGCCGGCTTGCAATATATCGACGCTCGTCGATGCAGAAAACACGAAAAGTCAGAACCCCGCAGCTCCATACTCCAGCCTGTAAGAAAAATTCTTCTTCTGAAGAAACCTGCAAAAGTCACGTCTCAGCGACCTGACAATCACGAACATGAGCAGAGATCGCGTCATCGACATCCACGGAGCGAAGGCGTACCGCGAGTTGGTCGAGCTCCTCTGTGCTCAAAAGCTGGACCTTTATAACCCAATCGAGACGCTCGTCATCGGCGACGACACAGAGGACGAACTCGGCGACCTGGTGCAGTTCCTTACGGCGACGAAGGAAGTCACCGGGGAGATAGTCAACTTCCTCGCGCAACCCTCCGTAAAGGCTCCTGACGGTGGTCGCTTGCTGTTTTGTCTGGGCAGCGAAGAGAACACCCGGATGCTGATCGCCCTATGGCGGATCGGTCAGCAAGATCCGAACGGCGATTGGATCGTGAAGCCGCGCAATTTGAAGAACGTCGTGATTCTGTTTCCGACTGATGAGCAACTGAAGTACCTCCCGCTCCTGCTCGAGAACACTGACATCACGGTCTACGTGGTGCACTTGCGTGACTCTGAAGACCCACACAAGGACGGCTTCTTTCCCCGCACGGTGATCGAAGGCTTCGAAGGTATTCCCGCGGAAGTTGACCTGGAAGCGGAAGAAGATGCAGACCACGAACTCGGGACCATCCCCGACGACGCGATGTACGGCGAAGCAAAGAAGATCGCGCGAATGCTCAAGGCTCCGATCGGTTTCGGGTACCTCGCGGTGATCTGTGGGCTCTCGGTTCGCGTCGCGCCGATCTCAACCGTGCGGCCGAATTTGTTCGGCATGTTGGTTGGTGATGTTGGGGAGGGGAAGACGGTCGCGAAAGAGCGGACGGAACAAATCTTAGGACTCGTCAACTCCGGCTCCTATGAAAGCACGACGCCTGCCTCGGACCGCGGACTTCTGACCTTGTTCCCTGGACCGGAAACTAAACCGTTCCTGCTCGCGCTGGACGAAGCACGCGCGGCGATGGAGAAAGGTTCCATCCAGAGCTCGACGCTCATCTCCGGTCTCTGTGAACTCTGGTCTCGCGATTCAACCGGCGTTGCCGACAAGAAAGGTGTTCAGCGAGCGAGTGTGCGGCTGTCCATTCTCGGCAACCTGAAGATAAAAGACCCTTCCGAATTTCCCGCGGTCTTTACCCACGCAACTGCACACGGCTTCTACGACCGCTGTCTGTTCGCCGTTCGTGGTGGTGAGAAGTGGCGCTACTCGCCGTGGGAGTTCGAATCAATGCGCGATGAGCACATACCAAGTTTCTCGAAGCTACCAGCCATCAAGCAACACGACGGCACATACAAAACCTGGTGCAAGTTCTGTCGTCGTTGGCATTTTCACGGCTCCCTCGGAGTGAAGACGAGCCACTGTCGAGACAGCGCGTCACCTTACGACGTTTATGAACTAATCGAGGAGGCTTCCTGTGCCAAGAGCTAGCGGATCCCGCACCTCGAAGCTCGCGCGTGCCATTAGAACCAAGAAAGTTTTGGAGCTCACCGCGACCGGAGTTTCACAAGAAGTGATTGCTCAGGAGCTCGGCGTCTCGATCCCTACGGTATGGGCCGACCTCGCGCGGATCGACGCCGTCGCGAACGCGACAGTTGAATCCGCGCAGTTCAGAATCCAGCAACGTAACCAGATCACCGCGGAACTTTATGCCTTGAAGCAAGCCGCGCTCGCTGATCCGCTGCTCGACATCATGGAGCGTAGTCAACTGCTCCTTGCAATTCATGATCGGCTCATTAGGATGCACATGCTTGACGACGCTTCGCTATTACCCGGCCGCGGGTCAGCCGGCGATGCTCCGGTGGTCGTAAATATCAACGTGGAGTTTGAGTGATGAATATCGGCGACATGCTCTTACGCCTGCTGAAGAACGAACAACCTGAGTTCGAAGTGTCTGAGCGCGGTGGATTCTTCATCGCTCGAAGGCGCGGCTTTCCGGGACGAGTGTTCTCTCGGCACTCACCAGATCGAGCCATCGGCTCAGCGCGAACGATGAGGGACTTTTTCCGACACCCTCCATTCATTATTCAAGGTGGAGTTCGGGAGCGCCGATCGTGGAGCGCGCTGCACGGAGAAAATGGGAGGTGACTGTGACAGTGCTTGAAGAAAAACAAAAGCAGATGCGCGAACGGCACGCGAAGCACTCGCGCACCGGCCGGCCGCTCACACAGTCACAACCTCTCGTCCCGGATCTCCAGCGCTTATTACGTCGAAGGATCCAGGCACATCTTCTGCTCGAGCGCGGGCTCTCATTCGCACAGGTTGCGATCGAGGTCAAAACCTCCGTTGAAGCTCTCCGACTTTGGCACGATAAAGGCCGACCACTCTTGTGATTACGGAGAAACTCTTTTGCAGTGTGTTTTTCATGGTGGGATAGAGGCTCGAGGCAACCAGGCCAGAGGAGCAATGACAATGAAGAGCAAACAAGAACTGATCGAAGCGAGCGCGGCACAATCGAGCTTCGACGCAAAAGCCGGCATCCTGACTGTCACAGTCATTAAGCCTGGTCTCACCAGGTCACAGGCTCGCTACTATCCCGCGGATGTCCTGAAGCGCGACTACAGGGTCTTTGAAGGCGCGAAGATGTTTTTGAATCACCAATCATCGGCCGAGGAGAAAGCGCGGCCGGAAGGCTCCCTCTTGGATTGGGTTGCTTCGCTGAAGAACGTCTCCGTCGAATCAGATGGAACGGTCAAAGGTAAGGCAATCATCATCGACCCGCAGTTCAAGAAGAAAGTGATCGAGCTCGACCAAAAGGGTCTCCTCCAGGAACTCGGTGTCTCGATCCGCGCGATGGGAGAAGCTGAACCCAAAACGATCAATGGTGTGAAAACTAACTCTGTCGAATCGTTGACCGGCTGTCGCTCAGTGGACTTCGTCACTTACCCGAACGCGGGAGGGAGAGCGGAGTTGCTGGAGAGCGAGCGCGAAGGCATTGACATTAAGAAGAGACTCGTCCGCTCATACATGCTGATGGGGTTGACCGAAGCGGAGGCATTCATCGCCGCGGGGATCGAATTGGAAGTGAAAACCTGTGACGATCCGTTCGGGACGATGTTGAGCGCGTTGTCCTCAAAGAGTTCTCGACGCTTTTGAAAGCTTCACCAGCCTAGTCCACTGGTGGAAAAAACGGGTAGTGCGCCTCATAGAACGTGCTGCCCGTTTCTAAGTTTTGTTTCACTGGAGGCAATATGAAAACGCAACCCACTGCACCACCACCCTCAACCATCACCGCGGCTTCGATTGACAACCGCGATTACCGCGTCGCTCCAGATCCTCTCGACCCTGGAATCGCAGCGCAGAGCGAAGCGAACCGACTACGCTTGGTCGCCATTAATAAGCACCTCCCCAGCTACGAAGATCTGAAGAAGCTCCGCGATGATCTTGAAGAGTTCCCACCCTACTGGCGCGGGATCAGGAAGGCCGTTAGTTCCTCGGTCGGCAATATGGAAGGACACAAGTACAACGCCGAGCAGACGCTGAAAGAACTAGCCGCGCTCACTCGTCCTCTCAGTGCCGCGGAGCGCAATGACAAGGCCAACGCGGAAGAGATGATCGAGCGCGTGACTTGGAGACTCAAAAGGGATCGAGTCCGGCTTGCCGCGGCTGAAGGTCAGATCAAATTCTGGGAAGCGAAGAAAGAGGAATGGGATCAGGGCGGCAAGCAACGGTTCAGGGAACTCTCTCGCCAAGAGAATAACCGTAGAGATGTGCAGCGTCGGAATCGGGAAAGCAACTGGTGATGAAGACACCGGAAGAGCAGATCGCGGAGCTTCAGGCGACCAACCGGGATCTGCTCGCTCTGGTCAGACGGAGCCTTGCTTTGATCGAGCTGCTTCGGTCACAGAACAACGACTTAATGAAGCACATCGCGAACCTGTCGGTTGATCCGGATGGGATCACCGAGGAGAAACCAACATGGCTGAACTGAACCCGCTCACCTGGTTACGACGCCGGCGCGAGGCACTCGCGGCAAGGATCGAGCGCGATCGACAGCAAGCACTGTGGAACCGAGAATCGTGACCTGGAGGTAGAGGCATAACAACCGGGGAGTTGGTTGTTGCTAATCGCCTGTTAAAACAATTGAGCATGGCCCAGTCCCGAGTGCAATGGCGTGCAGAGAGCGACAGCGTGCTGGATTGTCCTGAATAGCCACAAAAGAAAAACGAGCGGACCTTTAATAAAAAGTCCGCTCGCGCTGGTTCGGCCTTGACCCCAGCTTCCAGCAGAAACTCTATAACGTGTAGGTTCCGGCGATTGCAACTGAAAACCCCTGGAACCCTGGTCCGAAACCGGTACTGGCGTTAAAATTGGCGCCGAACGTGGTGCTGGTAAAGAACGAGTTATAGAGATCGTTGCTCCACCCGAACTGGTTGCCTGGAATGTCAGTTGCGCCGGAAAGGTACGCGTAACTACTGCCCGTAAACTTCGGGTACAAACTCACCCACTGAATCGTTCCCACAGCTACCTTCACCGGTGTGGTGAAGTGACAGGTGAAGGAATACTCGTTGTACCCATTCTCAGGCTGGGTGAATTTGATCGTCGTGAACGAGCAGTTCCCGTGCTTGCCCAACGTTCCACCAATGCCCTCCATCACCTGCCCCTTGCGGAACTCGTACGTCATTCCGGCGAAATCAGCCGGCGGATTTGAATCGGAGGTCGTCACCAGCAGGTTGAACGTGACTGAGCTAATCAATACGTGCTTGTTGGCGGCATTAGCATTCGGTGCTGGAATAAATGGAACATACACACGGCCTGAAAGGCCTTGCCCGGCTGCGTTCGCGTTGAACAGTCCATCCCAGTTCAGACTGCCCGGATCGCTATCGCCCGAATACCACAAGCACGGACTACAGTCTGAAGGAATCCCGGTCGCTGTTTGTATACCGACCTGGTTGCCGCCCCGAATCGCCGGTGAGACTTGCGCATTCACAATTGCCGTCATCAGAACGAGCGCACACACCACCACCACGACTTGTTTCATTTGTTTTTCTCCTGGAGTATTTGTTTGGAATATGGGTGCCGATCCACCCTGGGTGGCGTGATTGGACCTGGGGGGGAGCCGTTACCGGCCACGCAACAGCACGGACTATAGCCTATTTCCAGTCCATGTCAAGGGCAAAGAGCACTCAGATGGAAAGGGAGCCGCAAGCCGAACAGAGTTGCAGCTTTGCTGCAAAAAACCGGGACCAATCCTCTAATTTGTTGTTGATAAATCGCGATTACATCAACAACGGACCATCCCACGATCCTTAGGCACTCCGACAGGTGACCCCGGCTCACAGCGTCGAACTCTCACCGCGTGATCGCGGAGGTCCGTATGAAGCCTCACCGCGCGGTCTTGCGTTTAGGTTCTGCAGACCGAATGAAGACTAAGTACGAGCGAGTGATGCGGAGAGCAGTTAGATTCTCGTGGTCGATCAGCACCGCAGGTTCGTCAGTTCCAAGTTTCTTCCATGCGGTGTAGAGACGATCTCCGATCCGGAATGTCGTGATTTCCGGCTCTTCTGTTGTCGGAGGCTTGAGGTTTGCCACTACGAAGGTTTGACCTTCAGGCTCTTCCAACTCTTTCACAATCGGACCGGCAATCGGGTGATCCTGCAAACCTTGAGGACCAAGAAATTCGAAGCCGCTCATGCTATCAGCCTAGCGTCTCGCGCCTGGAGCGGGAAGATCACGGCCGTAAGTAACGGAAGATTTGAAGGGTTTAGCCGGCCGATGTCCTTGGTAGGTGAGGTAGATGTGGGATATTCACAGCTTTAGTAACCTTTCGGCTTGGTACCAGGAATGAATGCCTTTAAGCATTTCGGACACCGCATCCTCTCACCATCGATGCGCCGTTCTTCAGCCGGCTCGATCCGGTAACCGCAGTCGGTACACAGAGTGAAGAGCGAAGACTTCACCTTCTCGAGATCTTTCGACGGGATGGCAAGGTGATTCTAGCGCGGAGGGATCGTTGTGAGACTGTGCTTCAACTTTCGCCTGATCTCGGCTTCGATCTCCAAGGCACTGAGGGAGTCATCGAAGATGCCGAGGTCGCGGAAGTGATCACCCTCTCGCCAGCGGATGATCGTGTGGCGACCAGGAATGACTGCGAAGATCGGCTTTAGACCTCCGGCTTGGTAGGCGAGCTGGTGACAGCATACATCGCGGGTCACCACCGGAGATCACAGATTCAAGTCTCTCTGTGACCTCCGATGCACTACAACGGTTCAGCGACGGAACAGGTGAAGGAGCAGATCGGCAAAGATGAAGATGCGAACTACCAGCACTTCCAGTTCGCCAAACAGAGCGGAAAGCGCCCTGAGTTTGGGGGTCATATTGACTCACTTTTTACGATTTTCTGCAGATGGGCTGCTCGAAAGCAGTAATGCAATCCTCAGTCTAAACCAAACATCACGTTTTTGGCGTGACCGCCGCGAGGCACTTCGGACAACCGATGTGGTCCATGTCGATACGACGGAGTTCATGCGGCTCGATCTTGTAACCGCACTGAGGACACCGAGTAGAGAGCGACGCTCTGATCTTCTCGAGATCGATCTTTCTACGGTGTGACACGAGAGGCTCTTCCTAGCTCTTGGGGAAACTTTTTCAGTAAGAGAGATACCGTGATGGTTGCCATGAAGCTAGATGTCGCATCAATCCACTGGTTTACTTCGCGGCGATCAATAGCCTGAAGTTGGTATGTTGTGCCACCATCGCTCAAGATTCGATCAGCGCGGTGAACGATAAGGTGTCTTCGTTGTATCATCCGGTTGAGAAGAGGGAGGTCTTTCTCCTTCTCTGAAGCTTCCAGTACTAGTCCGAGACGATCCTCTAACAGCGAGACGATCTCGGTAGTACTGTTGAAGTTG
>QIAJ01000128.1:10673-111327 GCA_003225495.1 Acidobacteriota bacterium
TCAAACTGCTCCTTGATCTCCGCCGCCATGGCTTTAGGCAACCGCTGAAATTTCTCGTCCGCCGTCGGTGCGGGACGGCGTGGCGGTGCTAGCGAATCTATGTCGGAACTCATGACTAAGATTCTACTCTGGGTCTGATAGCCCGTCTGCTAACTCCCGCAAGAACGTATAAAGCCGCTTTGGGTCGCTGTTGGATGGGAATTAACGTCTTGAGAAGAAAGCGGAAGTGGTCGTCGCTACCTGATTAGCAAACCGCCGCATTCGGCCACTCTGCCACCTCTCCGCTGCGGGAGTTTTTAGTTTAACACCGAAGGTTGCGTTCGCATCCAGGCCGAGGAAGCGAACTTCTCCCGGACGGCCTTAGGAATACAGAACGCCTAGAAATCCGGTTGCTTCCGTCGATGCCTCGGATATCCTAGGGCGTGCATCCTCCTTCCGAACCCAGTTCGGTTTTGATAGCGCAATCCACGGATGACAGAAATCGCCGGTGGCTGATTGTGGCTGGACAGATCGCTTTTCTGCCCACCGGCATGCTGACAACGCTGCTGTGGCCGATGCTGCCGATCTTGAGCGCGCGCTGGGGGTTGACGTACGAACAATCAGGGAATCTGTTTCCCATTCAGTTCCTGGCACAACTGGCGGGCGTTCAACTTTCCGGAGTACTGCTCTCGCGAGCCGGATTTCGTTCCGCATTTCTTTCTGGATTGTTGCTGATGGCGGCTGGAGTGGGCACGCTCTATCTTGGATCGCCCTGGATGGGACGTGTGTCAGTGGCGGTATACGGCCTGGGACTCGGCCTGATCATTCCAACCGACAACCTGATGATTGCAGAAGTCAGCACCGGTTCACGCTCGGCCGCGGTAAGCCTGCTGAATTTCTTCTGGGGACTGGGAGCAGTTATTTGTTCCTTGCTGGTGGCATGGGCACAAGCGCATCACTTGCTGCTAGTGCTTCTGGAATCGATTGCTGCATTTCTCTTGCTGATGGCCGTGGTAGTTCGCGGACTGCCCTTTCCCACCGCCCGAAAATCCACCGATCCACCGGTTCGATGGCGCGAGATTGCGCGCAATCCTGCTACATGGCTATTTGCCTGCGTCTTTTTTCTTTACCCTGGCACGGAGACCGCCGTCGGCGGATGGATTGGCTCTTATGCAGCAAAAATGGGTTCGCACGGAGCGAGTATCGGCGCCATGATGCCTGCGCTCTTTCTGGCCGCTCTCACTGCTGGCCGAGGAGCAGGCGGTGCGGTGCTGCATTATGTGTCCGAGCGGCAGATTCTTCGTGTGGGATATGGGATGGGAGCGGCCGGCATCGCAGTCCTGCTGTGGTTTCCGACGCTGCAAGGAGTGATCGCCAGCGCGATCATCACCGGCCTGGCGTTTGCCACTTTGTATCCTGTAACGGTCGCGCGGCTTTCGCAGCGGTTTGGCGTAGAAGCACGGAGTGTCGGTTCGATCATGTTTTCGATCGCTGCCATTGGGCCAGCCGCCTTGCCGTGGCTGGTGGGGATCATCTCGCAGTCTGCGGGCAGCCTCCGCGCTGGACTCGTAGTGCCACTTGTCGCGACGGTAGTTCTTTTTTTGATTCACCTCAAGGATTGGTAGACGCGGTTGCCGCGTCTCTATTTTTACTTTGCGATTAGCTGCGAGCAGCGTTGGCGCGCTTTTTTCGCGTTACTTGCAGGGTTGTGTTCGACGCCAGTTCAACCCGGTTGCGTCCGTTGTGCTTGGCACGGTAGAGAGCTTGATCGGCGGCATGGATGACTTGCTCCGGCTGCCGGTAGCGCGTGCTCGGTTCGGCCACTCCGATGCTTACGGTGACCGACAAATCACCCGCCGGCTGCATGAGCACTGCGCCCGCTTTCTTTCTCCCCGGCTTTCTGCGCTCCGGTTCGCCCGAGCGAGCTTCGTTTCTTCGCTCTGAGCCTCGAAACCGGAATAGGGAAGTCTGAATTGTCTGACGAAGCGCATCGAGATGTTCCAATGCGTCCCTCGCGGACGCGTTGCGGAACAGGATGGCAAACTCCTCTCCTCCGCAACGAAAGGCTTGACCGCCGCCGCCCACTTCACCCAATCGTGACGCAACCATACGCAGCACCTGGTCACCGGTATCGTGCCCGTAGGTGTCGTTGAAAGTCTTGAAGTGGTCAATGTCCACGATGGCGATGGCGTATCGCTCATCGAGTGAGAGCAACGCTTCGTTGAAAGCGCGCCGCCCCCGAATGCCGGTCAGTTCGTCGTGATAAGCGAGGACGTAAGAAGTTTCAATGAGCGAGGCCGCCAGGATCAGCGCGGCAGCCGCCACATCGGCGTCCGCTGCTTTGCCGACCGGCGCGAAATCGAGCCACAGGAATACGGCTGCCAGCGACCAGAGAAAACCCGTCTCAATCGGCTTTCGCGTCTGGATGAAGCGCACCAGCAGCACCACTGCCGCAGCCAGAAAACTGACGAGCGTCCAAACAGGAAGAGTATTCGCGCTCGCCGGAGACGAAACGACGCGGCTGTTTTCCGGCCTGCACAACACCGCCACCGCTACCGATTGCAGAAACAACATCCCAAATCGGGGCGCGATGCCGGCAATAGTCAGCCCGCGCTCCCGCATGAAGGCGAGTGCGATGTAGTTGAGCGGGATCAGCAGCGCGGCGAGAATCGCCGCTGTGCGGCCCGGTCCCGTATGGATTTTTCCGAGAGAAAAGAATTCGACGGCGCGGTGCGCCAGCAGCAGCACCACCAACGAGAACAGCACGCGGCTGGAATTAAATCGCCATGCCAGCGCCACTCCAGCAGCGAACACGGCAAAATAGTAAAAGCCAAGCGAAGGCGCGACCCGCCCCAGCAGAGAGCTGTTGACGAGCGCCGCCGACACAGCCAGCAGCAGGCCCCCCGGCACCAGCCAAACCTTCCAGATGTTTCCCGTCACTCAGACCTCGGCGCGCAGGACTGCATTCTTGTCCCAGAATACGGTACCCGGCGAGGTCGACAGGGTTAGTTTCAGGGTGCGGGCCGATCGAGCAGCCGCACCGCGTGATGCATGGTCAAATTTCCTCAAGGGACGAAATTCTCTGCAAGAGGCCCTCCTTTCTACGTTCCACATTGAAGGAGTGTCCAATGCAACGAGAAAAGCAAAGAGGTTTCTCATTGATCGAATTGTTGATCGTGGTAGCCATCATTCTGATCATTGCCTCCATTGCCATTCCGAATCTGCTCGCCGCGCGTCGGCAGGCCCATGAAGCGGCCGCCGCTGGCGCGATTCGAGCCATCAATACCGCGCAGATCTCGTATAGTTCCAACTATCCAACCGTCGGCTTCGCGAGTACGCTGGCCGCGCTCGGCGGAACGAATTGTGCGCCCCCCTCTCCCTCCAGCGCTTGCCTGATTGATAACCAGATTGCCTCGGGAACCAAGAACGGCTACACCTTCACGTTAGCCGGAGTCAGCGGGACCCCGGCCGCCACCTACCAGATCATCGCGTCCCCGACCGTGCCTAATCAGACAGGCGTGCGGTATTTCTGTTCTTTTCCCGATGGCGTACTACGCGTTTCAATGTCACCCATCAACACATGCGACGGTAGTCTCAGTCCTCTCCAGTGAAGTGAATACCGGCCCTGCTACACAAGCCGCGGCAGTGGTAGTCTTCCCTGTTCATGGCCAGAGCGCATTCCGAAATCCGAATTGCGATTGATACTGGAGGAACTTTCACCGACTGTGTGTGGGTAGAGCGCGGCGACTTGAAGACGCTGAAAGTGTTCTCGACTCCAGACGATCCCTCGCGCGCCATCGTTGAAGCACTGCGCAAAATCGGAGTGAGCGAAGAATTCACTCTTCTTCACGGAACGACTGTCGGGACAAACGCCCTGCTGCAGAGAAAGGGAGCGCGCGTAGCGCTGATCACGACTTCAGGTTTCGAGGACGCGATCGAAATCGGCCGCCAGGCGCGTCCTCGCCTCTATGACTTTTTTTTCGACCGAGTGCCTCCGTTGGTGCCGCGCGACCTGCGGTTCAGCGTAGGGGAGAGAACCGGAGCGGATGGAATAGCGCTGGAACTTCCCTCCGACGAAGAACTAGCTACCCTGCGCGCAACAGTTGAAGATGCAGAGCCCGAGGCAATTGCTATCTCTCTCCTGTTCTCATTCGCAAATCCCAAGAACGAGGAGTCGGTTGCCGCAGCCCTCGCCGGAATGGGCAAACCGCTTTCCATCTCGCACAAGATTCTGCCCGAGTTCCGCGAATATGAGCGCACCAGCACGGTCGTCGTGAATGCCTATCTCCAGCCGCTCATGCAAAACTACCTGGAAAGAATCGGGGATCGCGCCCGCAGTTTAAGCAATGCGCCGCGTAATGCGCACAAAGCGCCGCGCATCTTCGTGATGCAATCCAGCGGAGGAATTACTGCGCTTGAAGCAGCCGCCCGAGAGCCGGTGCGGACCGTGCTATCCGGACCTGCTGGCGGACTGGTCGGCGCCGCAGCCGTGGCCGTGCGCAGTGGATTTCCGCGCGTGTTGTCCTTCGATATGGGAGGCACTTCGACGGACGTCGCGCTCGTTGAGGGCGACGCGCGCCCAGGCAGCCAGGCCGAGGTGGCTGGATTCCCGGTGGGCGTGCCGATGCTCGACATTCACACTGTGGGCGCGGGAGGCGGTTCCCTGGCACGCTTCGACGCCGGGGGCGCGCTCCGCGTCGGACCCGAATCGGCTGGCGCCGATCCCGGTCCAATCTGCTATGGCCGCGGCTTACAGCCGACAGTAACCGATGCAAATCTGATTTTGGGAAGGCTGCGGCCCGATCGCTTTCTGGGCGGCGATTTCACCCTGGATGTCGACCGCACGCGAAGGCTTACCGCCGATTGGCTAAAGAAACAGAAGTCGCGTCTTACCCTGGAGCAATTCGCCTCCGGTGTATTGCAAGTCGTGAATGCCAAGATGGAGCGAGCGTTGCGCGTGGTTTCGATCGAGCGTGGATACGATCCCCGCGACTTCGCCCTCGTCGCCTTTGGTGGAGCAGGAGGCCTGCACGCCTGCGAACTGGCAGAAGCTCTCTCGATTCCAACCGTAATTGTTCCTGCTCATCCGGGGGCGCTGTCGGCGTTTGGAATCCTGGCCAGCGATGCCGTCAAGGACTTCTCGCGCACATTGCTTTGGAGCCTCACCGGCCAACATTCGCGCGCCGAATTAGAGAAAGAGTTTCGGAAACTCGAAGCCGCCGCCCGAAAAGAGTTTCGGGAAGAGAGGTGGGCGGGCACGTTACTCTTCGAGCGTACTCTCGACCTCCGTTATCGCGGACAGGGGTACGAATTGAACGTTCCGGCGACCGACGATTCGGCCAGGCGATTCCACCAGGAACATCAGCGCCGCTACGGATATCACCATCGCGGAAAAGACATTGAACTGGTGACGGTACGTTTGCGCGGGAGAGTAAAGGCACGAGAGATGCAGGTTGCGAAGGCTGCACCAAAGCCTCCCATATTAAGTCGAGCAAGGCCAGTTGAGATGGCGAAAGTGATTTTTCAAGGCAGAAGTGTAGCGACACCAGTCTATGAACGCTCAGATCTCAGTCCAGGGCGTTCGCTGAAAAGCCCGGCCATCATCACTGAGTACACCGCGACGACAGTGATCCCGCCGGGAGCAAAATTCAAAGTGGATCGAGCGGGGAATTTGTTGATCACGATCAACTGAGATCAGGTTCGCTTTTCGCGCAGCCGCGATCAGCCTTCACTCGCAGCCGCCAGCATCCAGAATGCCAGCGCCGCCGCCGAAGACGCCGGCGCATACCAGCGTAATGAACCCGGCCGCCAGATTCCTCCAACTCCAAAAACGATTCCGATCCTGGAAAACGTCAACCCCATTCGATACATTCTTGAGAGCAGCGGGTCGGAATGCGGGAAGCGGTGAGTTTGGGCATAGATTATTGCCGCAATGGCAAGGGACGCGGATGCCGTTGCAAGAACAATGCCGACAAGCGAGAAGAATGACGCGACAGTTCGCGATTTGGGCTGACGAAACCATTGCGCCCAACCGCAAATCAGAAGCACGGGCGAAACCAGATAGCCGAGCGCAGCCAGGATGATCAGTGACATTGGATGGGCTTCTCTGCGAATGAGCCCGAATTCTAAATCTCTTCGGCGCTATCGAGGTCGCTGGATTTCGCATCTTCGAGCGCCATGTCCTTGAGTTCGCTGGATTCAAAGACCTCGCCGCATTCCTTGCATTCGACGTATTCGGCGTCTTCGTCGCGGGACACAATCTGAACCTGAGGATGCTTGCACAGCTCCCGGCGGGTCTTGGCGGGGGACTGAGGAGGGTGGCTTGTCGTCATAGATTCCGGGCTTCCCCTGGCGTTCGGAGGGGCTCTTCTATTCTTGGGCCGGGAAACGGTCGTATTTTAGAACGCTCATTCAGGATGTCAAGTACCCAGCGACCAGGACCTCGTTTGCTTCAAGACCGGCGGCCGCTAAACTATTCAGTCATCGAAAGTTGCCGTCCAATTCAAGATAGGCCCGTTCCCTGATTGGCCTTGCGGGAAGTTTCACTGAGCGCTAAAATAGAAATGCGACCAAATCAGTCGGCAATCTATCCGACCTTATTGGTCGGCATTCGTTTATGCTGAAGCTGACCAAAAAAGCTGACTACGGCCTAATGGCGATGAAGCACCTCGCCGAGCGCGCTCCCAAGGGTTCCTGCAGCGCGAAGGACGTGGCGGAGGCCTACGGAATTCCCCAGGAAGCCCTGGCGAAAATCCTGCAAAGGCTGGCGAAAGCCGGACTGCTCCGGTCGCAACACGGAATTAACGGCGGTTACATGCTGGCGCGTGATCCGAATACGATTTCGGCGTTTGAAGTAATTCAGGCGATTGACGGGCCGTTGTTCATTACGTCGTGTGTCACGGTCCGCGGTGAGTGTGACCAGACCGACCGCTGTACCATTCGCGAGCCACTGCGCAAAGTGAATGAAAGCATCGAGCAGGTGTTGAAGAGAATCAAAATTTCTCATATGCGCGAAGAGCCGGAAATCATTGAGATCAAAAAACCGGCGGAGCTGGTAACGATTGTTTAAGAGTAGCTCCGGCGTGAAGCCGGCAATGTTTGAGGAGAACAGAAATCATGAGCACGGATGTAAAGACTCCGCCCCCAGCCAGCCAGGCAACTGAGCAGCGCCCCTCCGCGAACGGAATCAAGCTGCCGATCTACATGGATAATCACGCGACCACGCAGCTTGACCCGCGCGTGCTCGAAGAGATGCTGCCCTATTTCATGGAGAAGTTCGGCAACGCGGCCAGCCGCAATCATCCATTCGGATGGGCCGCTGAGGAAGCCGTCGAGTTGTCGCGCGAGCGCATCGCCAAGCTGATTGGGGCCACTGCGAAAGAAATTATTTTCACCTCCGGCGCAACCGAGAGCGACAACCTCGCCATTAAGGGCGTCGCCGAGATGTACCGCGAGAAGGGCAACCACATCATCACCGCGGTCACCGAGCACAAGGCCGTGCTCGATACCTGCAAGCACCTCGAGAAGGGCGGCTTCCGCGTTACCTACATGCCCGTTCAAAAGGACGGACTGGTCGATCTCGAAGACCTGAAGCGCGCAATGGACGACAAAACGATCCTGGTAACGATCATGGCCGCCAACAACGAGATCGGCGTAGTCCAGCCGCTGGCTGAAATCGGCAAACTCTGCCGCGAGCGCGGAGTGATCTTCCACACCGATGCGGTGCAGGCCATCGGCAAGATTCCCGTCGACGTCAACAAGATGAACATCGACGTCGCATCAATTACCGGACACAAGCTCTACGGTCCTAAAGGCGTGGGCGCGCTCTACGTTCGACGAAAGAATCCACGCGTACAACTGGTCCCACTCATCGACGGCGGCGGCCACGAACGCGGGATGCGTTCCGGTACGCTCAATGTTCCCGGCATTGTCGGCCTCGGCAAGGCTTGTGAAATTGCAATGCAGGACATGCCGCAGGAATCGGTCAAGATTTCCGGGCTGCGCGACCGGCTGCGCGACAAAATCATGGGCCGCCTGGACGAAACATATATCAATGGTTCGATGGAACAACGCCTTCCCGGCAACCTGAACATCAGCTTTGCCTACGTTGAAGGGGAGTCGCTGCTGATGGGAATCAACGACATCGCAGTTTCCAGCGGTTCGGCATGCACCTCCGCGACGCTGGAACCATCTTATGTATTGAAGGCTCTGGGCACGGGCGACGACCTGGCGCACAGTTCGATCCGTTTCGGCATCGGCCGCTTTAACACCGAAGCCGAAGTCGATTACGTCGCGGATCGGGTCATCGAAACGGTCGAACGACTGCGCGAACTTTCGCCCCTTTATGAGATGGCGAAAGAAGGCGTCGATCTGAAGAGTGTGAAGTGGGCAGGAGAAGCGCATTAAAAAATTTGTTTGAGATTTTCAGATCCGAGATTGAAGTAAGGAGACAGCAATGTCCTATAGCGATAAAGTCATTGACCACTACAACCATCCACGCAACGTGGGATCGATGGACAAGTCCAGCGCTGACGTAGGCACGGGACTGGTCGGCGCGCCCGAATGCGGCGATGTCATGAAGTTACAGATCAAGGTCAATCCTGAAACCAGCGTGATCGAAGACGCGAAGTTCAAGACCTTCGGCTGCGGCTCGGCCATCGCATCTTCCTCCCTCGCCACTGAATGGGTGAAGGGCAAGACCATCGACGAAGCCCTGGCGATCAAGAACACCGAGATCGTCAAGGAACTCGCGCTGCCGCCAGTGAAAATCCACTGCTCGGTGCTGGCGGAAGACGCCATTCGCGCGGCCATCGGCGACTGGAAGAAAAAGCAGGAAGCCACGAAGCCGGTAGCGGTTCAGGCCGCGCATTAAATCGGCCGTGGGTTTACAAGCTTCGAGCGAACGCCCGCTTTGAGTTCGATGTTTGGCTTGCTCGTAGCTCGCGGCTTGTAGCTCGAAGCTTTATGGAACAAGCAACCCAATCCGCGCCGTCCCAGGCTCCCGTCAAGGGTATCCAGATCACCGACAAGGCGATCTCAAAGGTGCGCTTGGCGATGGAGAAGGAAGGTGTCTCTATCGAGCAGGGCGGACTTCGTCTGGGCGTGCAGGGCGGCGGATGCTCGGGCTTGAGTTACAACATCCGTTTCGATACGCAGCCGCGCGAGCGCGATCGAGTTTTTCAGTTCGGCGGTGTGCGCGTGTTCGTGGATCCGAAGTCGTTCATCTATCTGCACGGGATGGTTCTGGATTACCAGGAAACCCTCATGCAGCAGGGTTTCGTGTTCGTGAATCCGAACTCGACAAAATCCTGCGGCTGCGGCACGTCTTTCTCAGCCTAGCTGCTGTTGTGGGGCACGGGCCTTCGAACCGTGCGGGCCGGTCAGAAAACCCGGTTCCACACCGAAATTCTGTATGGCAAGCACAGAGTCCAAATCGTCGTTGATCATGCCTGGGGAGGAAACCTCGACCTGTTGGTCGTGCGGCACCATGCGCGCCGTCCACTTCTGCAGCGCATGCGGGAAAGTGCAACCGCCCGTTCCAGTAGATTACTTCGCATTTTTCGGTTTTCCCAAGAAGCTGAACCTGGATACAGCTGCGCTGCAGAAAGAGTTCTATGCTCTCAGCCGCCGCCTTCATCCGGACATGTCCGCGCAAGCTGACGGCCAGGAGCGGGAGTGGAGTTTGGAGCAGAGTTCGCTCCTTAACGACGCATATCGAACGCTGAAAGATCCCATCAAGCGCACGCAATATCTCCTGCGACTGGAAGGCGTGGAGCTCGAGGAACAATCAAAGCAGGCCACCGACAAGGCCCGTGCCTCCGGCGAATTGAAGAAGCAGGTCGTGCCGCCGGATCTTCTAGAAGAGATGTTTGAGTTGAACATCCAACTGGAAGAGTTGCGCGCGCAGAAGAACTTGGGCGAAGACGATCCGGCACTGCTTGAAGAAATCGGCAAGGCAAAACTTTCGCTGGAACAAAACCACGACGCCCTGCTGGCCGAACTGAAATCAGATTGGTCCAGGTGGGATAAAGCGATCGACAAGGTTGATGATCAGGAACGCCTTAAAATCCGCGACCACATGGTTGACGTTCTGAACCGCAGAAATTATGTAAGGAATCTAGTGCGAGATGTGAACGAAGCAATGGAAAGCCGCCCTTAGCAACTAGTGCTTAGCAAGAAATGCTGAACTTCAAATGGCCACTGACTACATCGTCGGTATCGACCTCGGCACCACGAACTCTCTGGTGGCCTACATGCAGGGGGATTCGCCTGTCGTGATTCCGGGCGAGGATGGTCTGAGTCTGGTGCCGTCCGTGGTTGCTCTCGACGAAAAGAATCAGATTATCGTCGGGAATGCCGCGCGCAAGTATCTGATCGAAACTCCAGAGCGCGCAGTCTACTCCGTCAAACGTCTGATGGGACGCGGCGTCGAAGATATCCAGCAGGAGTTGAAGTTTTTCCCATTCCGTCTCGCCGACGATATGCAGGCGGGGGAAGTGCTTCGCATCAAAGTCGGCGATCGCACCTATACGCCGCCGGAAATTTCCGCGCACATACTTCGCCAGTTGAAGCGCAACGCCGAACGTTTCTTCGGCGGACCCGTCACTAGGGCAGTCGTCACAGTCCCCGCATATTTTAACGACGCGCAGCGCCAGGCGACGAAAGACGCCGGGCGCATCGCCGGCCTCGATGTACTGCGTCTCGTTAACGAGCCAACGGCAGCTTCACTTGCCTACGGTCTCGACAAGAAGAAAAACGGCATCATCGCGGTCTACGACCTGGGCGGTGGCACGTTCGATATTTCGATTCTCAAGCTGCACGATGGCATCTTCGAAGTTATTGCGACCAATGGCGACACACACCTCGGCGGCGACGATATCGACAACCTTCTGATCATGATCGCGCTCGACGATATTCAAGGCGACTTGAAGCTCGATGTCCGGCGCAATGGCGAAGCGGTTGCCCGCATTCGCAAGGCGGTCATCGAAGCGAAGATTGCGCTTTCATCGCAGCCCTTCACAAAACTCGACGTTGAATTGCCAGGCGGGCAGCGCTACCAGCGCGAGATCACGCGCGAAGCATTTGAAGAGTTGATCGCCCCAGTCATCCAGCGAACGGTTGCTCCCAGCACGCAGGCACTGAAAGATTCCGGCCTCAAGCCTGAGCAGATCGACGAAGTCGTGCTCGTCGGCGGATCGACCCGAATTCCGAAAGTCCGGCAACTGGTGGAGAAATTATTCGGCCGCACTCCCCACATCGATTTGAATCCTGATGAAGTCGTGGCCCTGGGCGCCGCCGTGCAGGCTCACATTCTCGGCGGTGGATCAGACATCACGAAAGAAATGCTGCTGCTCGACGTGACCCCTCTTTCTCTCGGAATCGAAGTGGCGGGCGGCGTGACTGACAAAATCATTCTGCGCAATTCGACTGTGCCAGCATCGGCCACGCAACACTACACCACCCAGGTAGACGGCCAAACAAACGTCGCCATCCACGTTCTCCAGGGCGAGCGCGAACTCGCGCGGGATTGCCGGTCGCTGGCCCGTTTTGACCTTAAGGGCATCCCGCCCATGGTTGCAGGGATTCCGCGCATCGAAGTCAAATTTCTGATCGACGCGAATGGCATTCTGCAAGTGTCGGCGCGCGAGCAGCGTAGCGGACAGGAAGCTCAAATCGAAGTGCAACCCAGTTACGGCCTGACCGACGAGCAAGTCGAAAGCATGCTGCTGGAGTCTTACGACTACGCCGAAGAAGATTTTCGTCAGCGGCAAGTGATTGAAGCCCGGCATGAAGCGGAGACTATTCTCGGAGCATTGGCTAAGGGCAAGAAGAATCAGGCATGGCGCAATCTGTCGAGCGATGAGCGCCGCCACATCGAAACTCTCGAACGCGCACTCGTGACCGTCAAAGAGGGCGGCGATTATCACGCAATCCGCAAGGGTATCGACGTGCTGAATGAAGCCACCACGCACCTCGCTGAAATGATGATGGACACCGCGGTTTCGACCGCGCTCAAGGGCAAGACAATGGACGAATCCGACCTCGGCGAAGGACCGCAGACGGGTCACCCGGTGGGAAAAGCAGAATTTGAGTAGAACGTGTAGGTCGGACACTCCTGTCCGACGCTTTTGTATTTGCAGTTGTGCTTGCTGTTAGCCAATATAATTTTCAGGAGCAGCGATGTCGGAAACAAAAACACAAGGTTCTGGAGCCGCGACGGTGGATGCGCCCGGCGAAAACACGGTCGAAGTCACATTTCTTCCCGAGGGCAAAACCGTAACATTCGAACACGGCAAGTTGCCCTATAAAGATCACGGCAAGGAGGAGTCTCTTCTCGACGTGGCCCTGAACTTCGGCGTGCACCTCGACCATGCTTGCGGCGGAAATTGTGCCTGCACAACCTGCCACATTTGGGTAAAGGAAGGCGCCGAGCTGATCTCCGAGATGGACGACGACGAAGCCGACAAACTCGACATGGCCGCCGACCTGCAATTAAACTCGCGTCTCGGATGCCAGGCTGTGATCAACAAGCCAGGAAAAGTTGTAGTCGAGATACCGGCCTGGAATCGAAACTACGTTTCAGAGACACATTGAAAGGCCGTTGGCGCGAGCATTTGGCACTTTGCTTTTTCGGGCCTGAGCCGCTTTCCAAAGGAGCTCCTGCATGCCGAAAGAACTCAGCTGGGAGAATGCCGAGGACATCGGCATTCTGTTATCGGAAGCCTATCCGGACCTCGATCCGCTCACTGTACGCTTCACGGACCTGCACAAGCACGTCATCGCGCTGCCTGACTTCAAGGATGATCCGAAGAAATCGAACGAGGGAAAACTCGAAGCCATCCAGATGGCTTGGCACACCGAGTTTCTGGACCGCACGCAAGGCTGAAGTGACCGCCGACCATAAAAGCCTTCCGGCAATTTACTTCGCATGTTGTTTATCAATGTTTCTGTGTACTTCCGACTCCCTATCTAACAAACTTTTTACCTTTCCGTGACATCTACCCAACAGAGGCCGACTAGCCTCCAACTCAAGGCACTGCAAGACGAAGTGCAAACAGCCTTTCGCTTTCTGCGAAGCCGGGGACGATCATTACGCTCTGGTCGTGGCTTCATTGCGAAAGTACGTCCGCAGGTGCCGTAATAGAAATCCTCCTGGAAGGCACGGCACAACACCGTGCCCTTTTTTTGCGAATTTCCTCTGACACTTTGGGAGGGAACCTGGCCGCTCTAGCATCGTCACGACTCGTGAAGCGATGGCGGCAACCAAAAAATCAACTGAAAAATCGAAATACGGAGAACGGATCTGACGACAACGGCCTGGCGTTTTACGATCAAACAACGGACATACCGGGCTTGCTTTGACTGTGGACGGGAATTCGAGCTGCCGGAATCTTAATCTCGTATGTGAGCTATCTTGCTCAGACGCACAACTCCGCGGCTGTCATTATCTATTCTCCTGAGTGTGTCGAGGGAGCGGCGAATGCTGATTCGTTGCTCTCATTCTGAGGTCGCCAATCAAGTCCCTTCGAGCGGCCACATCCAGCCAATCGGCATTTCTTCATCCGTGTGAACACCGCCAAAACTTGCGGCCCGCACGATTCGACACTACAAGCTCTTGAACATTCAAGCAGGGCGACACCTTCAGGCAAGTGAGAGGGACTAGCCCGCGACACAAGGAAGAAGGTCAAAAGTATGCCTTTAATTGAGTTGGTGGAAGTTCTGATCGTGGTAGGTCTGCTTCTATGGCTGGTAAATCGGTTCATCCCCATGCAGGGATCCGTCAAGTCAATCTTGAACGGCGTAGTGGTAATTGCAGTCGTTCTCTGGATACTGAATGTTTTTGGTCTCTTTCACTCTCTATCGCGCCTTCGCGTCGGTTAAAGGGATTTTCACAAAAACTTACTTAGAGCTGAGAGTTCAACCCCAATTGGCAAGGTCACATACAGTAATCACTTAAGGAGACGCCTTGAATAATAAGTTTCTGTTAGCCGCCGCACTCACCGTCAGTTTTAGCGCATTCGCGCAGACCAATTCAGAAACGCCCAAAGTCATCGAGCCGATGGCCTCGACACCCACGTTCCGAGTAAGCGTTGTTAGTCGCAGCGTGGAGGCCGTCAATTACCAGCATCGCGGCGGCGCCACAAAGTTGGACTTTGCCGGAACGGACCTGATGCCTAGTGCCAATGGCCAGGCCAAAGTAGAGAGCAAAAAAGGCTACATCGAAATCGAGGTGGAATTTGGCAATCTGGAAAAGCCCACAACTTTCGGCAACGAGTACCTGACCTACATTCTTTGGGCAATCTCGCCGGAAGGCCGCGCCATCAATCTCGGCGAAATATTGGTAGGCGACAACCGCCGCAGCAAAGTGGACGTCACCACTGACTTGCAAGCCTTTGCACTGCTCGTCACGGCCGAACCTTATTATGCGGTGCGCGAACCCAGCAACGTCGTCGTGATCGAAAATGTCGTTCGCGCCGACACCAAGGGCACCACCGAATCGTTGAGTGCCAAACATGACTTCCTGGCACGCGGTGGCTACATCCCCACCGGATATACCTTCGACCCCATAATCCTCAATACCAAGTTACCCTTGGAATTCTTTGAAGCGAGAAATGCCCTGCGCATCGCCCAATCCGAGGGCGCCGAGAAATATGCCAGCGACAGCTATCAACATGCCGTCAAGCTCATGAACGATGCCGATGAAATGGCAACCAGAAAGAACATTGACCGCAAACCATTGATCGCAATCGCGCGGGAAGCCGTCCAGACGGCTGAAGATGCTCGCGCCATTGCAGTCAAGAAAATGGACGATGAGCGTCTTGCGAACGAACGTCAGGCTTCCACCGACGCGCAGGCAAATTCGCAGAGACAGGCGGATGACGCAACGCGACAGAAAGAGCTAGCCCAATCCGATGCAGCGAAAGCCGAAACGGCGAAGACTCAGGCGGAGCTGGATGCAGCCAAGGCCCGGACCGAAGCTACGGATGCGCAATCTGCGGCAGCAAGAGCGAAAGCAGAAATGGCAGAAAGTCAGGCTGCTTCTGCCAACGCACTTGCTTCGGCCCAGGCAGATGCGGAAAAGTCCCGCTTAGCTGCGCAAGTAGCGCAGACGAGCGTCCAACAGGCGGAAGCTGATAAAGCCGCGATGCGCGCACGATTGTCAGAACAATTAAACACCATCCTTCAGACTCGCGACAGCGCGCGCGGTCTGATCGTCAGCATGTCCGATGTCTTGTTTGACATCGGGAAATATTCTTTGAAGCCAGGGGCACGCGAGAAACTGGCGAAGGTTGCCGGAATTCTGCTCGCCTACCCCGGACTCGACATTGAAGTTGGCGGTTACACGGACAATGTGGGCGGCGACCAGATGAATCAAACGCTGTCCGAGAACCGTGCCGGTTCGGTGCGTGACTATCTTGTGAATCAGGGTGTCGCCACGAATTCGGTGTCAGCCAAAGGCTTTGGCAACACGTTGCCGGTAGCCACGAACGATAACTCCGCCGGCCGACAGCAAAACCGGAGAGTGGAGCTCCTGGTGTCCGGCGAAGCAATCGGCAACCCCGTCAACGCAACAACCGGAAGCTTGCGCTAGAAATTAAGACTCGAAATGAGTACCAACGGAGGTACACCTTGAAAGTAATCGGATTCGTCAGCACAGCAGTTCTCTCTTTGACTCTCGGAGTCACGGCTACAGCCTACGCACAAGGCGAGCAGCACGCCGACAAGCAAGATCGTCCACGACAACAGCAGGACAAGCCCCAACAAGCCAGGCACGACGAAGGTAAGCCGACCGCCCAGCATGCTCAGGCGCGTCCGGACCAAGGCAAACACGAGGAACACGCTCAGCAATCGCAGAGACAAAATCAGAATCGATCGCAAGAGCAGGCGCAGCAACAGAAACAGCAGGACCAAAACAAACACGAACAGCATGCACAGCAACAGCAGCAAGCTCGAACCATAGAGCGAAACCACGCGCAGCAACAACAAGAACAAACAGCCCAAAGGCACGCTCAACAACAACACAATCAACTGCCACAGCGAACACCAGAACGGCAACGTATTGAACACACCGCCTGGCAACAGCATCGCTCACAGCACTGGGATTCCGATCATCGCACGTGGCAGCAACGCGGCGGGTACAACGGCTATCGCATTCCTGATGCGCGCTTCCGCGGATATTTGGGCCGTGACCACGGATTCCGTATCTCCGGGCTTCCGTTCCTGGTTGTAGGCGGATATCCCCGCTTCCAATACAGCGGCTATTGGTTCAGCCCTATTGACCCCTGGCCTGAATACTGGGCGACTGACTGGTACGACACCGACGACGTGTATGTCATGTACCTCGACAACGGGTACTACATGTACAACCGAAGATACCCGAGTACAGGGATTGCGATTCGCATCTCTCTGTAATCGATCTGCTGGGTGCAGCCTCCGAGAGGTTGCACCCTAATAATTGCTGGTTGACGAGGATCAAAACATGCTTGGAACTCTCTTGGTCGTAGTTCTGGTTCTGGCACTTCTAGGCGTAATTCCGCGCTGGTCGCATAGTCGACATTGGGGTTATGGCCCGAGCAGTGGGGTAGGGCTGGCTCTCTTCATTGTTGTCATTCTGCTCGTTCTCGATCGGATTTAATCCAGCGCGAAGAGCCAAATAACGGCAGGCGCTCATACCAACAAGAGTGCCTGCTTTTCTGGGTCTCGATGCTCCCACGCCGGAAGATGCTTTCTTATTGCGGCGCGCGTTCGGTGACTGTCGAGCGAGCCTCTCAGCCAGCGAACCCTGAACCTGAAAATCCGGCACACGGGCTGATGGGCCGTCGGTCATCTATCACGGAGACGCCTTCTTCATGCAAGGTGCCTGCGTAAGTTTTGGCCACCGGTGCGCTTAATACCGCGCCGGAAGCAAGTGGTCGGAATTTGGTAGTCAGTTGGTAGTCACTTACTGTAAATCGCAGAAATTAAAGTACTGGCGGAGAGGGAGGGATTCTATTAACGCCGTTATCTGCAAGTCTCGATCAATACTACACTTCGGTGATAATACCCTCTGTTTGAGCGGCCTACAAGCGAATCCGAACTCAGGCTAGGGTTTCTATAGTTCCCCCAATTCACTGTGGTTCCCAGGAAAACGGTATCACCGGTATCAGTGCTTGAACGCAACGGATCAGTCGGACCAATCAAAGTAAGAAGTCAACCGGCGCGAAGTTACGGTAAGCACCAACCATAGCCCAAGTTGGGCGGGTCGGCTGCATTCTCTTCCCTGTCCTACATTACCTATTTAAGGGAGGGGCAATACTCCGCGGTGTCAGTATAATTGGCGGGCCTGAGGGGGCAGCCGAATGAACTACAAAGACGTTATTAAGGAAATTGATGGTCAGATCAAGCAGCTGGCGGAAGCACGACGAGTACTCGCCGGTCTGAACATCCGTGGCAGTGGTAAAGGAGCTAGGAAGATAAGTGCGGCCGGTCGTAGACGTATTGCAGCCGCTCAACGCAAACGTTGGGCAAAGGTCAGAGCGAGCAAGAAGTGAGTTAAGTCTCAACGCTAGATGTCGAAGGACGCGGCAATCTTTCCCGAAACCACCGGAGAAGATTTAGCTTATAGCCGCCCCATCTCAATTCTGCTCAAACGGCGGCGCGCACTCGCTGTTGCTACTTCATCCAAGGGCGACCACGGCCATTTTCCTCTAACCTCTAATATTCCTTTGTCTATCCTTGGCATCTTGGCTATTGACATCGTTCAGCCCACACCTTACAGTTGCGACACTTCAGCAAGTTGGCCCATCGAAAATCTGTGCCTGTTCAGTCTTGGGTCCCTCTTCGCTGCTTCCCTGTAAAGACTAGGTACTGCTCTCCTCTGGAGCGCGGCGAGGAATTGCTTGCCCGACACATTTGTCGGCAGATGCCTGGACTTGCGTTTACGGGGAACAGGGGTGAAGGATGGACTGCTTCCAACGTTTAATCGGTATTTGGCTTTGTTGTACATCCATACTCATTAGTCGGGCAGCCGCAGATACAGTCATCGCTCTCGACGATGTAACCAATAGCGTCGTCGTTCGACTCAGCGCTTCATCCACGAGCGCTCGTGTTGGGACTCTGCAGCCCGGAGAACAAGCAGATCTGATTGGTTCAGTTCCGAACTGGCATCATGTCAAGCTAGCAAGCGGAACCCTTGGCTTCGTCTCGAAGCGCTGGACCCGGGTCATTGCAACCTCAACGCCGCCGGCCGGCGGCGCAGGTAAAACGAACTACACAATCGACGTTGTGGACGTAGGAACGGGCCTGGCGGTGCTTGTTCGCGGTCCGGATTTCACTTTGGTGTATGACGGCGGGTCCAATGACGATCTTGGCAGAGGGTCCGACAATCGTTTTCTCGCCTATATTCGGTCCGTCGCGCCGACACTCACCACGATTGATCAGCTCGTTCTCAGCCATCCGCATCGTGACCACGTTGAGCTTCTGCCGGATCTGTTTGCAGCCTATCAAGTGCGTCAAGTCTGGGATTCTGGGCGCGTCAATGATATCTGTGGGTACCGGGCCTTTATTACTGCCGTACACGACGAAACCGGTGTTCAGTACCATGACGCGCTGCAGGGCACAGGAACGCAGACGTTCTCATTCAAGGCAACGACCTGTTACGGAACAGCATTGCCTGCACAGGACGTGCATTTGCCTGTCTCAAGTCGTATCGATAACCTTCCGGTCACTCTGGGCCAGAATGCGACGATGACAATTCTCCACGCCGACGGTGCAGACTATCCGAGTCCCAACCAAAATAGCCTCGTAGTCCGTCTCGACCTTGGCAACACCCGAATCCTACTAATGGGGGACGCGGAGGCGGGGGGCCGCCAGAATCCGTCAATGCAGCCGACGACGGACTCTATCGAAGGTCAACTCCTCGCCTGCTGTGTAGCCGATCTTATGGCGCGTGTAATGGTTGTCGGACACCATGGCAGCAAGACTTCCTCGCGCCGGGCGCTTCTGAACGCGGTGAACGCGTCGTATTACATCGTTTCTTCTGGCCCGATGAAGTATGGAACGGTCACCCTCCCTGATCAGGAAGTCATCGATGAGCTCACATCTCGGGGCCAGGTTTTCAGAACAGATGTAAATGACCCTGCTTGCGCCCTGAATCCGGCAAAAATCGGCCCCGATTCGGATGGGAAAGCAGGCGGCTGCGACAACGTTCAAATCACCATATCTGATACGGATCAGATTCAGGTTGCTATGCGGCACGACCACGATTAGTCAGGCGGCCCCAAAAACCTTCCACCCGTTTTCGGAGGCACCGTCGGGCAGCGGAGATCCAAAATGGAGATCCCGATCGAGAAAGTAATTCCGAATGAACACACTCATTCCTCCAGGCGCCGGATTACAACTCACCAAGGCATTCAACATCAACAATCGGTGAGACATTCTTGGCAAGTCGGTTCCGCTCGGGCGTCACAGCGGTCGACGACGAAGATCGCGGTCAACACCTTAAAACGAGGAGGTCTATCTTGAAGACCCGAATTTTCCGAGCGAGGGCAGGCACTGGGATACTCATGCAGGCGATGAGAATTAGGAAGCTTGCATTCATGTCGTTTCTTCTGGCCGCGGTCTGTTGGGCGCAAAACTTTGACATCGTCACCAGGTCTACTCCACAGCCAGGAGTGGATCAGATCCGTATTGATCGGCCGAATCCGACCAAACGATCAGTCGATTACCGACAGATTACGTTTCAGCCTGACGATGATGTGACCATTGCAGCGGGCGGTTGCGTTCAGTCGGGGGGGACCGGGTCGACGTGGCACCGTTACGTGAACCCTTCGGGAGGAGATGCAGACAAGCTATATCACGGGCTGATTACGATCCCGTTTGCGACAGGTTCGCTCGAACGCATCCAGAAATACCAGAATAAGCGGGTACACGTCGCCCCTAACGCGCAGCCGGGAACGCTTCATTTGCAGTTGGGATTCGAAGACAATAATTACTCCGACAACGGATACTACCGCCACGACGACGGACCCGATGACCAGTGTAAAGGTGCGACTGGCGGTCCTGCCTGGGTCGTGCTGGTTGTACGTCACAAAGTTGGGTCAGGACCGGTAACGAGCGGTGTGCGCGACTGGGATTTAAATGTCACGAAGTTTGACGACAATGGGATTCCGTTAAATCCAGACTGGCACCACCCCTTTCCAAATCCCGATACCTGCCGCTGGCCATGGAACGACCCCTCCAGTGAACCGGATTGCGTGAGTACGGGCCAAATTACGAACACGGATGAACACTACACCTGCGAAGCCTGGTACCACGGTAGCGATCACGGACTTGGTGGACATGCCAATTGGACGGCAGCGACTTTTTCGGGACAGGTTTATTGGGATGGTCATTCCAATTCCGTCTCTGACGACGACGATTACGCTATGAACGTCTATACCCCGGGTCAGGCCATTGCGACGGCCGGAAGGATTGATGGCGTTCACGTCGAGTTCAGCAGCGACGAAACCGTGGACGTGCTCGTGGATGAGTTCAAGCTGCCGAAGTGGGCAGCGCTCCGCAAGGCGGTCGACGATGGGGACAGCGCGGCACAAAGGTTTATAGGTGGGTCTGAAATTATCGTAACCGGACTACTGGGCGTTGACTTCATCCACACTCCGGGTGCGGAGTCTCATCCAGCGTGGGCGATTGCGTGGCACGCCAACAGCGATTTTGCGGACGACACGTGGTCGTTTTTCGTGCGGGGCTGGGGTAACGAGGGTTATTGCAGTGGCGACCAACACTATATCTCGTATCTTGGAAATCAATATACGTTCCGATTTAAGTGGCCGGCCGGCGCTACGGCTGGAGTTGTCAAGAGCGGCACAACATTCCTTACCAATGCGTCCAATGTGGGTGCGGCCACGGTTTCTTTCGTGCCGAATGAAGCAGTGTTGCTGACATTTCACGATCTGCCAGATCCAGCTGTGCAAGGACTTGTCGCGGGCGAGTTGCACGTGAGTTGGACTGGCACGCCTTCGGCACCTAGGGCCTCCGGTGGAGAATCGCGCCAGCCGGCAGCGGCCCCGGAATCGCTTATCGACGAAGAACTCGCGGGGCTCACCCCGGCGCAGCGCGCGATATACACAGCCAATGCTCCGGCAAAGACCCGTGCCCCCGAGAAGCCAGTGGTCAAGATGCGTTGGCAACCTGGCCCGCCGCCGGACAAGGTCCGGGTTAATCAACATCCTCAGGTCCGCTCTGCGCCCGATGCGACAGCGGCGGCGCATAAGAACGCGCAAATCGAGGCGCTCAAGAAGGCAGGAGGCAAGGTTCCGGTTCCTCCACACCCGCAGCACCATCCCCCCGGGTTACACCCAACGCCAGGAGCGGGGTCGCCTCCGCCCGCAACCACTGGGGAGGAGTTCCCGTTCAATTTGGTCTGGGACTCCCTTGCGCCAGGCGGCTTTCCCCTCAACCCGCGTTGGAAGTGGCAGGTGGATCACGAGGGTTCGCCGAACCCATCGATTTGCCACTACTTCTCGAATGGCGACGGCGATCCCAGCTACGCCGATTGTACTAACCAAACCCACGAGGAGAACCTCCCAGAGGACTTCAACGGATGGTGGTGTCGCGCCAAGAACTGGGTCGGCGAAGGCTTCCCAGGCCATCTCAATTGGTTCGCTTCTACGTACCAAGGACAGGCGAGTTGGACCGATAGCAATGCAGACGACGACTACAATGTCGCGCTCGTGTCGAGCGGCGCACTTGGGGTCATGGCAGGTAGGGTAGACCTGCACACCGAGTTCGATGCCGATGAGATGGACATCGAGGACTTCGTCGGTCCGTGGTGGAATGCCATCTATGAGGACCTTTTTGCAGGTGAGAATGCTACGTCTCGTAAAGATAAGTTCCACTTAGCGTATTGGATCAACCCCGACCGCGGGGAACTGTTTTTCGCACGTAAGGTTGTGCTCGTGGAGGGCGAAACGGAACGCGCGCTTTTGAACGCGTTTAGAATCCCTTACCTCGTAGTGCACGATGAAGACCCTGTCACTGCGTGCCCTGAACCGTTGCCAGAGGATTGGAATGCAGACAAACACCGCGAACAGCAAAGGACATTTGCGCTGAATGCCACGATTGCCGAGCTAATCGATCCTGAACTAGGCTCCGTCAATGTTTTGTCACCCAAATTCGAGAATGTCGCAGGAGTGCCAAGAAGGCAGGGAGAGAAGAAGGGTAAGCCAATTGCTGCTTTGGATCACTTCGTAAATACTAAAGTCGGAGACATTCCCCATTTGATTTTGCAGATCATTGATGCTGCCTACGGGACAAGCAGTCAAGACAAGTTTACTAAATAAAGGATTCCACGACTCACTATTCTGCCGGTACGGCGCATTGCAGACAAGACCGGTGTTTCCATTGAGAAAATTTTCGGCCATGGTCTGGCGCTCTGTCTTCAGATGACCAGATTTTCCGATCGTAGGCGGCCCTCATCCACATGGGCGTCTTACATCTTTCCGCTATTTTTTCGCTTCACAGGAATTGCCGTAGAATCATCAATCGACGATGGAGGTCACAGATGCACAAAGTCTTAGAGTTCATAGGCCAGAGGTGGTTTCCGCTGAATGGCCTGGTGAGCTCCATTGTCGCCGTATTTCTATTCTGGTTTTGGCACTGGCGCAGAAATCACCGGACGCCGAAATTTCGCAATTCGGGAGATACGGCTAATGCAAACCCTCGACTGGACGGTCGAGGTCGCAGAGAGCGGAAGGACAGGCCGGTCGCATGGGGTACTATTCGAATTTGGAACCCGTCCGATGACTCCATTGTGATAGAACCTACACGTTTGCTCCACAAAATCTTTTTCAAGCGTACCTCGAAGCCCGATCGCTACTTGGACACCATTGAGCTTGGACCAAAGGAAGACGCAGAATTTCAAATCGAAATCTTGGAAGAGGTTGCCCCGGATTTCCGTCCTCTTTCGGTTCAATTTGTAAGCACCAACTGCTGGTTGAAGTTCACCGTCACTTTTGAGTTCTGACGAAATGGCTGGTTTTCGTCGACTACCAACAGGTAATAAAAAACAGTGTCCATGCTAGGAGTAGCGGGTTCCGACCATTTTCGCGGGCGTGCGCGGCAAACCACTGCGCAACGGCGACGTCTACCAATCTTGCGAATTGCGGTCGCGAAAGGCCCTCTTACGAAGGCACCCTTTACAAGTCCCGATATATTGTCCTACATATCGGACACTTAGTAAGTACACATATAAGTTATGACCGAGCACGGGCAGATATATTAAATGACTATATCCACCGTTGCAAGTCAACGTTGATTAACAAGTCCTCGACATAGAATTGACCTCTGTAGACTCCAGGCTGTACCTTCTAGGCAAATCTGGTCCATTTTGGCCAGATCAAACGAGAGCCCAACTGCTCCGCTGCCTCCATTGTCCTCCCCGGTGGATTGACGGACCATTGGAAGAGCCTTTCGGAAAAACCAACACCAGAATAATCCGATAACGGAGGAAAACATGCTCTCTGGATTAGGTTACGGCGCTCCACGCTGGTTAGTCGAGGCACTTGGACAAAGCTGGCTACCAGAAATGATTCACGATTTACAAGGCATCCCTGGATTCGACCATGTACGCACGTATAAGAACCGCGTTGTGATTTCACAACCTTATGAGGCGACTGAGATGATAGGGAAGGTTCTGGCGGACCTTGCTGATCGAGGAATTCTCGCCCGATTGTGGGGGATCTCCCCGTACTTTTCAGGACACACGTTTTCAATTGTTATTTGGCGAGAACAGGACGCGGCTTGTGCGCGAGAGATCATGGAGAAAATGTTCAAATCCTTTTCCGAGGACAAATGTGAAGCTCCGGTGCACAAGGAGTGGGTCTGAACATGACAATAACCGAACTGCAGTCGCAAAAGCGGTGGGGGCTGTGGCCACTGGAGACTGTGCACGGCAAACAGACCAACATTCCGTACCAACCCAATGGGCGCAAGGCGATGGCGAACAATCCAGACACTTGGCACATCTATGCGGAGTGCGCGCTTGTGGTCTCCCGGTTTTCCGGCGTTGGGCTGGCGCTGGGGAATGGCGTGTTCGGGTGTGGACATTGACAAGTGCTGCGATGCCGTCACGGGGAAGTTTACGCCGGAGTCACGCGAAATAGTAATTGGCCTGGACTCCTACAGCGAATACAGTCCAAGCGGGACGGGTGCCCACGTTTTTGGCCTGGGGGAGCTGCCCGGCGACGGGAAGCCGATTGTTAGACCAATTCCCGGAGCGAAGCAGATTGAGATTAAGGCAAAGGGCTTCTATTTCACATACAGCGCTCGACATCTTAGCAAGACCCCCGCGAGCCTGATGCCGCGTCAGACGGAACTTAACGCGCTGTGTAAACACGTTCTATCCATCACACAATCAAAGCGCAGCCTCGTTATTTCCGGCAATGAGGAAGAGAAGTACCGGAAGCTCATGGCTGGGGATTTCAGCGATTACGCCGGTGACCTCAGCCGCGCCGACCTAGGGCTGCTCAACATCCTGGCGCGACGGCTGAACAATGACATGTTCAAGATGGATGAAGCGTGGATCAAGTCCCCGTTGTACCGGGACAAGTTGGAGCGCACAGATTACCGCTCTGCCACGATCATGAAAGCCATCAAGGGCGAGCCCGTCTTCACTAATGAGGATGAAGACGTAATGGAAGATGATGGCATTGATGAGTATGTGGTGGAAGCCTGTAGTAAAGACCACGAAGGTTGGTTCCCGCTGGGTGATGTGTCGCTAGTAGGTGGGTCCTCAGGGACAGGGAAAACCTACTGGATGATGACACTCTTTGAGAAGGTTCGTCGGGGTGCCGACGTGTGGGGTCACACGGCGCAAGCTCGTGATTACCGGGTGCTCATGTTGGACCGTGGCGCGAAGGCCATGCGGCGAACATTGAATAGGCTGGGATTGCCCCCGGAAGCTAAGGAGCGGGTGATCCGTGTGACAAGCGCGCAGCAATTGGCTGGACCCGTCGCCGTGCTGACCGAAACCACCGAGCGGGAACCAGGCGCGAAGGCTTGGTTTGTTGAGGGCTTGGACCTGTGGTTAAAGGAGGCCAACAAGATGAGCGAAGTCGCCCAAGTGCTGGACGAACTCCAGCGCCTTGCTACGCGGCGGAATGTAGCCATCATCGCCAGCGTGGGCTCAGCTAAAGAGAAGACTGCTGAGGGCCGCGACTCAGAGCGTTATCACGGTAGAGATACCTTGTTCGGCAGCGTGGCCTGGGGCCGTAAGTCGGAAACAATAGTCCTGATCAGCAAAACGGACAATGACCCCCTCCATGATGACTGTCCTAGACAATACTCAGTCCTCGTGCGCAATGGGAAGTCAGAACATTTCTGGATGGGGTTTAAGGATGGCGAGTTGCAAATTGTGGAGAGGCCGAGACCGAAAATAGGTAAAGGCCCTCCGAGCAAAGCCGGTCTATTAAAGCTCAACGTTTTCGCGAAGTTCAAACGTGGTGAGCGGATTCGCTACTCACCGGACATGGGAGCGTCACCGAAGACCTATTACGATTGGCTAAAGGTCGCGGTAGCCGAGGGCCTGATAGAGCACAGAGATGGTACGTACTGGATGCCTGACAGTGTGAGAGGTAGTACTACTTAGTAGTAGTAATAGTACCTAATGTCAGGGGCTAAATATGATTGTGGAGATCGAAAGGCAGCACCTGGCGTCACGACACCTCTCGGGTAGGGGATCAAATTGTTGCGGGGGAATCGCTACCGAGCGCATAGCTTGAGAAGTATACACAGATTTAACTTTCAGCTATTACAGTTTGATTGCAAATAAAGGGGCTTAGGTGCGAGAGGGGTCGAATCGCGAAAGGGACGTGATTTCAGCACCCGTGGCATAGGTTTGCACGTCCATGGGCGATTAAAAAGCGAAAGTGTGACGATGTAGATCGTACCTAATGGATCGCGACCTCAAATTCGAAAGGCGGCGCCAGCCCGGGACGGACCTCACGGGGCAACAGCTCGCGCTCGCCGATCGCATTGAACGTTTGGGACATGCTCTGAACGCCCGGCAACTCGCCTCCATCTTGGCTGTCTCGACGATCATCATTTACAAACTCGCCAAAGCAAATCGGATCCCATGCTTCCGGGTCGGCACATGCGTGAGGTTCGACCCCCGCGCAGTGGCGAATTGGCTTCGAAGACAGTAGGTGCTTTCGCCTGTCCTGGTCAGTGCCCATTTCCGATCATTACTTCCCACAAGTCCGTTTCTGGACAGTTTCTGGTTAGCCGACAATTCGGGAGTTAACCAATCTCGGTCCATGCGGCGCCATAACATCAGGCCTACGCGCTCGCGACACTTTGGCAGGCGCATTACCGGACCACGTGGACTGAGTCGCTATTCCAAAGCCCCGCGACAAGGGAGTTCCCGAACCTGCGCTTAGAAAACTAATTTCTTGTGTATGCCATAAAGCCGTTGCGGGCATTGTCTGAGCCGTGAGAGACGTGGCGGAGAATTTGCAGACCGCTGACGCGACGTAGAGAGAGTAGCCCCGTCAGTGGAAGTTCTTTACCACCATGATCCCTTCGTTGTGTTGGTCCACTTGCGAGTACACAACGGATTTTCGGTCGGGAGATACCGCCAAGCCCTCGGGCTCGCCATCGAGAGCAGAGATCGAAGTTCTTTTCCCGCTGGCAAAGTCCAAAAACTCCAGGATTGGTTTGGGTGAACTCCTGGAATTGACGAAATACATTCCTCCCGAAACCACGGCCCAATCCGACCACTTGGCCGCGTAAGAAGTGTCCAAAACTGCCACTTCCGTGCCGCCCTGGCTTGGGACCTTCCAAATCCCGGGAAGAATAAAGCCTTTTGTGTAATAAAGAAAACCGTCGTCTGCTTCCAGCGGTGCAAACCCGCCTTTCTTCGTCACCTGCACAGCAGACCCGCCGCGGAAGGGTACTTTCCAGACCTGAAAGTCTTTTCCCCCACCTCTTGAAGCGAAATATATCCACTGGCCATCCCGCGACCAGCTTGGTACCAGATTGTTGGCTCCGGGCACCGTCGTGATCTGCCGGGGCTCGCCGCCGGGAACTTCAACCACGTAGATTTCGCTGTGCTCTTTGGGGCGGAAGTCGAACGCCAGGAAACGGCTCTCTGGCGACCATCGCGGGGTGCCCGCCGAACCGGGCATTGAAGTAATCTGCGCAGGATCGGAGCCATCCCGGTTGCAGACCCAGATTTCCTGGTATCCAGAACGGTCGGAGTCGAATGCGATCTTGGTCCCATCCGGCGAGAACTGGGGATGAAGATCTGCCCCCTGCGCGGCAATCAGCACGGCTGCCTTCCCCTGCCCATGAGTGCGATCCTTCAGCGTCAGCTGCCAGATATGGTTGTTGACTATGCTGCGTGTGTAAGCCAAGCGATGAGACCTGATTGAAATCGCCGGAAAGTAAGCATTGGTGCTGGCTTCTGCCACCGCTCGTGGATCGCCTCCAGAAACAGACAGCCGCCACAGGCTCTGGAGTCCGGCACGCGCGGAGGAGAAAATCAGATCCTTTCCATCGTCGGTCCAGACCGGAGCCCCGTAGATCTCGCGGTTATCAAAGGTGAGGCGCCTGGGAACCCCGCCCTCGATCGGCACCAGATACAAGTCATCCACTAGGCCCGGCCCGCTGGTTCTCACAAAAGCTATCCTCTTGCCATCCGGCGAGAACGCCGGGCCAGCGTCAAAGTGTTCCTCAGGCGGAGACGTCAGCCGGCGGGTGCTGTGGTCGGCAAGCGACAAGAGCGTGATGGCCGGCCGGCCCTCCGGGTTGACCTCGGAGAAAGCCAGCAGTTTGCCGTCCGGGGACCAAGCCACTACCGGTTTCGTAACCGGGGCGCGGGCATAAAGCTTGTGCGGCGTGCCCCCCAGGGGCGACACCGTGTAGATGTCGAATCCTTCTTCGGAATTGCGGGAGAAAGCCACCGCTTGACCATCCGGAGACCACGCCGGACAACAATCTCCCGGACCGTCCGTCAGATGCAGAAGTTTGTCTCCGCCGACCAACGCCGTGTAGAGACCATTTCCTTTATTATTAGAATCGTAATTCAGCGCGAATGTCACCTGACTGCCATCCGGTGAAAAACTGGGCCAGTTCTGGCTTCCGGTGATGCCGGTGAGGGGGACGATCTCCACCACAGGCACAGATTGTTTTGCCCGCGGAAAGAACCACCAGGCTGCAATACCCACGAGAACTAAAGCCGAGGCGAATAGCAAAAGGAAGAAGAGCCGTTCCCAGCGGATCGGTCGAAGAACTTCCCCGGGGCTTGCGGATGACGCAATCGGTGCTGGGGCCGCCTCAATGTTCCCGATAAAGCGATAACCCAGCCGGGGCAGAGTTTCAATGTAGCGCGGCGTGTCGGCGGAGTCGCCCAGCGCGTCGCGGACGCGCTTGACGGAATTGTTCAGCCCGTGGTCGAAATCCACAAAGGTGTCGCCGGGCCAAAGCGCCTGGCGTAACTCGTCCCGGGTCACCAGCTCTCCCGGCCGCTCCAGCAGCATTTGCAGGATCTGGAACGATTGCTGGGGCAGTTTCACTCGCACCCCCTGCTTATGTAACTCCTGGGTGTGAAAGTCGGCGTCAAAGCCCCCGAAGCGCGCAATGGGACCGGGCTTCTCCATCACATCTACATCCCTTCCCGCTTTGAGCCGCGAGTTTATCACGCTGCCCTGGAGGCTGGAAGTTGCTCTGTATTCACTTACTTGTCCTGTGGGAGCTACAAGTGCCTGCGATGGGAGGCGCCTGGGATTGAAGGAAAAGTGCTTTTCGACGAGAACAGGGCCAGCGCGGAGAAGTCGGGCCGCCAAACTTTTTGAAGGAGTAAAGAGAATGCCCACCAAAATCATTAACACCCTGACCGGATTGGTTCTACTGCTCGCAGTGGCGGCACCCCTCCACGCCGGTTCGATCCTTAACCATGAGATGACGGTTTTCGTACCGTTTGGGTTCGTAGCAGGCGACAGGTCTTTGCCCCCTGGCGACTACTCGGTGCAAGTGAACCCGGAACGCGGCAGCGTCGTCCTGCACCAGGAAGGGCGGAGTCCACTGATACTCCTCACCAACCAGAGGGAATCCGCCAACAACCCATCTCGCGGCAAGCTTGTCTTCAAGCGATATGGGGCCAACTTCTTTCTGTCTGAGGTGTGGAACCAGGACAACGCCACGGGCCAAACGCTTACGCCGAGTGCCGCAGAAAAGGAGATGGCCCACAAGAAGCAACCGGAGCAGATTCTCGTGGTACAGGCCCGCTAGAATCCTCGCCGGGCGCGCCCCTGCGAGCGATGCAGGACAGGGATGAGGATCGCCAGACCGTCGAACCTTCATGCCGAAACCATAGTTTCACTCAGCCCCATATTTAAGGAGATCTAAATGAAAAACAATTCGATCGCGAAAATTTTGATGAGCGCTGCTCCAACAATGATCGTTGGCTGCTTGCTGGCTTCAGGCGCTCCTGCCATGGCTCAGTCGGAGGACAGTGGTTCTCACAACGGCCTCCAGGGGGCCTGGCGCCTTCAGCTCACGGTCCGCGACTGTCAGACAGGCGCGGTGCTGCGGACCTTCCCGGCATTGGGCACCTTCGCCAAAGGGGGTACGCTAACCCTGACTACCGCAGGCCAGCCCCCCTCGCTAAGCACTCCCTCCATGGGGATCTGGCGGCAGACGGGCCACCACACTTACAGCGCGGTGTCCGAGGCCTTCGTCTTTAGCCCCGCCGGAGACTGGATACAGACACACAGACTCACGCGGGCCATCCAAATCGGTGATGACACGGATGATTTCACCGATACAGTTGCGCTCCAAATCTTCGACACCAACGGCAACCTGATTGTGACCGGCTGCGCCACCACCGTCGCGACTCGCTTCAAATGACTGCGGTGAGAATTGGTCAGAGTGGACGCCAATGAGAGTCAATGCAGGGGCGAAGTGGTTCGCCCCTGCACCTTCCAGTAGCTCTAAGTAGGCAGCTACATTTGCTCGAACTCCAAAGAACTCAATGCCGCTGGCGAGGCCAGAATGGGCGCTTACGCCTCTGCCTGGAGCGTTTTGTGTCCGGATCACGGGCTAACCGGAAGTTTATTCCGGGCCAGAAGTCGGCTTGTGGGAATCTACCCGCCCGATATTTGCAGGGAGAGCGCTTTCTCGGGACAATCTGGGGGCATTGCTTCCGAATGACCTTTAGTTGCTTGAGACTTGTAGAAGCACAATAGGCCCCCACGAAGGCTCTGAGCTTGGCTTTATTGCCCCGATGCAACGCTCGTCGGCCGTGAGCACAACTGAAATCCCACGAGGATGAACCAGATGACTTGCCCGAGCATAAACAACGGCCATGCCATGGACATCGAGGCGCAGGTGACCGATGCCGATAACTAGGATGGTGAGTAGGGCAACGATGCAGCCATAGATTGCGACACCCTGGCCGGATCCTCGTTTCGCAGCGCAGAGACAGACCAGAGAATAATTGCCATCGAAGGGCCACAGAATAAATGCGCGCGAAGGCTTGATTGATCTGAAAAATGCCCTCGATCACAATTTGCCGCTGATGCTCGGTGGCAGGAACATCGAGCACCATGTGCTTCATTATTCCCGGAACGATGAATCCGCTGACCGCCGCGGCGATGACGACCGCGATGCACGCGAAGCCGTAGGTCACGATGGCAGCGAAGGAGAGCCGATCGGCGGCGGCCATGCGTCGGGCGAGGCCACAAGCACCCAGGAACATTACTGGGACGCTGACCATTGCGATGGAGTGCGCGACACCGGAGACGATCGACAGATGCGCGACTTGGGCAATTGTTACCGAACCCGCCGCTGTCGGGTGGATAGCCATGGTGGAATGCCGCCCAGCGAACCGGCAATGAGAGCAATTCCAGCTTTACGATCGTCCGTCATGGTTGACACTCTAGAAATAATCTATCGCGTGTGAAAGCGTTATTTTCAGAAGTCCAGCGATACTGAACAACGGCGGCCAATATGTCCGGGATTGAGGGATATGAAAACAGGGACAATGAAGCACAAAGCCGCAAGGTCTCTTCCGAAAGCAGATCGTCGAATCCTGCGAACGCGAGGTACTTCAGAGATCGAGTAGGTGCAGCGATCTGCCCAGCTCACTTCCGGCAGTCGTGGCGGGGTTTGGCCTCGCACCGCGGACAGACAAGGGTCATAGGACTGATGGGGATGAATTCTGGAAGTTTAAGCACGCATGAGCGCGCCCTGATCCGTGGACCAGGGCTCTCGATCTAGAAACACGTATAAGTAAATGAATGGAGGCGATGATGACCTACCGACCGGCCTCGGTCAATGGCTAGAAGACATCGTCCTAAGCCGCGCGTTCGCCCTCGCCTCGCTTGTCAACTGAGTGCACTCGAAGCAGATGAAGATCGAACATCGCCCGCAAGAGCTCTTTGTGTTTGAGATTGTTCCCTGAGAGTTTGAATTATACCCTCGGGCAGATCGAGCATGACGCAGTGAGGAAGTCATCATCAGGCTCGGACTCTATGACGAGCACCGGCTTTTCCATGTTTCAGTCTCCCCCAGAGCGGGTGGGGTGTGTGGAAACTATGCGACCCTCGGTTGACCTCTTCGACCTTGGTCCAAACAGCCCAGCTTCCGAGTAGCGGCCATTCGAACGGGACTCGACCCTGAAGTCCGGGGCCACATCAATCGACGAGCGTTTTTTGAGTCAACCAATCTGCCATCCTGGCAACGTTGTCTTGGACATCGCCGCCAGCTGTAAAGTCAGCTAAGCGCGCTCTAATTCTACTGCAGTTCTCTATCACGAAAACCATTTTGGCGCACATATCCGCAGCGTCTTCATCCCGGTAAGTAACTACCCCCGCAGGCCGTCGCCCGTTCTCGCTGGCCACGACCGGCACTCCCAAAGCCAGTGCCTCTAGCACTGAGGCAGCCACGCCATCACACGCGGGCGAGCGCAAGTAGGCTGAGCACCGCGTCAACAGCGTTAGGAATTCGTCGTGGGGGAGATTGCCGAGTAGTAGTAGCGAACGGCATTCTTCGGCGGTCCAACTATCCACGAATGCGCGCGCCTGCGACAACTCTCGATCCGGGAAGCCCAACCAGATGAAGCCAGCATCGGAATATTTTCTCCGGAGTCGCTCCATCGCCTCCCGCACAACATCCAACCGATACTCCGAACGAAACGCGAGATAAGAAAAAAACACAGGTCCGTGCTGGGACAAGAACTTCTCGACCTCCGCAGACAGATGGGATTGTGTGAATGTCAGATATTGCGGAGAGAATGCCGCAATGGCTGTGATTTTCTGTGACTTGATACCATAGCCTTCAATTGCGTGCTTGATCTCAGGACTATCACAAGCGATTTTGCTTGCACTCTGGAACAGCAGGCGGAACGCATGATGCAGCCTCCACGAATCGTGGCGGGGAAAATAGTCCTGTGAGAGCCCTCCGTGGAAGGTAAGAGCTACAGGGCGAAATGTAACTAGACCCATGATCGTGGCGATCAGGGCCAATAGGTAACCCTTTCTGGACGTGCCATTGACGTGGGCATTGAGATCGTATCCACGAAGAGTGAAGCTCACGATCTTCTTGAGATAATCCCACCCACCCTGGACATCAATATAGTCAGGACTCTTCACCATGCGGTTCTCGTTGATCTTGAGCACATGGCAAACTTGGCCACGGCGGCGCAGCTCGGCAGTGACGAGGCAAGTCTGTATCGCCCATCCGCACATAGGGGGCGGATAGTTGCCGATCACGAGGACTTTGACGGGTTTCAAACTACATTCGGCCATTTTGATTCGGAGGTCATATGCAGTCTTTCTAAGGCTGCAATCTGCCGTGCTTCGGCCTCACTCCTTCCTAATAATCCAGTCTGTGAAGCTCAATCCCCCCCGATCACACCCGCGAGTGGCTCGGGATGAACCTGCGGGGGCACTATCGACCACACTGGGCGTCGAATCCTCGCGGTCATGAATGCTAGACGGGTCTTCTCCGCATAGATCCATAGGTGCCATCCCCAATGCGAAGCAAGCCAGTCTTCAATCGGCCTAGGGATTAGTGTCCCGATGCCCGGCAGCCAGTTCGGATTCCAGAACATTACTTCTGTTCGGACATCCTCGAATTTTCGGAACAGTGTGCTGGCCGATTCTCTCGAAAACACTTGCGAAAGAGGATTGTCGGGTCCATCGGTATTTCGATTCAGCATGTTTTGCATGTCAAGGTAAGCATCTGGGTCCTGCCGAATAAGCTCCGCATGTCGCCGCAATTCCTCCTCCGGCTCTCGCCATATTTTGCGGGCCAGCTTGATTCCCAGCTCGGTTTTCAGCAGGTGTGCTCGCAGGCGACGGACGACACGCAGATTCACCTGATACTTAAACGAGTTGCGGTAATACAACATGATGACCGCCCGTCCACCGGGAGCGAGCACACGGTGTACCTCGCGAATGGTCCGGGGCGTATCTGGAGTGTGGTGAAGGACGCCATGGGAATACACAAGATCAAACGAGCCGTCTGCGAAAGGCAAGTTTTCAGCGTCTCCCTGCGTGAAATTTCCCTTCAGCGCTTCCAGTTGAAAACGCCTCTGCGTGATACTTACTGCCGCGTTCGTTAGGTCAACTGCAGTGTAACTTGCTCCGGCACGCGCGAAGCGCTCTGCTTCGCTGCCACATCCGCAACCAATTTCAAGCACCCGCAAGCCCCTGGTCTTCTCAAAACCTATCGCTCCCAGCAAACGTGGGTGCACCCTGTACCTGTGCTCGTCAAGACTCCTGTAGAAGGCGCCAGTCCCGCGGGTCTCATTTGTAAACCATGAGTCACAGGGTGAGTTTTGCCAAAAGTTTCGAACTCGTTCTTTGACGTAGGACTGATCAACCATGGATGTGGAGTTCGCACGGACCCCGGAGTCACTCGGAGTAGCTGCCTGGGACGTGGACTGAAGGACACCAATTCCTGTAGTCAAATTTCGAGATCGCATAGGAATTCGGTTCCTGGAAGGCCTGAACAAGCTAGACACATTGATACGAGCGGGGCTTCCCTTCTTAGGGCTCAGTTCCCCTCCCTGCGACGACGAGACAATGCAAATCCTCTTCATGCGTTCCTCCGAAAACACGAAAGGCAAGGGCTGCAACGGAATTCTTGTCCTTGTATGAGCGACGTTTAACAGAGGCGGACGCACACCAAATCGAGGAGCTTGACTTGTGCCGAACGGTGAACTGCAAGGGGCGCGAACCAGAGAGTAATGTGTAGTACAGATTGAGATTGCGAAGTAGAAATGGGAACCGCCGTTACTCTTACAGGGTGATGCCGTTGCAAGACACCGTCAACATCATCGGAAGGGTCTGGAGTGATGACTATGCTCGCAACCGACGCGATGATGACAATAACTAGACCGACTTTGGCTAGTTGGAGCATGTCGCAGGCTTTTTAGCACCGTCCACGGGAGTTGTCAACGGGCTTCACTTGGATTCCGGATGCGATTACTGAGTTTCCTGCCATTTTGTCGGAATCGCCAACGATTCTGATCTTGGAAGCGAGGGCAGCATAGCTAGATTTGAAAAACCCCGACCCCTATGAAGAGTAACTATCTGTAACTTATTGGAATTACAGCGACATGGCAATTGTCACACGGTGGTAGCCGCGGTTCCAACATCGCTCCAGAATGCGTTTTAAGTCGGCAAGAAAGAAGATGTCCGCGCACAATCCCAACGAGCAAATTAGCTTCTATCGAAGAGGCATTTCCGCAAATGGCAAGGTTGCAGCAGGAGCCTACAATTCCCTTGAGTCTTATAGCGCAACCTCTCACTAAGGATTCCGTCCATGGGACACAATCAACCGCCACTGAATCGGGCCTATTCCCTGGCGGTGTTGATGGTGGGTTTGTGGCGGAAGTGGGTGAGTCTGCGCAATTGCTATTTCGTGACCGCAAGCATGGCAACGGTATATTCCGGGCCACGGTGCGGCCCTGCTTGGTTCGATCAACTGGTCGAATGCTTCAGCGACACTGGGAGTTAGAAATTCTGGGTATTTATACAGAGCCATTACAACTCTCTTTCTGGGGAAGAGAGGGAAGACGAAAACGCTACTTTGAAGTCTTGCCGGATGCCAATTTCTTCTTCAGATCCTCGATCAGCTCCTCAATCAGTCCCGGATATCGCTATCGCTGCAATCCTTACTGGCCCTTTCCATCCTCATCAATCTCCCCTTGACCTTCGCTAGTTGTCCAGGTGAAAGCATGACGGGTTCCCCTGTGAAATGACCTAGCGTTCCTTGGCTTTGGCGTCGTGTAGCTTAATCTCTGGTTTCTCAATGAAAAGATCCACACCAAAGCAATAAACTCTACGATGTTTCCAAAAATGCCGCCGATGGTGGCATTCGTAAAGACTAAATCAAGCCCACCCAACTGGGATAGTTGGTGTAAACAGGCGTGCACTCATTGACCGGACTGGGCATGCCCTGGATCATCCCAGGCCTACGAAGTCCGGCTAGGAGAGAAGCTCGAAGCTCTTTTAGGATAAGGCCGGATGATTGCCAGCATTCCTGCAGCGTGATAACAGTCCCAGTCATCCAATCCCGCCGGGAGGATGAGGATGCATTACGTGCGCCAACGCTCCCAAACGGGAATTCATGCGAAGGGGAATCAATCAGCACACGCTGGAGAAAGTCTGTAGGAAAGAGCCGGTTGCGAGCATCCAGGCTGGATAAGGTCTTGAGAGTGCTTCAACAATGGGAGGCCGATCAAGCAATTTCGCCCAAAACCAGTGGGCAACTCTCTGTTGCGCTTTTTATTGGTGGAGGCGGCGCAAGTCACGGTGCGCAGTGACCCGGAATGGCGCAACCGGTATTTTCATGTACTGGATGTGGCGCAAGGGATGGGATTACGAGCAGTTGAACAAGTTCGGTTCGCACGCGGGACAGCCCGGAAATCGCGATGGTGTGAAGTCGAACACCGAGTAATTGATTGGGCATCCCGCTCCTCCTTACGGGGAGTTCGAAGTAGTAGTCATGATCGCGGTTGTGACCGAAGAGATGCATGGGTCGGACTGAATTCCTGACCTGAAAAACGATTACGAGCGGGCCTGGGTTGGGACGGCGCAAACCATCCACGAGAGCGAAATGGCGCACTCTTCGGAGTGCACGGACTCGTACGCTCAAAAAGAGCTTGACGGCGCCGACATTGTTAGAGATGCGATGTTACGCCAACAACGACGCAGGTAACCACAAGTACCCAGCCGTGGTCAGAATCCCTTGCGATCCGATTCTTTTTGCCAGTTGTCGGTCTTTCAAAACTTGCAATCGGTATTATCCCGACTCGCGGATTGCCGCACGCCGCAGGGCGCTCCCAACACCATCACATTCAGCAATTCCCCAATGGACGGCGAGCCGCCCTGCGCGGAGCCCGGCGCGGAGACTGAATCCCTTCCTCCGGCCCAACCGGTTCTGGCGAAGGAGGTCAAGTTCGAGCCAGCGGAAACCCAATATTAGGAGAAATTTTCCTTCCCTTGGAGTCGCCCCCATTTGTTAAAGTTCGGGATTCTCTACTAGTTTGGCAGAGATTTACTCGAGTAGTTGGTGCTAACGCTGATTTCGCCATTTGACAACCTACGTACATAATTCCGCTCAGTTGTGATGAAGTACGCGCTTCCTCGCTCGATAATTCCATGTTGGACACGTCCAGGGCCAGAGAACATGAATATCGACATCGCTGGCTGTTCCCTTTAGACTCTTTCTCCAATCGGTGACATTGGTGAACAGATGATTGGTCGGCTTCGAAGCAGCATTCTGATCGCGGCATGGGTATTCGTAGTGAGCGCCTCCTCGGTCTACGGGCAAGACTCCGTGAACGGTGGGACAAGCCCGCGCGCCCCCGAAGAGACGGAATCTATTCCGATCTTCAGGGCAAGTACGCAACTGGTTCTAGTCGACGTTCTGGCTCTCGATCCTAAGAGTGGAATGCCCATCAACACGCTGCATCGCGATGACTTCCAACTTTCGGACGACGAGCATGCCGTTCCGCTGGCCGCGTTTGACAGCGGGGCGAGATACGACACGCGACCCGTGGCGCTCTGGCTGGTTGTCATCTGCAATTTGCCCGGTCATGGCCCGCATAGCACTCTCGCGTCCGGCTCGTTCGCCGGCAATGAGTCGCTGCTCCGTCCGGCGCTGGAGGATCTGGATAAGAACGATCGCGTGGGAGTGGCGCACTGGTGCGACGACGGAGTTGCTCAACTGGATTTGCGGCCCACGAAGGACCGCGACGCGGCCATCACGACCTTGACTCAGGTCCTAAAGCCAGTGTCGAAAGACGTTGCCCGCGCTATCGACAACCGAAAGGGAGAACTCACGCTGCAACGGCTCGTCCGGTTGATCATCGAGGACGCTCACCAGTCGAACCCGCAGCCTCTCCCGGTGGTGGTCTTTCTCCACAGCGACCACACGGGAATGCCGCTGTCAGAACTTAACCTGATCGCGAATGAATTTCTGGAGACATCCGGTATCACCTTTGGGATTAAAGACAAGGACGTGGACGAACCGTTCGAAGGAACGTTCCGCAACGGAGAGCAAGCGGCGGTACTGCACTATATGTGCGAAGCGATGGGCGGACAATACTACTCCGTGCCGAAAGGGATGTTCAGCGTGGCGCTGCAAAGTATCCTGTTGCAGCTTCACTTCCGTTACGAGCTTGGCTTCAAGCCTTCGGTACTCGACGGCAAAAGGCATAAATTGAAGGTAGAGTTTCAGGGCGCTGCCAGAGAGAAATACAAGTCGGTACGCTTGCGCTACCGGCAGGAATACATTCCCAGACAGAACTGAACTCGCGCTAACTGCGGGTCAAGTAGTCGGCCAGTGACAGCGGGATGGCGAAGAAGAAGGCCGGCGTGAGTTCTGAACTCTATTGAATCTCGATCGAGACGAGGTCCCCATCTCCATCGGGGCGCTCCCGATAATTGATGGCGACGTTCTTGTTTTTCCAGTCGCAGGAAAATTGATCTGCCCCCATAACGATCGCGTGACTCGCGTCCCCCACGTGAAGTTTCAGCGACTTTGCGCCGACACTGACCGCGAGCAACGCTTCCGGGGATCCGGCGCAATCGACGCCCATCAGTTTTCCCTTGATAAACTTCACGGGCTTCGGCGCGGGTACGTTTGCCGGTTGGGTTGAGATCGGCGAGTCTGCGGCATCGTTTGTTCTGAGCGCAACTGTTGATTCGCGTGTTCGGAGCGGCACGCCTGAATCGCGATTCTCGATCTGCATGGTATACGCCTGGGATTGCGCCTTATAGTTCTCCGCTTGCGCCAAGGCCTGATTGGCGCGCATGGACATCTCGCGATCAGCACTGCCGGCGAGGGTGCGGAATAACGCAATCGCCTCATCGCTTTTGCGATTTGTCATATACACATTCGCCAAGTTAAAGAGGTAGTGTTCATTTCTCGGAGACAGTACAATCGCTTTCTTGAGTGTTTCCAAGCCTTTTTCTGGTTCGCCGGAGACAGCCTGCGTGTATCCCAGCAGCGAAAAAGCGTCCGCCAGCGTTGGGTCGAGGTTGATCGCCGCCAGCAGCTCTTTTTTTATTTCCGCGGCGCGTGCGTCGTCGCCCGCGCGCTGCTGGCTCAGGAGCATAGCGTAGTAGTAATGGACTCGCGGATCGGCAGTATTCAGTTGCGCGGCGCGGCGAAATTTTTCCGCCGCGTGTTCGAAATCGCGTAGCTGAAGATAGGCATAACCCGCTCCGCGCAAAGCGAAGGCGTTTTCCGGCTCTATTTTGAGTACGTCCTGAAACTCAGCAAGCGCCTGATCTTTGTGGTCGGGGGAGTGGGCGTGTATATCTGCCAACGTGGCGCGTGCGTCGGTAACGCTCACAGGGGCTACCGTGAATTGCCCCGGTACAATCCCCACCGGGGTTGGTACGCGATAAAACATGTTCCTGCCGCTGGTAAAGTAACCGTACAGCGCCTTATCAAATTGCGCCGCGGACATTCCGAATGCTTCCTGGATGGCCTGCTCCACGGGCTTTTTCTGATTTTGCAGAGCATCGAAATAAACGGCCAGCTTCGGAATAAGCTGATTGTCATAGAGATAATGCACCGCCAATCCGGACTCGGCATAAAATGTGGTTCGGCGGTCACCGGTTTCGTTATAAGTCTTGGAATGTTGCTGCACTCGAAACAGGTCCGCAACCTTCACCATTCCCAGTTGCTGCAGGATCTGAAAAGTCTGGTTCGGGATATTTCCGACGCGAGCTTCCTTGTTGTCAACTTCGATATTCGAAAAGTACTCAGCAAAGCCTTCCTCGAACCACGGATCGAGGGGAGCCGACATAGTGCCATTCATCAACTGATGCGCGTACTCGTGGAAGACAACCCTCCACGGGTCCTCGACCGACATATCGAGCATGATGAAGCTGCGATCCTGCCCACCCTGGAACAACCCCGCTAGTTCCGTGGGTTTTCCGTTGAACATCGGCGCGACTTGCCGCATTTCCTTGGTGCTCCGGAATGCGACGATTTGTAGAGGAACGGGTAAGTTTACGTGGGCGGTAGTCATCAATGCGCCGAACACCGCACGCATCTGTTCAAAATGCAGCGCAACATCGCGGCCGCGTTTTTCGCCGGCGTCGGTAATTACCGAGAAATGCGGCGAGCGCACTTCGACCCATTGTGGATCAGCTGCGAAACTCAGACATGACAAAAGTGGCAGGGAAAAAAGCGCGATGCGGGCGAGAAGTGGGCGCACGATTCACTCCGTGACCAAGCATCGTACCTTAGAACAGTGGGGTCTAGGAATAACTATGTTGGAGGTCGAGTTATATGATTGCCGTACAATGCTCGTACCAGACTTGGGTACCACTCGGGCTATGCACAGAGCGAGGCCACAAGCGACTCTCAGGGCAATCCAGAACCATTTCTCGATAACAATCGTAGGTTCCGCCTCAACTGGAACGTCCATAATCCGAGCGTGAACATGCCCGCAGTTGCAGCAAATTGCAGCATGGCGAGGATTTGCGGTTCCGCAGTTGTTGCAGAAAACTACCTGGTTGGGAGTCTCCGTCGCACTCATCGCGTTTCCTGTCGCACTTTACGCTGAAGCGGGCGGAACGTCTAGTCAAGACAACTGGCGTAATCGGCGATTACACCAACTGAGAGTACCCTCGCCGTTCCCACTCCCCGAGCCGTTTCCACGCGTTAACCAACTGGTAATCAGCCTGTTTACTAACTTGATAGAGATGCGAATTCTTCCCGCTAAGTTCTAACCCCCCAATCGGTTTGAACCCTCCTCTTCTTGCGCCAGTAAGACCAAAGGAGTGCGGACAACCTTCGTCGCGCATCCGGGGCATATCTAAATCGGCATCTCCGGATTGTTAGCGGCGGCCGGAAGGACACCGTTTCGGGGTGGGCACCTGTGTCCGATTTGATCCGCGTGCTGTGGCGAACTGATTGCGCAGGCAGTGAGAGCCGTTGCACTTCTTTAAAACGGATTGTCAACTCCTCTTTGGTTGTTGTGCCAGGCGAGCCAATCCAGTGATGCCAAGGACAATCGACACGACACCTAGGATATTGACCACGGGATCACCGACGTATCCAGGATCCAGGACGCCGCATTTGATGCAAAAGGTTCCTCCAGGTGGTATCAGCAAGCCTCCGATGAGTATCATCCAAGCCCACGCCAAATATGGGTACCACCAGAATCTGTCTTGACGTCTGATAATTGCGCGCAGGTTCGGCATGACCCCAATGTGATCGGTGCTCGGGTTGGCGCTGGCGGTATTCACGCTCGTGTTACTCAGTAATGCGCGCAAGACATCCGGCGAATAGCGACTCCCAAAGCGACTGACGCCCCGCGACTGCAAGATCAGCGCCGCTCCGGTGACAATAGGAGAGGCCCCGGAAGTGCCTCCGAAAGTGGACGTATAGAGATTGGTGGCAGTGCCGGTCCATCCATCGCCGCTGGTGTCTATATTCTGGCCCCAAGCGTAGCAATCAATGCGACTGCCATAGTTCGAGAACGAAAGTCTCTGGTGCGGCACGGTAGAGCTCGCAGCACCGACCATGATGGCGCCCGAGTCGTGAAAATCGGAGCTATTGCGATTCAGGATTTTCTTTCCGCTAACGTCCTGGAATGCATCCAGATCGACGGAGCCATTCGCCCCCGCCTCGACGACGATGATCCCCTGAGAAGTCGCAAACTGAATGGCATCGAAGACGGCTTGCTCGACCTCGACGGGAACAAACCCCGACGCAGTGGAATAGCTGGTTTGCGCTTCCAGCAGCAACACGTCGCCATAGCTCATTGCGCCCACCGCGCTCAGGATGGCCTCAGCCGTGTTATAAGTGGCTGCCGTACGCCACTGCGACACGACCCGCGGGATAGCCCTAGGGGCGATACCGATACCACCCAGCGTGTTGTCAACTGCTACTACTTCACCAAGCACCGCAGTACCATGGCCATGGTAAGCCCGGCTCACGCCTGAGACGATTGTGATGTTGGCGGCGGCGAGATCCTCGTGATTGAGAGTCCAGCCTTGCACGAGGTCGACGAATCCGATTCCGCCTCCGTCGACGCGTCCCGATGCCCAGCGCGCGTCAATACCGGTCGGGGCTGCGTCCTGATAACCCTGATTTGCGTTGCGCGGGTCGTCTGATGGATCGACAGGCGGTGGCACGGGGCCGCCTTCAACGTATGCCGTCTCCACATTCGGACACGCACGGACGGTTCTGGCTACATTCTCAAGGTCCAGCCTTATCCCCTCGACGGGCGCATATTGCCCGCCAGAATGCCACGTCTCAACACTCTTGGGTGGCATCGAGCCAGCCCCACGGCTGTATTCGGAGAAAATTCAGCCTCTCCTCGCCAACATATCGACTTCGGCCATTGCATTCAAGCATCGGCGTGCCACGTTGCTATGCAGGCAACATTCGTAAGGGTCGATTCCGTCCGCATCCGAGGCATTGGCAGGCGCTGGCGAAAATGGCTGGAATAGTAGTTGGTTCTTCAAGTCGTACCCAAGTTCTTTAGTTGGTGTAATGGCAGTTTTTCACCAACTTGAGAATTGGGAGGGACCCGCGTCAATTGTGCTTGATGAATGTGCCGGGCTTGCCTGTCAGATCGTTGTACAGCGTTTCGATGAAGGCATCGGCAGAGATGAACTGGCCCGACCAGTCCTTCCATGCCGCCAGGACTTTCTCCTTTTTGAGCTGGTCGAGGGTCTTTCCCTGCTTTATACCTTGCTCGACCACAGCCAGAGTTTCCTTGAGCATCTTCACGTAGGCGCGGACGTCGTCCAGATTCGAAATCGGACCGTGACCAGGGATAACTTTTACATCGGGAGGGAGCTTGGGGATGATCTCATCGAGAGCAACGATCAAGCCGCGCACGCTGCCGCCACCGCCGAGGTCGATGAAAGGGAAGCCGATCACCAGGAAGTCATCGCCCATGTGCACAACGTTGGACTTGGGGAAGAAGATGACACTGTCTCCGTCGGTGTGGCCTGCATGAAGATGCATAACCTGAATATCTTCTCCATTCAAATGGAGTGTAACGTTGTGGTCGAAGGTGAAGATAGGCAACGCGGCCTTGGGCTGAGGCTTCGCGGGAAACTCGATTGAGGCCAGATTACCGGCGATGCCGCCTTCCTCAAGGCGCTTGCGGACGTTGTCGTGGGCGATGATGGGCGCCTGTTTCTGGAAGAATTCGTTTGAGTCGGTATGGTCCCCGTGGTAGTGGGTGTTGATGATGAAGCGAATCGGCTTGTCCGTGATGCCTCTTAGGGCTGCTTGGATCTTCTCGGCCAAGGGAGCGTACTGGTCGTCCACGACGACGATTCCATCTTCTCCCACGGAAGCACCGATGTTGCCGCCTTCACCCTCTAGCATGTAGACATTGCCGGCGACCTTGGTGACCTTGATCTGAACTTTGCTGAAGTCCTGATCCTGGGCTGAAGAGAACGCGGCGGCCAGCACGGCGGCGAGGAGAAGTCCGGGCTTCGACATGAGTGCTTCACTCCGGGGAAAGAAATTGTGCGGGCATTGTACTGCCGCGGACTTGGACGATCCAAGCCAGTTACGGGATCGGAATGCGGTAGATATTCCGGTGTGGCACCTCGCGGTCGGAGGCATATAGAAATTCGTCGGGACCCGGACGGGCCAGTTCATTGATTACTTTGACCCCACCCAATGCGGTTAAATCCTTTTCTGTCTTGATACCGGTCACAGGCAGTTTAGGAAAGCTCTCGCGATGGGGCAACGGAATAACAAAGGTCTGGAAAGCACCGGAATGACCGCTGCCTCCTGGTAATCCGACATACATGGATTTTCCATCCAAGCTCCATCGCACAATGCACAGGCCCTGACATAAGAGCTTCGTGGAGCCATCTTCGATGCTGTACGCCACCACGGCGCGGGTCAATTCCGCACCCCCGACAGGCACCTGGACTACCACCCACCTGCCGTCGGCTGAAACGGTCTGCAGAAAAATTACGGGATCGGGCATCACTTTCTTGCGTTCTCCACCGTCCAGCGGACGACGGTAAAGATAGGTGTGACCATTTTCCTCCGCCTGAAAAAAGACCTGACTCTCAGGTCCGAAAAGCGGCCGACTCTCAGGCGAATTGGACCCTAAGCGCCGCGGCGAGGAGCGGCGGTCGAGTGCGGCGGTCCACAGATGGAGTTCACCATGCGCATCCCAGGAATCGAAGACGATTTGTTTGCCGTCGGCTGAGACGTCAAACGATTGGATGAAAATCCCCGGCACGGGCCGGTCAATTTGTCCGGAAGGCAGATCCGCCGACCACAATTCCTCGGCGTCCTTGGGATCATGGCGCCCCAAGAAATACAGTTTCTTGCCATCCGGCGAAAAGATTGCCCGTGAATTTCCCTGGTCCATCGGCAGACGTGCCGAGCCTTCGAATGGCACTTGCCGGTCGCCGGTTTTGTCGTGCACCCAGACAGTACCTGTGGGGAGGCCTACCGAAGTCAACAACGACCGTCCGTCCGGCGCGACCGCGATGCCTTCCTGATCCGTGGGTGCAAAGGTAAGTTGCTCCGGCTCTCCTTCAGGGAACCTCTGACGCCAGAGGTGAAAACCAGACTTCCAATTGGTGGCGCTGAAAAACATCCAGTTGCCATCAGGGGACCAGCCCCCGTAACTGCAAACGTAACCCGGGGGACCCGCAACTCTGACCGGGGTGCTGCCATCAAACGGAACTAAGCGGCAGGGCATATCGCCGCCAAGTCCCATCTCGGATGCGATCAGGACCCACTTATGATCGGGCGAAAGGTAGGAGTGGTGTGCCATGCCCTGATATTGGGCGGGGACGTAAATGTCGCGCTTCTCCGCGCGGCTCTCGGTCGCGGTCACGACTGCCATGTGAACGCCACTCTTGATCTCCGAGAAAAGAATATGCCGATCGTCTTCCCAGGTAAGCCCAGAAGCATTGGGTAACATCAACTGGGCTTTGCCGCCCAGCACGGGTACAACCCAGGTATCCCAGGTGGGCACCACCGAGTAAGCAATACGCGAGCCATCGGGCGAAAACACGGGAGTTGCCTTGATGGCCCCGTCGTGGGTCAGTTGAACCGGTTCACCTTGTGGGAGCAGCTTGAGATAGAGGTCCCCAGTGGTGACGAAGGTGTCCGGGCCGCGCAGAAATGCGAGCATTCGTCCGTCCGGCGACAAGGCCGGAGACACGGCTGAATCGGGGAAGTTCGTTACCTGTTCCCACTCCTGCGCTGGGTGCGCGCCGGTCTGGCCGCGGTAACGGATGTAGGCGGCAGCCATGGAGAGCGCAAGCAGCGCCGCGACGCCCCAGACCACGTAGCGACGCCTAGTTGAAGCGTTTCGTCTTGAGGGAGAGGGTCCACGGCCGCTAGCTCGGGAGCTGGGCACGTCGGAGATCGCTTCCAATGCGAAAGCCACATCGCGAACGGAGTGGAATCGTTCGTCAGGGTTTTTCTCCAGGCAGCGTTGCACCACTCGATCGAAGGCGGGCGGAACGGCGGGATTGGTTTCCGTCAAAGGCGTTGGATCGTGGTTCAATATGGCATCGATCGTATCGGCTGTGGTCTCTCCCTGAAACGCTCTCTTACCCGAAAGCATTTCGTAGACGACCGCACCGGCCGCAAAGATGTCGGAGCGCTGGTCAACTGCCAGACCGCGCACTTGCTCTGGTGGCATGTATCCGATGGTGCCCATCATCACTCCGGCGGTCGTATCTTTTGTCAGGGTTCGCGCATGGGGAGAGGCGGCCTGCGAATCGACTAGTTTGGCCAAGCCGAAATCGAGAATCTTCAGGTGTCCATCTTTGGTCAGAAAAAGATTCTCGGGCTTGAGGTCGCGATGGATAATGCCCTTATCGTGCGCGGCTGCCAGACCCCTGGCCATCTGCAAGGCGAGGTCCACAGCCCTGCGCATGGGCAGTGGTCCCCTCCTCAGACATTGCCGGAGAGTCTCACCCTCCAGTAGTTCCGATACAACGTAGGAGATGCCCTCTTCCGTTGTACCTACGTCATAGATGGCGAGAATATTGGGATGGTTAAGAGCCGCCGCCGCCCGGCCTTCCTGCTCGAAGCGACGCAAGCGTTCCGGATCTTCAGAAAAGAGGTGTGGCAGGACCTTAACCGCAACATCACGGCTAAGTCGTGGATCGTGGCCACGGTAGACCTCGCCCATTCCGCCTGCGCCCAGCAGCGATTGGACTTCGTAGTGTCCCAGCTTCGTTCCAGACGAGAGGGGAACGCGCGGCCTCGACGATTGCAAGAGGTTGGAGCAGGAGTTGTCGCCCGAGGAAAGCATCGAATCCACTTCCTGCCGCAATGAGTCTTCGCCGGAACAAACGCGGTCAAGGAATTCGGCACGCTGTTCGGTGGGAAGCTCTAGAGCCTCGTAGAGCACGCCCTTCATCCTTTGCCAGCGCTCTGGAGTCATGCTGGTCATGCGCGGCTCATCTGTTTGTTCAGCCAGAGGCGCGCCGTCGTCCAGTCTCGCTTGACGGTAGCCGGCGAGACGCCCAGAAACTGCGAAGTCTCCTCGATCGACAGTCCTCCGAAAAAGCGCAGCTCCACGATCCGGCCCTGTTGCGGGTCCAGCCGAGAGAGCTCGTTCAGGGCATCGTCGAGCGCGACCAGGCTGATCTCTCGGGCCCCGGGTAGAGCGGTGGCTTCGTCCAGCACGACTTTGAGACCGCCATCGCGTTTCGCCGCGCGATGGCCGCGAGCGTAGTCCACGAGTATCTGACGCATCAATTGAGCCGAGACGGCAAAGAAATCAGATCGCCTCTCGAAATACACCTTTTCTCGTTTGGTCAGGCGTACATAGGCTTCATGCACGAGGGCGGTGCTCTGGAGAGTGTGTCCGGGACGTTCCTTGCGCAGGCACTGGTGCGCCAGGCGGCGCAGATCGGCATAGACCAGCGGCATCAGGGCTTGCAGCGCTTCGGAGTCACCCGCTTGCCACTTACCCAGTAGCTCACTGACAGGCTTGGTTGAAAGACGAGACACTTTCCTACTCTCGAGTGCGGCAGGGGAAAGCCGAGTTGCGACTCAAGATATCCCCGAGCCGGAACAAAGTCAACCTATTGAAAAGACAACCTTTTGTTAAGGAAGTATTGGAGCGCAGTAACTCGAAACAAGAAATTGTTCCATGGCATGAGCCAAACGCGGCCGAAATCTCGCTGAGACAAGATGAGAGCGAACCACATCGGGAGCAGTTGGTCCCAACTCACTCGGAGGACAATATGCGATTCACCAAGATTAACAAAGCAATCTCAATTCTCGCTGCGATAGCGTTCCTAGTCGCTGGAGCCGCCGCTCAGAAGAACAGTAAACGCCTGACTTGCCAATCCGTTGGCGGAATGCTGATGACGAACCTGGGAGCGATCGACGCCAGCACCACGATGGGGCCGGTTACGGGCGACTTGAAGGGGTCGGTTAGCAGCACCGTCGTGAGCACCGAGGTCATCGGGAATAACCTCGTATTCCACATCCAGCATCACTGGGTCACCGAATCGGGAGACACGCTCTCCTTTGACCAGGCGACCGCCACCTCGACAGCAGTGGCCCCCGGCCTCTACGCGATCATCACCTACCCCGTTCACCTCAGCGGTGGGACCGGCAAGTTCGCCCAAGTAACTGGAGATTTCACCAACATCGGGGAGGTTGACCTGAACACCGGTCAGATCGTACTGCGCTACTCCGGGCAGCTTTGTTCCCCGAAAGGTAACTAGTCCGCTGCCCGGCGGCTCGTGGAGGACAGTGGAGGCAAAAGAGTGTTTGTAAGGATTTTTGGAGATAGGAGAAGAAGATGAAAACCAATTTGAAGCGCGCCGCTATGGTGTTACTCGTGATAGCCGGCCTGGCAGCTCTTACCGGCAGCAAGGCATTCAAGCTGCATGCGAACCCCCAAGTCTGCACGACCGCGATTTTGCACGGCGGATACGGAGCCGGCACCACTGGCCTGATCAACACTTCCGGCGATCCCAATGACATCCGGATCAAGACCTTTGTGCCCTTCGCAGAAGCGGTCTATTTTTTGTTCGACGGTCACGGAAACCTCTCTGGCTCTTCCACGGCGGATTTCGGCGGCTCGGCGTTTCCCGTCACCTTTACCGGCACTTACGCGGTCAATGGCAATTGCACTGGCAGTCTCACAGTGGACGCCGGCGCAAGCGGCATCGTGCACCGCGATCTCGTGATTGTTGACGCCGGCAAAGAAGTAGAGTTTGTGAGCACTGATTCCGGCGTAGTAATCGCTGGGTATATGAAGAAGCAGCGCGTGGACGGGGAATAGGTTGGTCGCGGCTAGATCGTTCGGCGTTCTAGTACGCCAAACTTTCAGAGGGTTCCTGCGCATGGAGCTAACGCCAAACTGGCCTTCGAACACGCCCCAACAGAACGCCGACAACTACACCATACTTAACTTGACTGCAAACCCTCTCAACTTGCCATGTTGCGAGGCAAAAATCTCGTTCACCTTATTACGCACATGCTGGCTGCGAGACGGCTTCAAATACCGCATGGTCGATTCCATGTCCGAGTGACCGAGCCACTGCTGAACCGTGCGAAGATCGACCCCCGCCCAGAGGCATCGGGTTGCGAACGTAGCCCTGAATTTGTGTAGCCAGAAATTGTATTTATCCAGCTTCCCACCCTCGGCGACCGCCTTCAGACTATCTAGGAAATCGAGCTTGGGATTGCACCCGGAGGTCGGAAAGACGAGGCTACACCGCTTGTCAGACTTCGCTTTCCACGCCTTCAGACTCTTCACCAGCTTTGAAGGAATGGGAATCTCCCGCTCCTTGTACGCCTTCGGTGTCCACCCTCGGTCCGGCTTGTGGCTCACACGAACGGTGCCAGCAGTGAGGTTGACGTCCGACCAGTACGCATACATGACTTCCTGCTCACGCATTCCTGTCATCAGGAAGAATTCATACCAGAGCCGTTCTTCGGAGTCACACGCCGCGAACAATTTATCCAGTTCCTCATCCTCGTAGATCTCTGGTTCTTCTTCGGTGTACCGCGGCCAATCGTTCTTGCTGGCCAGACCGCGAATCCCTTGCGCTTTCAGAAACGTCATCACGTTCTCATACTTGTTGTACACGCTGCGTGGTGCCTGGTCTTTCTCGTCACGCAGGAACGCGGAGAACTTCAGCAGGTCCTTCCGATCGATCTCTTCGAGATTGAGCTTGTGGCAGGATTCTACGAAGTACGAAAGGGCTGTCGAATATGCGGCAAGAGTCTTCGGTTTCTTTGTGAGCTTGGTTTCGTCAAGAAACTCTGTGACGGCTGCGGCTACCGATCGGTGCCCGTTGTGACCGTTTTCAGGCATCACAGAAACGCCGTTGTTCACTGCGTTCAACTCGGCTTCTTTGCGCTGGCGTCGGGCGCTGGCGTCGGCCGAGTCTTTGCCCACCGACAGACGCACTCGTTTTGCGCCTTCGCGCCACTCAAGGTAATAGGCCCCTTCCAGATGTCTCTCTTCTTTTCCATCCACCAGCACGACATCGGGCTTAACTCGGCCGTTTGCGGACTGAGCGACGGGGCAGTAACGCATGCCATTCCCGGTCTGAACCCGCTTCGTGAGATTGACGGAATATCCGCCCGACCGCATAACGAACCGCTTCTGATTTTCTCGACGCGTGACATATTCGAGATTTGAAGCGGCATTGTTGGTATAGTCGCCGTCCTTGTGCGTTGTCTCGTGCGCGGCCGGGCAGTCGCCTAGAAACGAAGCGGCGACCAATCCATGAACGGTACACTTTCGCTGGAATCCGTCGCTCGACAGGGTGACGTAGAGTCTCCCGTTTTTCATTCGGGTGGGCTGAAGAATTTTGCTGGTGTGGATGTTGCGAACGTGTCCTTGGTCCGAAACCTGATAAATGCCGTCGTATCCAGAGACATCGCGCCATTGATCGGCCATACCGCACTGCTCCTGTGACGGGGATTAAAAGGTATACCCCGTGGACTCAGTGTAGGTATCACCGACTTGCAAGTACTAGATAACTAAAGTACTGGCGGAGAGGGAGGGATTCGAACCCCCGATACCCTTTCAGGTATGCCGGTTTTCAAGACCGGAGCCATCAACCACTCGGCCACCTCTCCGGTAATTACAGTTTTACTACAATCTCCGAATTCGCGAGAAAAACCACGTGGCCTTTCGCGGGCCGGGGCGGCCGCATCAGCTGGTTCATTTCGTCCCATTGGGATACACCAGAATCTTGCTCGCTTCGCCTGTTTTCAGGCGCGCCATGGCCTTCGAAAAATCTTTCATCGGAATCCGGTCGGTAATGACGGGATGCAGATCGAGTTTGCCGCTTTTCAGAAGAGCCGTCATCTGGTACCAGGTCTGGTACATACGGCGCCCGTTGATGCCCTGGATCGTCAGGCCTTTGAAAATAATGTCTTCGGAGAAGTTGAGCGGAATGGGCTTGCTGGTGAGGCCCAGAAGAGAGATGCGTCCGCCGCGCCGGACGATGTCGAAGGCCGTTCGGATCGCATCGGGATGGCCCGCCATCTCGAGAACTACGTCGACTCCCAATCCGCCTGTTCGCTCGTTGACGATCTTGCGAACCTCCTCTTTCGAGGGGTCGAGCACGACGTCGGCGTGCATTTTTGTAGCGAGCTTGCGCCGATGTTCATTGACTTCTATAGCGAAGACAGTAGTTGCGCCCACCGCGCGGGCTACCGCAATCGAGAATAGGCCGATCGGTCCGCATCCGGTGACCGCGACGGTCTTGGCGGCAATCTCGCCGGCAAGAACCGAGTGCACCGCATTGCCGAGAGGATCGAGAATCGAGGCGTACTCCTGAGGAATAGCCGGATCGAGTTTCCAGATATTCGACTCGGGAATCACCACGTATTCCGCGAAGGCGCCGTCGGCGTCGACTCCGATGATCTTCACGTTCTGACAGATATGGGCATCGCCAGTCCGGCATTGCAGACATTTGCCGCAGGCAACATGCATTTCGGCGGAAACAAAATCGCCTTCTTTCACACTCGTGACTTCATCGCCGAAGGCGACGACTTCGCCACAGAATTCGTGGCCCGGAATCAGCGGCGGATGGATGCGTCCCTGGGCCCAGCGGTCCCACTCGTAAATATGCAGGTCGGTGCCGCAGATGGAGGCGACTTTGACTTTGACCAGGACATCGTTGCGTCCGTAGCTGGGAACTGTAACTTCGCGAATCTCCGCGCCCGGCGCGGCTTCCGGCTTCACCACCGCGAGCATGGTATCGGGCATGGAGTCTCCCTTTTAAAGAAAGGAATTATCAGTACAAACGGGTTATTTTAACACTCGGAGTAGAATGGCTTGATCCCTTGAATCTTTTATTGCGATGCGAATGCAGTATCGATATTACGGCCCTTATCATTGAACCGCTAGTGGCAGAATCACAGAATCAAGTCTTGTATGTGCCGCGAGAAAATCCCTTCTGATTTCCGGAGTTGAACTCTTCGGACTTGCCACGCGGAATGCTCAACGTCTTCCAACCGGATGAACGCAGATGTTTGGACAGGAAAACAATTTGTCCAGTGTGCTGGGCATAGTGGGCGAGGGCCCGGTTCAGCGCCTGCATCACGGTGTGCGGCTCCTTTCGGATGGTAATCGTGCGCGAGACGTCTTCGGGCTTGAGGGAGTCGAGGGTCGAGAGAATGCGTGACCAACCTTCCTCCCACCAGCGCATAACCTCTTCGCGGGTGGTATCGGTAGACATTTCGAACTCTTTATCGCGGAAGCGGTCAGGCTTCTCTCCGTCGGTGGTCAGGAAGTCGGTGAATCGGGAGCGCGCATTTCCTGCAATGTGCTTCACGATGATGGCTACCGAATTCGATTCGGGGTCTATGGTGGCGAAGAATTCCTCGTCATCGAGTTGGGACATGGCGGTTTCCGCCATCCGCTTGTGGCCGCGCAACTGGCGGCGGATTTCGTTGAGATACAGGTAAGCGAACCCTGTCATACGGACTCCAAAATTGCAGAAGCAAGACTATAGATTGATGAAATGATTCGCGGTTTCTTATTTTTTCTACAATCGGCGGTGCGGGCCGCTTCGATTTATGCTTGTACTAACCCGCAAACGCAGCAGTTCTTACTTCCTCAAAAGAGACCTCAGGCCGGATCCGCTTCGTTCCGACCCTCGTTTTCAGGACCTCAAACGCCGCGTGGAATTTCTGCAACAATTTCCCGGGCCAATTCGGCACTGACTGCAGCTCCGATGATTTCACTCTGCAATCTGACTTCTCACCCTGTAATTAGACATCGCACGCAACTCGAAAGCCATAGTCAGCGTACTTGAAATCCGGAGAGATGCTTGAACGTGTGGCGCAGCGCGAAATCTTGATGTGGTGACGCCACGATCCCCCGCGAGATGAGCGGCGCCCACCCGTTTCCGGCCCCCGCGGATTCCGCTCGGGCGAGACTGCGTAGTAGTCCGGCGCGTACCAGTCACTGCACCACTCGTGGACGTTGTCGCACATGTTGAAGAGTCCGAATTCATTAGGAGCAGCACGGCCGACCGGGTCGGGACCGGTCTTCCAGCGGTCGGCATAATCGGGGAGTGTTTCGGGCGGGTTGTCGCCCCACGGAAACAGAGCGCCTTCGCGGTCTCCGCGCGCGGCACGTTCCTATTCGGCTTCCGTAGGAAGCCGGAATCGGCGCCTGGTTTCTGCGCTGAGCCACTCGCAGTAGCGGACCGCCTCGAACCATGAGATTCCTACGACCGGTTGTTCGGGATGATTGAAATTGGGGTCGTTCCAGAAAGCTGGCGGAAGGGATTTCGTGTCGCGAAGAAAGCGGATGCAGTCAGCGTTGGTAACTTGGCAGGCGGCGAACAGGAAGTTGTCCACCCATACGCGGTGGACTGGTTGCTCATTGTCCTGGCCGACATTCGAGCCCATCAAGAAGGAGCCAGCGGGAATCGAGAGGGTACTGGGAAGAGCCCTGCGGATTGGGAGAGAAGGTTTGCTGCCTGCACGAGTTTGTACCTCGGCTAAAGCCTGAATTCAAAACTGTTCATATCGCAGCGACAAAGTCCTGTGCCCCAGCTACACCCACAAAATCTACGCGCCTGGGAATGCCCGCTCATCATTATTTCGCAGCGTGATTATTCCGCAGCGTGCGGACTACGTCTTCAATTCTATTTTCCTGAAAGAGGCGGATGGCGGCGACTCCGGCGGCGCCCGCTTCGAGACACGAGATCGCGTTCTCAAGAGTAACCCCGCCCAGCGCCAGGACCGGGATCCTTACCTGGCACGCTTCGCCGAGAGCGGCCAGGCCTGCAGCAGCAGTTCTCACTTTTTCGAAAACCGGGGCGAAGAGCGCGAAGTCGGCGTTTTCGGATTCGGCGCGCAGGACATCTTCTGTTGTGTGACAGGCCACTGTGATTACCGGCTGCCTGCGGGCGAGGGCGCCAGCGCCACACAGGGTCCAGATTTGCCGGACTTCCGCGGGCGAGATGTCATTCGAAGGCAGGTGGACGCCCGCGGCGCCGACCGCAAGGCTGATATCAGTGCGGGAGTTGATGAGAAGACTGGTCGTTAGTCGCTGGTCGCTGGTCACCGCCTGTCCAGCTTCATGAAGCACGCGAACAGCCTCGCGTGCCAGTCCTTCCAATTCGCGCGCAGTGAGATCTTTTTCCCTGAGCTGGATGTAATCCACTCCGGCTTGCGCGGCTTCGGCGATTTTGGCGAGCAGAGCGCGTCGGCGGGCGGCTTCGTCGCCACGGAATTGAGACCGGTCGGTGATGTAGTAGAGCAGACAGCGGGGAGCCATCAGGAGCCAGCGTACTACGGCGGAAGCCAAGCCTACGAGGATACGCGGGCTAGAGCGCGGGCCGCACTTACGGCCTGGTTTTGGCGATTTCGGGCGCGGCGGCTTCACCGGTGCGTTTCGGCTGTTGCGGTCCGAGGTGGTATTTGGTGAGATTTTCCTTCAGGAACTCGAAACCTTCTTCAGGAGAGTCAACGATCTTCAACAAGTTAAGGTCCTCGGGCGAGATGACCCCCGCATCAGCCATGGCTTCGAAGTTGATGATCTTGTTCCAGTACTTGCTTCCGTAAATGACAACAAAGATTTTCTTGGCCAGCTTTTCCGTCTGCGCAAGCGTCATGATTTCGAACAGCTCGTCAAGAGTCCCGAAACCACCAGGGAAAATCACCAGCGCTTTCGCCAGATAAGCGAACCAGAACTTCCTCATGAAAAAGTAATGGAACTCGAAGTTGAGTGCGGGCGTGATGTAAGGATTGGGGTTCTGCTCGAACGGCAGATTGATGTTCAGGCCGATCGTCTTGCCCCCGGCTTCCTGCGCCCCCAGGTTGGCGCCTTCCATGATCCCGGGACCACCGCCGGTGGTCACCACGAAACGGTGGCGCTTGGCCGGAATCTGACTGGACCATTCGGTGAGCATGTACGCAAGGCGGCGGGCGTCTTCGTAGTAGCGCGCCATGTCCACACCAGCCTGAGCGCGCTTCATATAAGCAGCCTGCTGCGCGGCTGCCGCCCCGGTGCGATTTCCCCGCACTTCGGTCAGCCGATCGCCGGCGTTCTGCAAGTTCTGGAAACGGGCCGATCCGAAGAAGACGACCGTATCCTGGATCTGCTCGCGGCGGAAGCGGGCAAGCGGCTCGATATACTCGGACAGAATGCGCAAAACCCGCCCGTCGGGACTCTTCAGGAACTGCTCGTTCTCGTAGGCGAGAGGGGCGGGCTGAAGTATTTTCTTATCCATAAAGTCGTTCGCTACTCGTGGTCGTTCGCGCTCTCATTCAAGTTTGCAGGTTTTTCATCATCGGATCGTTTGCAGCAGTCGAGGGAGCCAACGACAAACGACCGTCGACCGACGACGCTTTCATCCATCTTCCCGATACTGAATAGCCTCCCAGAAGCCGATCCAGACGTTGAGCACGCCCAGACCCGTGCAGACCCCGCGGACGAAGCCGGTGGCAAAGATGGCGCGCAGCGTGGGATAGGGCAAAAGCAGATGGTTGTCGCCCCACTCCGGACGCCAGGGCAGGATCATCAGCATGACCCCGATGGTGGCGCACAGAAAGACGAACATCAGCACTCCCAACCGCAGCAGCCAGATGCGCACTGCTGACCGCGGTCCACGGGAAGCGGCTCCCTGAACGGCCTGGGGCTCCGGTGGATGAGATCGCGGCTGAAGTTCCGGCAAGTCAGTGGAACTGCGTGCCAGGGGCAACTTGGGGTCGGAGATCATCGAATGCGTTCTGATGTGGGTGAGAGACCCGAGGGCATCCCCGAAGCAAGATTGCGCCCCACTGCTGCATTCTACGACTTCAGGGCCTGAATGCGCTCGCCAACGTCCCGATAATCGATGTTTCCGCCGTAGACGGCCGTGAAATGGCGTAAGGCGGCTGGTTTGTCCCGGGCCGCTTCGCAGGCGGAGCCGAGTTCGTAATGGATCGCGAGCCGGGCTTCTTGATCAAGTCCCGGTATGGTGAGCGCCTTTTCAAACCAGCGAATGGCAGCGTCCGGAACGCCTTTGTCGAGAAAGCACTGGGCGAGCCACGTGTAAGTCTGAACGATCTGAACGAACGAATGTCCACGCTCGATGGAGTTGCAGACCTTCTGCAGTTCCGCTATGGCTTCGTCGAGCAAGCCCATTTCGCGGAAGGCGACTCCGAGGTTGTAATGCGTCTCCGGATCTTCATCGGCAGTGGCTACGTCCTCTTCGAGTTCTTGCTTGAGTTCGCCGAACATTTCGGACAGATCCACGCTCTGTTGGGGATGCATCGCCTCGGCGCCAGCACCAAGCGGGCGGACGGCAGTCGGGGCGTAGCTAAGTGTGGCTGCGCTTCCGGCTGCGGCTGCGCTCGCCGAAGCTGCTGCCGCCGGCATTACCTGCGGAGCCAAAGGAACTGGTGCTTGCGCTACCGGTTGGCGCTCGGGCGCGCGCCGCGGCGCCGGTGCGACGGTTGTGGGCGGCTCAGGAGCAGCTTTGGGCTTCGACGGCGCCGTTTGGGGCCACGCGGGTATGGCTTGCGTCGGAGCGGGCGCTGGTGGAGCGGCTTCGACTTCGGGAAAAGAGTCACCCAGCGATTTTTCCAGGTCGGACACAAACGAAGACAGGTCGTCGGCCTCAACCATCTCGGACGCGGCTTGAACCACTTCGGCGACTGGTTCCTGAGCGGGGACGGCATGGTCGTACCCTGACAGCTGTTCCACGGGCGTCTCAGGCTGGGCAGCAAGCTCCGATTCCACTTCAATTTCGAAATCCTGAGAATCGGATGGGGAAGTCCCGGCGATATCGGGTACAGGCTCCGCCTCGGCAGCCTTGCTTCCAGCAGCTTTGATCTGGAGATGGACCGCATCGATGATGCTGCGATCGTTGGTCAGAGATTTGAGGCGGGCGAAAGCAGCCTGCGCCTGGTCCCGCATGAAGTGCTCAAGGTAGAAGCGGATTTCTTCGACGACTTCTGCAATTTCTGAAGCGCGATCTTCGGCATTGAAAGCGCGAGCGGGCTCCTCGGCATGCGTCTCGGACGGGGGAGTCGCAACCGAAGATTCCGAATCAGCCCACTCGGAAGACAGGTCTTCGGCGGGTTGAAGTGCGTCGGGAACCACCTGCACGGAAAATTCTTCCTGCGGCGGCTCAATCTGTTCCGTAGTAAAACCGTACTCGGCGGCAGCCGGAGACGGTGCGGCTGGCCAAGGCGCGGTTGAAGCGGTGGCCGCCGCAACAGCAGCGGGTATCGCCTTTGCAGCTGCTGGAACTGCTTTTGGCGGAGGCGCAGCTGCGGCGCGCTCTTCGTACCGAACAGCCAATTCTCCGTAGCGCACTGCTTCGTCAGGGAATCCGGCGTCGTGATAAGCGGTCTCGAGAGTCCGGCAGCAGACTGCAGCTTCCGTGAAACGCAAATTGCGAGTGTGCAGCGCCGCCAGACGCTGGTTCAGTCGGACGTCGCTGGGCGCCTGTGGCAAAGCTCCCAACAGCGGTACGATGGCTTTGTCCGGCAAATTGTAGGAAAGGAACAGATCCGCATCCGTGATGGCTGAACGCACAGCGATGGCAATATCGTCTGGGTAAGACTGGTCCACAGGGGGCGCAGTCGCTTCCAATTCCTCGACGATCACGGCGCCCTCTTCGGCGGTAATGAGCCGGGTCGTGGGGGATGCTTCTTCCATGTGCGCCAGAACCTGCTGGTAATTCTGCATGTGCAGCGTGTTCTGAGGCTCGAGCGTGGCCAGCATCTTGTAGAGATCACGGGCTCGGGGGAAGTCTCCGGTCTTGACCGAGGCGTGGGCTAGAAGTTCGGTGACTTCGCCGACGTGCGTGCTTTCTCCCGCCTTGTTGAGAAGCTTGAGAAGACCATCCAGCGCGCCGACATCGTCGCGCACATGCGAGATCATCGTGTGCAGGCTGGAGAGCAACTTGGTGGAATCAGCGGCCAGCAGGCGATCGGCGTGCTGTACGTAAACTTCGAGAGCCAGTTGATACTGCCCCGCGTGCGAGCAACCTTCGGCCAGGAGGAACAAGCCTTCGGGGTCGTTGTGCACCGACAGCAGTTTGTCAGCGAGAGGCGCTGCCTGCTGCAGTTTGCCAGTCTGAAGATAAGCCTTGAGCAGATCGCGCAGACCTTCAGGATGAGAATCGAGATCGGGCGCCTTCTCGAGGAACTGAATTGCTTTCTTGGGATCGTCGGCTTCGAGGGCCGCGCGTCCGCGGAGCAGCAGTACATAACTGTTTCCGGGATCGAGTACCAGCATGCGCTGGAGGATCTCCTCGGAGGTGGCGAGCGATCCTCGCGAGCGCGCGGATTCTGCGGCCGCGCTGAAAATTTCCCAGGCTTCGGTCTTCTTGCCCAGCTTGACGTAAACCTCGGCCAGCTTGACGCGCATCGCGACGTTTTCCGGGTCCATTTCCAGGACTTTCTGGAATAAACGAATCGCCTGCTCGAAGTCGCCATTCTTCATGAAGTCTTCGGCGACCTGCAGATATTGCGCGCGCGCGTCGTTGAAGAGCCCTTGCTGGGTGTAAAGTTCGGCCAGTTTCAAAGATCCATCGACGCTTGGATGGATCTTGGTGATCTTCTTGTACATCGCGATGCCCTTGACCGTGAAACCTTGCGCGGCATAGGCATCGCCAACACTCTTAAAACATTCAATGGCTTTGGCAGTATCGCCGAGACGGGCGTACAAGTCCCCCACCGTGTTGTTCACGGTAAGGTCTTTGGGATCGTTTTTAAGAATCTTCTCGTACTCGGAAATGGCGTTCTGAATCTTGCCCTGCTGGACAAACTTTTCCGCCGTACCGAGAAGCTTCTGTTTGTTGAAGCCGAAACCAAACGCCATATAAGTGCGGACTCCAGCCTTGATTCCCGCTGAACGCCCACCAATCGTCGGAGCGTTGCTGAACGGGTCCCAACTTCACCGGGCATTCCCGGGTGAAACACCTGCCGCCGTCCCGAAACCTGGTCGCGACAAAGCTCATTGTAAGGCTGGGCCGGAAGAACCGTATGGTTACCAAGGATTACCAAAGGGGAGTGTACGAGTGGGGCGGAACGGGAATTGGGGTTCGAGAACCAGATTAAGGGGGAAAATTCGTCCAGGCACGATCAGAAACCCGAGGTCGAACTATTCACGGCTTCTTGACTCCGCCCAGCGCCGTCGCACTCCCGCCAAGAACTTTTCCTTGTCCTCTCGCATTAGGCGGACCAGCGCTTGATTACCGGTCTCTTCATGGTCGGCGGCCCAGAGCACCATCTCGGTCATCACCGGAGCGAGAGCAATACCTTTTTCGGTAAGGAGGTAAATCCGCTTGCGGCCGTCGGTCGGGTCGGGTTCGGTGGTGATGACTCCGTAGGAGATCAGTTTTCGCAGACGATCGGCCAGGATATTCGTGGCGATTCTCTCGTATGAATCGAGGAATTCCTTGAAGGTGCGCGATCCACGCAACATCATGTCGCGAATAATCAACAGTGACCAGCGATCTCCCAGCATCTCGATGGAAGCATTCAGCGGACAGCCGGACCGGCGCGCCGGTCCTGGCTTTTTTCTGGTCACATTTTTATTCTAGCATATCACTTGCATTTTGCAAGTGAAGTATTGCATACTCTCCCGTGAAATTGAATTCTCTGGAAGGGCGAGGTTTTGAAAGGAAGTGTCGCGTACAGTGGATGTTTCGAAAAATTTGGCATCCATGTCGATACGGCTGTTGCTCATTCGTCGTGAAAGTAGAGCGGGGTAAGCCGGCAGTTCCGGCAGACGGGCTCGCTTCTCATTTATTGACATCCGGAGGAAACGCTCATGCAAACAACGAACCATGGTGCTCCTGCTTCAACCAAGAAACTCTGGGCTGGACGTATTCTCAGCGGTCTCGCAATTCTATTCCTGTTGATGGACGGCATCATAAAATTGGTCAATCCGGCTCCGGTCGTCAAGGGAATGATTCGCTTGGGATATCCTCTGAACCTGACGGCTACCATTGGAATCATTCTCCTCACGTGTGTGGTGATTCATGCGATTCCACAGACGTCGATACTGGGAGCGATCCTGCTGACTGGCTATCTTGGTGGCGCGGTCGCGAGCCAACTCCGTGTTGGCGAACCATTGTTCAGTAATGTGCTGTTCCCGATCTATATGGCCGCGTTCATCTGGGGAGGGCTGTATCTGCGGGATGACAGGTTACGCGCGCTCGTTTCGTTTCGAAGATAGTCGTTTCACAAACTTAGCGGTCTATCACAAATTCTTAATCGAGGAGAGTTCATGAAGAAAGTTTTATCGCTGCTGTGCACGCTATTGTTGATGGGAGTCGCATCATTTGGTCAGACGCTGACGCAGGCGGATCGGGATAAAGGCATAAAGTATCTCGAACAGACTCGCGACGCAATTGTTACGGCAACCACGGGACTGTCGGATGGCCAGATGAAGTTCAAGCCGGCTCCAGACCGCTGGTCGGTGGCGGAGACGCTCGAACACATTGCCTTGGCTGAAGATTTCCTTTACCAGAATGTGACCGACAAAATCATGAAATCCCCCGCGGGAGCTGCCGACCGCGACACCGCAAAAGCGGATGCCATGGTTCTGGCAATGATTCCAGATCGCAGTCATAAAGCACAGGCGCCGCCTCCGCTGGTGCCGACCGGACGCTGGAGTCCGTCTGAGACGCTTGCGCATTTCCAAAAGAGCCGGACTCAGACGATCGCGTTTCTGCAAACAACGCCTGACTTGCGGGAACACGTTGCGGAAAGTCCGCTCGGCCAGCCGTTGGATGCTTACGAATGGCTGCTATTCGTGGCTGCTCACAGCGATCGGCATACAAAACAAATCCTTGAAGTGAAGGCGGATCCGAACTTTCCTAAGAAATAAGGGCGCATCTAGAAGGGGATGTCGAATTTGAAGTAGTCTGATCGTCTACACATAGGCGGCCCGGAGAAACGCCGAAAACTCAACTCATAAACAGCTGATTAAAAGAAAATAAGGAGACTTAAATATGCAAACCGAAAAAGCACCGACGCACGAACAAGCAAAACTCCACCTGCAAATTTATGAAATGCGTCGTGAGGCGCGGCTGCGCCAAGGACGGGACTGGTACTTCAAAAACTACCATCCACAGAACATCGATGAAGCCATGCGCATTGCCGCGCCCGGCACCGAAGCTGGCGCCTTCGTGGGAATGGTACTCAGTTATTGGGAGCAAGCCTGCGCTTTACTCAACTATGGACTGCTGCACGAAGACCTCTTCTTTGAGACGAACGGGGAATTTTTCGGAGTCTGGGAACTCGCTAAGACTGTTGTGCCGCAAGCTCGGGATCGGTGGGCGTACAAAGGACACCTCGCCCACATGGAAAAGGCTGCGCAGCGCTATGAGACCTGGATAGAAGGCCGGTCACCGGGTCATATAGCCGCGATGCGCGGATTTATGAAACAGATGCTTGATCAGCAGGCTGCCAAGGCAGCCTGATTGAGCTGACCCGGAGTGAGCCTGGATTCGGCCGCCGCGATAGCGGCTCCGATAAGCGGGCTCACTTCTCAATTCTTTCAAAATTCAACAGGAGATGCGGGATGAGCAAAGTACGAGTACTCGTCGGGACGCGCAAGGGCGCATTCATTCTAGAGTCAGACGGCAAGCGTGAAAAATGGGAAATCAGCGGGCCTCATTTTGCAGGCTGGGAGATGTATCACTTAAAGGGATCGCCAGCCGATCCGAATCGCATTTACGCCTCGCAGACCAGCGGATGGTTCGGGCAGATCGTTCAACGCTCCGACGATGGCGGAAAGAACTGGCACCAGCCCGGAACGCCCGCTGGAGAGTCCGCGGCGCCCGGCCCGCCGAAAGGTGAGAGCAACAAGTTCGCATATGACGATGCCGCTCGGCCGCTGACAACGCATCAGTGGTACGACGGCACGCAGCATCCCTGGGAGTTCAAACGGGTCTGGCACCTGGAACCGTCGCTGTCCGATCCGGAGACCGTCTATGCGGGCGTGGAAGACGCGGCGATTTTCCGGTCTACCGATGGCGGACAGAACTGGAAGGAACTGCCCGGGCTTCGCGGCCATGGCACCGGGCCGAAGTGGCAGCCCGGGGCGGGCGGTATGTGTCTGCACACCATTATTCTTGATCCGAGCAATCCACAGCGGATGTATATTGCAATTTCCGCAGCAGGCGCTTTCCGCACCGATGATGGTGGCAAGAACTGGAAACCGATCAACCGCGGCCTGAAGTCGCAGTACATTCCTGATCCGAACGCGGAGGTAGGACACTGCGTTCATCACATCGCGATGAACCCGAAACGACCAGGGGTGCTGTTCATGCAGAAGCACTGGGACGTGATGCGAAGCGACGATGCCGGCGATAACTGGAAAGAAGTCAGCGGAAACTTGCCGACCGACTTCGGATTTGTGATCGATGTGCATTCGCACGAGCCGGAGACGATTTATGTCGTCCCGATCAAGAGCGACTCGGAACACTACGTGCATGAGGGCAAGCTGCGCGTTTACCGCAGCCGTAGCGGCGGAAACGAATGGGAGGCGCTGACCAAAGGCCTTCCGCAGAAAGACTGCTACGTGAACGTTCTCCGCGACGCCATGGCGGTCGACACGCTCGACAAGTGCGGTGTGTATTTTGGCACCACCGGCGGGCAGGTGTACGCGTCGAATGATGCGGGCGATAGCTGGAATCCGATCGTGCGAGACTTGCCGGCAGTGCTCTCGGTTGAGGTGCAGACGCTGGCGTAAGGGGACGGGTAGAAGAACATAGATGCGTCGCCGGAAATTAATACTGCCTCTTTTCTTTATTGCCACTATGGCTTTGCCTTCCCGGAGCCAGCAAACGGCTGTCGATAAGGAAGGGCATCAATGGTGGCAGCACGCTGTCTTCTACGAGCTTTATCCGCGCAGCTTTGCGGATAGCAATAATGACGGGATCGGCGACATTCCAGGCGTCACGTCCAAGCTTGAGTACCTGCGCTGGCTGGGAGTCGATGCGATCTGGATTGCGCCGATGTTTCCGTCGCCGCATGTCGATTGGGGTTACGACGTGTCGGACTACTACAACGTCGATCCTGATTACGGCACGCTCCAGAACATGGATGAGTTGCTCGCGAAGGCGAAGCAGCAGGATATTCGCGTGCTGCTCGACTTCGTCCTAACCTACACGTCGGATCAGAACAAGTGGTTTCAGGAGGCGAAGTCGTCGCGTTCCAATCCAAAGCGGGACTGGTACATCTGGCGCGATGGGAAGGGGCCGGGACAGCCGCCGAATAATTGGACTTCGCTCTTCGGCGGGTCGGCATGGAAGTTCGATCCCGCCAGCGACCAGTGGTACTACCACTATTTCTATCCTCCCCAGCCCAATTTGAACTGGCGCAATCCCGAAGTTGAAAAAAATCTCTTCGATGTAACCCGCTGGTGGTACAAGCGCGGGGTGGCGGGATTTCGACTGGATGCGGTTGATGTCATGTATGTCGATTCGCAGTTCCGCGATAACCCTGTGGTGGGGACGGACAAGAATGCATTCGGCGATCCCGTCGAACGCGAAATCTATGACAAGAATCAGCCCGAACTGCATGGCGTGCTGCGGCGTCTGCGCAAGATAGCGGACGAAAATAACGCGGTCCTGATTGGCGAGACGTGGACGAGCGACATTGACCAGCTCCGAAAATATTATGGAGAACATAACGACGAAGTGAACATGCCCATGGACTTCATGTTCACGACCATCAACAAACTTTCGCCGGCGGATTTCCGCAAACAAATCCAGTGGGTCGACGGCTCCGGCGGCTGGCCGGTATACGTGCTGAGCAACCACGACATCCGCCGAGTCTACGACCGCTATGGCGACGGTCAACACAATGACCAGATCGCAAAACTGATGGCCTCGCTTTACCTGACCCTTCGCGGCACACCGGTGATGTATTACGGCGAGGAAATTGGCATGGAGAATAACGATCCCAAGCGCCCGGAAGATGTGAAGGACTCGATGGGCAAGGCAGGCTGGCCTAAAGAAAAAGGCCGCGATGGCGAGCGCACGCCGATGCAGTGGAATGCGAAAGCCAATGCCGGATTCAGCGCTGTGGCTCCGTGGTTGCCGGTCGGAGCGCGTTACAAAAGCTATAACGTCGACATCCAGAAGAAGGATCCGAATTCGATTTTAAATTACTACCGGCTATTGCTCTCTCTTCGGCATACCAACGCGGCTCTTCTGGAGGGCAAATATATCGCGTTGAATGAAGACGACCCCAACGTGCTTGCTTATGCACGCATCTACCAGACAAAAACGGTGCTCGTCGTCCTGAACATGAGCGGCGTCTTACAGAAAGTGCGCCTCGACCTTGCGTCGAAAGATATTCACGCCCATCCCGCGAAGACGTTGCTGTCATCGTTCGCCGCCCCGAAACAGGTCGATGTCGACGAGATTTCGGTGGAACCATTCGGGGCGTGGGTAGGAGAAATTCAATAACATGATCCGCGTCATACTGCCACAACATCTACGGACGCTGGCGCACGTTGGCAGCGAAGTGCAGATTGACGTCGAAGGCCAGCCCACCCTTCGCTTGGTGCTGGATACTCTCGAAGCACGCTATCCAATGCTGCGCGGCACGATCCGCGATCACGGCACGCAACAGCGACGGCCATTTTTGCGGTTCTTTGCCTGCGAAGAGGACCTGTCTCATGAATCGCCGGACGCACCACTGCCGGAGGCTGTCGTGTCGGGGAAGGAACCGCTGGTCGTTCTAGGGGCGATTGCGGGCGGGTGAGCAGCCACGTTTCCAGCAGGAAACTGCGTGCTAACATTTGACTGTGTCCATCACCGATACAAGTTCCCGGGCGCACGCTGTCCAGTTCGAGGTTTTGCGGGGGATGCCGGGGGAAAAACGTCTGCTCATGGCACTTGAAATGAGCCTGTTTGCTCGCGAGCTGGCCAAGGAGGGAATTCGGCGAGATCATCCAGAGTGGGCAGAAACACAGGTAGCGCGAGAACTCTTGAGGCTGGCATTCTTGCCGGAGCCACTGCCAGCGCAGCTGCTATGAGTGTTCAAGCGTTGAGATTCAGATTCGCTCTAGATGGCTGCTTCCAGCAAAGTCATTCCCCGCTGTTGCAATTTCATTCTTTGATTCCGCAATAAGCACCCTATCGCGTGACCACTCCCACCCCACGCTGCTCGATCGGCACAAACTCACGCGTGTCATGGCCAATCCACACCTGGCGCGGGCGCGCAATCTTTTGCTCGGGATCGGTCAACATCTCCTGCCATTGCGACAGCCATCCGATGGTCCGCGGAATGGCAAAAAGCACGGTAAACATTTCCGGCTTGAAGCCCATTGCCTGGTACATGATCCCGGAGTAGAAGTCGACATTCGGATACAACTTGCGGCTCACGAAGTAATCATCTTCCAGTGCGATGCGTTCCAGTTCGAGGGCGATCTCGATTTTGGAGCTCCGGCCAGTCACTTCGAATAAGTTATCCGCAGCCCATTTGATGATCTTGGCACGCGGATCGTAATTCTTGTAGACGCGATGGCCGAATCCCATCAACTTGCCTTTGCCCTCTTTGATCTTCTTGATGTAGGCAGCGACGTTGTCTTTGCTGCCGATCTCATCAAGCATGCGCAAAACTTCTTCATTGGCTCCGCCGTGCAGAGGTCCGGAGAGCGCAGCTGCGGCGGCCGCGGTAGCCAGGTACGGGTCACTGTGCGAACTACCAACGGCGCGCATGGCATTCGTGCTGCAATTCTGTTCGTGATCGGCATGCAGGATAAAGAGGATGTCGAGCGCCCGCGAAATCACAGGATTGGCCACGTACTTCGGCTCGACCATCTTCCACAGCATGTTCATGAAATTTTCTGTGTAGGTGAGGTCATTGTCAGGATAGATATAAGGAAATCCGACAATGTGCCGATACGACATGGCCGCGATCGAGGGCATTTTGCCGATCAAACGTTTGATCTGCAGCAGGCGACTATCGGCAGCCTGGATGTTCTTCGAATCCGGATACACCGTTGAGAGCGCAGCCACCGTGCTCACCAGCATCGCCATGGGATGGGCATTGTAGCGGAAGCCCTCCATGAATTTCTTGGTGGTCTCATGCAGCATCGTGTGATGCGTGATATCAAAAATCCAATCCTTGAGCTGCGCGGATGTGGGCAGCTCGCCGAACAGGATCAGGTAAGCAACTTCCAAATACGTGCAGTGCTCGGCGAGAACTTCAATGGGATAGCCACGATAGCGGAGAATACCTTTGTCCCCGTCGATATACGTAATCGCGCTCCGACACGAAGCGGTATTCATGAAGGCCGGGTCGTAGGTCATCAGGCCGAAGTCTTCAGGACCGGTCTTGATCTTGCGGAGATCCATGGCCCGAATGGTCCCGTTTTCTACAGGAAGCGTGTAGATCTGGCCCGTTCGGTTATCGGTGATGGTCAGAGTATCCTGCGGCATCAAGTTCTCCTGATTGCAGTCAACCGCGGCGCCTCGGCACGGCGAGCCACAAACGAGGCTGAATTTATTCTACCGCCCCAGACGGTGCCGCGGAGAATCCATTAGTCTCTGGCCGATGCCGCCGACGGGGGATTTGCTGGAGCCGAGGAGTAACGCATTCCAGCTATTGGCAACCGTGGGACGCTGCGTGTAAGGTGTCCAAACACCGCCTTGAAGGCTGATTTCCAGCCTCCGCGCGCAAAGGTAAGAACTCATGACCTGGATTCGCACAATTCCGCTGTCTGAAGCCGATGATGAACTTCGCCGCGCCGCGGAGGGACAACGCTCTCTCTACCCGATCGAGTACGCGACTCCGGTGCATCCGGCAGAAGGCGGTGGGGCTCAGATTGTGGAATCGCACTCGCTCATTCCGCAGGCGCTCTACCATGCCTTCGCGACCTTTGGCTCGCTAATGTCACCCGACTTGCCGCTGACGCGCCGGCAGCAGGAGATGATCACGACCGTAGTTTCTGTGACCAACCGGTGCGTGTATTGAATCGAGTCCCACGCAGAGTTTCTGCGTCGCGTCACATTGGATAAAGAGCTGGTCGACGCGCTCGAGCGTGACTATACGAGTGCTCCCATCACGCCACAAGAGCGCGTGATGCTCGACTACGTAGTAAAGCTGACGAAAGACGCCACCAAAATCTGGAAAGACGATCATGAAAGGCTGCGGGCGACAGGTTTCGACGATCGGGGAATCTTGCAGATCACTTTGATCGCATCATGGTTCAACTACATCAACCGAGTAGCAGATGCGCTCGGGGTCGGGCGAGAGTAGATCATTGGTAGAGACGCCGCTTTCCGCGTCTTTTTTCCATTCGTCGCCAGTAATGATTAGTGATTTGCAACTTTGCGGGGTTTTACAGCCAGGCAGCGCGCGAAGATCTGAGATACCTGTTGGATTTCTTCTTCATTCAGACGAACTGCTCCCCCGAGCTTTCCGATCAATGCCTGGTTGATTTCCGGCAGCGGCCTTCCCTGGAGCAAGTTCATCAATAACGTCCATTCATTGGCCACAGCGGTGCGCTCGTCGCCGTCCGCATCCTCGCAAAATTGATCGGCGGCATCCACCGGTGTGCCATATTCGTCGGCCACATCTTCGTGAAAATATCCGCGCAAAAAAGAGCGCAGCGCAGGAAAATTGGCTGGAGTGATTTCAGGTTTCGCGTTGGGAATGTTTGTAGTCATGAGCGACACTCCGGATAGGATGTCAGCACGTAATAGCTGGGTGCAGCATATCTTAGAACGACGACGGCATGCGAGCAGGGCCGCGACTGCTTTTCTCCCCGGTTCAGGGTTCGCCCGAGAGGCTGGTTGCTTTCATAGTCGAGGACCAGGTTGGGGTGTCCGCCGGAGCGCTTGAGCCAGCGTTGTATGCGATCCTGCGAAGTCGAGATAGCGGAGTCGATAGCGCGCTCCGCAGTGGCGCGGTCAGTATAGGTCGAGGCGGCCGAAATATGGCGCTCGTCAGACAATCGTGCACGGAGTTCGTCATCGCTGCGGCCGACATGCTTGCGAAGCACATGTCCGCCGGCGGCTTCATCCTGGGCGAGGTCGCGAGGCGAGCGTTGCCCGAACTCGGCACGGGCTGCCAACTTGCCACTCTCTGTGGGATCCGGGGCGGCAGCGGGGCTCGCGGACGGCGACGACTGGCACGAGATCGTCCCGCCCATCAACAGAGCCGCCATCCAAAATAGAAATTGCTTCCTCATGCCGACCTAGCGCCTCTCCTGAAATGCTCGGAAATTGTGCTCCTAAACAGGGCGCATGGGCAAGTCGGGTGATTTGAAGGCTGAGGAGAGCTCCGATATGGGGCTACAAGCAAAAACGGATGGACGGCGCGGGGATGCCGTCCGTTCCCGATTTACTGCGGTGTCATGTTGGCAGAGTCGGAGATCAGCGCTTCCGCGACCCCGGCCGTGGGGCTTCCTTCTGCCCCGGGCTCAGCGATCCATTCCCAGACGCGGCGTCCTCTTGCATTAAGGAACGACCGCACCTCGGCGTATCCGACCAGGCGGTTGAACACCGTAGTCACCGAGGCGAGCGGATCTTTATGCCGCTCGACCAGTTCCGGGAATTTTCGTTGCAGCTCCCGCATGCCCTGTCGCGCTTCTAAGGGCGTGGCAGACTCCATCAGAATGACTCGACAGGCTCGCGTGAAACCAGGTTGTTTTCGTGGCTTGGTTCGTCCCATAAGCTGAAGGACGTCGGGCGTGAATGCTTCTTCGCCGAATACCATTGCCAGGCCGATTAAGGTCTGCTTGACGGTGCCAATGCGCTTCATGATCTCGGCGCGCTGGTGGAGAAGATGATTCAGCTCGGCTTGTGCCGAGCGAATCACCTCCTCCACATGTCCATTCGCCGGCAGCGCCGGAGTGATGATGGTGGTCGCAGTGCTCATGTGATCCTCCCCCTCCAAACGTCAATTTACGGTTGGCTTCCTTCCGCAGTTTCGCGGGCTTCAGTCGACGGCCGCTTCGCGACATTTGTGCGGTACTTTGTCGGATACAGTCGCTGGCCGTAAGACTCCTGCTGCTGCCAGACTTCAGTGAGGGTGTGCTGGCCTGCCACGGAATCGAACCTCAACTTCGCCGCAGCCATGGGAGCGTTCGACTCGATCCCTTGCGTGAATAATGAGGCAACAGTCTGCCCACGGGAGTCGCGCAACACCAGAAAGTGTTGCAACGGCTGCACCAGCGAGTAACTCCCCGCCGGGAAAGTCTTATTGCCCACGTTGAATTCAAAGGGGATGTTGACCTTTACAACCCAGGACGTGGCCTGGCCGTTGGCTGTCCCCGCCAGAAACCCAACAGCCAGCAAGAGTGATGTCAAGGTGCGTGCGATCAGCTGCTTCATAGAGCCTCCTAAGGATGGTGCGAGCCTCGGTTGTTACCCACGGCAAGTCTTGCGCGAATGTTTTGGGTCCGCACTCCGTTTCTTGCCGTCAAATGCAGTACAGGCATTTGAGGATTGGACGCGCTGGAAATTCAGGGGAACCGTGGTTTGATTTCATCGCAGGGATGAAAGCTGGTCATAGCGCATGGATGTGAATCTTGAAATACGTCACTTGAAATTACTCGCGGCCGTTGCTGAAGAGGAAAGCATCACGGCGGCCGGCAAGCGGCTGCACCTTACGCAGTCCGCGTTGAGTCATCAATTGCGGGACGCCGAGGATCGGCTAGGCACTCCGCTCTTCCTGCGTCTGGGAAAGCGCATGGCGCTGACGCCTGCCGGCACGAAGTTGCTGGAAGCGGCACGGCGAATCTTAAAAGATCTCAGAGCGGCGGAACTGGAGGTGCTCGGGCTGAACGGCAATATTCATGGCCAAATCCGCCTGACCACCGAGTGCTACACCTGCTATCACTGGCTGCCTCCGGTATTGACGAGCTTTCACGCGCTCTTTCCAGAAGTTGAAGTCTCGATCGACATGCAAGCGACTCACAATCCGGCGGAAGAGTTGCTGGCCGGCAATCTGGATGTGGCAGTCATGAACTGTCCGCCGGAGCACAACAACTTGTTGCTGTCTCCTCTGTGCGAGGATGAGTTGCTGGTAGTGATGTCGCCCGAACACCGCCTTGCTGACCACCGTCGGATTCACCCCGAAGATCTGGAGGGAGAGACGGTTTTAATTTACCCTCCGCGAGAAGAGAGTACGTTAATCCAGAAAATCCTCTTGCCGGCGGGCGTACGGCCCGGCCGCATCATGGAGATCCCGCTCACCGAAGCGATCGTGGAAATGGTCGCTGCCGGAACTGGGGTTGCGTTTCTAGCGTGCTGGTCGGTTTCCCCGCACTTGCACAGCAAGAAGATCGTTGGGCGCACGTTAGGAAATTCTGGATTTCGCCGCAACTGGTATGCAGTCACCTTGCGCAACCGGCCGGTGACGGCTTACATGACCGAGTTCCTCAAGCTGCTCACGCTAGAAGGCCCGAGGAGCATGAATCGTTTGTCCGCGAGCGCGGCAACGCTCTAACACGCTACCATCGGATCGATGGAGCGGAATTCCCTTCTCGATTATTTCGAAGACTTCGCTGGGCGCGGGAGGGAGTGTGCCTACGTGTATCCGCGAGGATACCGGCGCGAACGCTGGAGCTATCGACAAGTCGCCGACGCCGCTCGGCGATTTGCGCGGGAGCTCCAGGCGCGTGACATCCGCAAGGGCGACGCGGTTCTGCTGTGGAGCGCAAATTCTGCGGAGTGGGTAGCTGGCTTCTGGGGATGCGTATTGAGCGGAGTCATTGTCGTTCCCCTCGACGACGGAGTCAGTCCGGAATTTGCGCGGCGGGTGAGTGCGCAGGTCAGGACGAAGCTGGTCATCTGTGGGCGCGAGCGCGTGGCGATCGTTGAGGGAATTCCTGCAATTGACGCGGCGGAACTGGTGGCTGCCGTTGCACGGCATCCGGCGAAGACGTTTCATCCAGTGGAACTCCAACCTTCCGATCCGCTGGAAATTGTGTTCACGTCCGGCACAACTGCAGATCCGAAGGGTGTCGTAATCAGCCATGCCAATGTGCTCGGGAATATTGCGCCCATCGAAAAGGAAATCCAGAAATATCTGAAGTACGAGCAGTTCGTTCATCCGATCCGCTTCCTGAATCTGTTGCCGCTCAGCCATGTATTCGGGCAGTTCCTCGGAATCTTTCTTCCGCCACTGCTGGGCGCCACCGTTGTTTTCGAGAACACCTTGAATCCATCCGACGTGATCGCTACGATCCGGCGCGAGCGGGTTTCGGTTCTGGTCGCGGTACCACGCATGATCGAATCGCTGAAGCAAAAGATCGAACGCGATCTTGAGGACACCGGACAGGACGAGAAATTCGCAAGACGCTACGGCACTTCAAGAGCGCAGCATTTCCTCCGGCGCTGGTGGACCTTCCGCGATATTCGCCGCCGGTTCGGGTGGAAATTCTGGGCGATGATCAGCGGTGGAGCGGCGCTCGAACGCGAAACAGAAGAATTCTGGCACCGTCTGGGATACGCCGTGATCCAAGGATATGGCCTGACAGAAACCACGTCGCTGATCAGTCTGAATCATCCCTTCCGTACCAGCCGTGGGTCGATAGGAAAAGTCTTGCCGGGGCGTGAAGTCAAACTCGCGGAGGATGGAGAGATTCTCGTGCGCGGCGGAGGGGTGGCCAGCGGATATTGGAGCGGCAGCGGTATGCAGTCCCTGGCTGGCGAAGGAGGCTGGTATGCCACTGGCGACCTGGGCTCGCTCGACGCCGATGGGAACTTGCTCTTCAAGGGACGCAAAAAGGAAGTGATCGTCACCCCCGCCGGGATGAATATCTATCCCGAGGACCTGGAGGCAGCGTTGCGTGCTCAGAAAGAAGTCCGCGATTGCGCGGTGGTGGGCCTGGAGCGCGGCGGCAACGCCGAACCGTGCGCGGTGCTCATCTTGCGAGACCGCGGCACGAACGCGAAGACTGTTGTCGCACACGCAAATGAATCGCTTGCGGAGTATCAGCGCATACGGTCCTGGTTCGTGTGGCCGGAGGAAGATTTTCCGCGGACCTCGACAGGAAAGCCGCGACGCAATGTGATCCGCGAAGCCGTTGAGACAAGCTTTAGCGGGCAGAAAGCGGACGGATCGGCGAGCGCTCTTGCCGAACTTGTGGCTCGGGTTACTGGACGTGCGCCACAAAATCTCACGCCGGAAGCAAACCTCGAAAATGAATTGGGTTTGAGTTCGCTGGAGCGCGTGGATCTGCTGGGAGCGCTCGAGGACCGCTATCAGGTCGACCTGAGCGAAACCAAATTCGCAAGCGCGGCAACCGTCGGTGACTTGGAGAAACTGCTGCAAGGAGGGCGTGACGAACGGCGCGACTTTCATTATCCGCGGTGGGCATTGCGCTGGCCGGTGACGTGGATTCGGGTGACAGCGCATTACATGCTGGTGCGCCCAGCGGTGTTTCTACTGGGCTGGCCGCGCATGATGGGACGGGAGAATCTGCGCGGCATACACGGGCCAGTGCTCGTGATCTCGAATCACATCGATGACGTGGACGTGGGCTTCATCCAAACCATCTTGCCGGCGCGCCTCCGGCACCGGTTGGCGACCGCCACCGGAGGCGAGGCTCTGGAAGCTCTGCGCTCGCCCGCGGCCGACCGCTCGTGGATCGGTCGCCTTTTCGACCACACAGAGTGGACTCTCGGCATCGCGCTGCTGAACCTCTTCCCGCTCCCGCGACAGGCTGGCTTCCGTAAGAGTTTCGCTTATGCCGGAGAAGCGGTGGATCGCGGCTACAGCCTGCTGGTTTTCCCCGAAGGACGACACACCGAGGACGGAAGACTTCTGCCGTTCCGCTCCGGAATTGGCCTGCTCGCCAATAATCTGCGTATTCCAGTGGTACCCATGCGTATCGACGGGTTATTTGAAGTCAAAAAAGCCGGGCGAAAGTTCGCACCGCCTGGAAAGATTCGGGTGAGGATTGGAAAGCCAGTCGAATTTGCGCCGGAGCGCGATCCAGAAGAAATCGCGCGAGAACTGGAAGAAATCGTAAGAGGCTTGTAGCCAGATTACGGCGCGCCAGCTGTCATTGACTTCGGTTGCAGACCGGTGAGACGCTTCATCTCCTCGATCAGCCAGTCCACTTCCTTTTTGTTGCGAATCGTCCTGCCGAGAGTGACTTTCCGGCCGCTCTGCAGGCTCAGTTCGATGTCGTAGTAAGGAGTTCCAGTCGCGTCACCCTGCTGACTCGTGATCTTGCTGGCAATGGATGCGAGCTCCGCAAACGCAAACTGCCGCACCTCGCCGCCGCCGAACCAGCCATCCTGCACCAGCATCGTTCCATTGCCGATCCCGACCCGAGTCGTCCCGAACCACATCTGCATGGAAATGTAGAGCAGGATGAGAGTAAAGAACCCGAACGCCGCCGGAAAGATAAAGGGCGCGCGCGATCCCAAAAGGAAATATGTGGCGGTGCTGAAGATCAGCAAGAACGCGGTTGCTGCTGCCCCAAAGCCTTTGTTGCGAGCCATCGGAAAGTAGAATTCGACGCCTTTATCAGTCTGCGTTAACTGCACGGTTAAGGCCGCAGGACGGACCGCGAGTGGAGCTCCAATGGGTATGGGCGTCTCTGGTTCCGGCTGCAGTGACGTCTGCTGAGTCCGAAAAACCGGGACCTCGAAGATGTCGTGATAGTCGATACCCGGCACGTCTGCCAAGGCTTCGAGGAGCCAGACAATCCCGTCGCCGGGGCCGCTTTTCTCACTTGGCTGAAGATCTCCGGGGATACGGAAGTTGACCGGGATCGTGGTGCCCGACGGCCCCGGATACAACTGCGTGGACGTAAGGTCCGATTCGGCGCGCCACAAAATGTTTTCCCGTGTAGACCTGCTATCGCCGGATCCGGTCGTGACGCGATTTACGCAAGTCAACTGTATATGCACTCCATGCTCAGCCGAGTGTGAGAAGCGGGCCTGAATCTGACCTCTCAGCTCGCCTCCAATCACGCCCGGGACGCTGGCCATCTCAAAATATGTTTTGCCGAATTCACGATATGCCAATGTTTGACGGACGGCGCGAACCAGCAGCAAGACTCCCGAGAGTGGAAAAATCAAAACCAGATATCCGATGGGACCTTGCGCGGTCGCCTTTGGCAGCATCAGCAGGACCGGAATCGAGACCGCGTTCCAGATCACCGCAAAGATCCACGCGCCGATCATGGTGGAGCGAGTTTTGCTCGCGATGCGGCCTTGCGCCCATTCCTCGCGCCAGAGCCAGGGCTCGGCAGGATGCTCGGCCTGTGCCCGTTGCTGACGCTTCAGAACTTTGCTGCCATAGATGACGGCGTACATCAGACCTAGTCCAATGGCGGTGAAGATCGAGCCGATAATCAGGAGAACCCACTCATTGGGCTTGGCAGCGCCGGCCATCATGTGGGAGATCGCGCTGAATAAGGCCGACAGCCCGCCGACTGCGAAGGGCAATGCGAAGACGAAGAGAAATGCGCCGGCGAGTTTGGTATTGCGATCCAATCCTGATTAGTGTCGGTCAGCAATGCGGGCGACGCTAGAGACGGATGGTGAGGCAACCAAGGTAATAACACTTATGCACCGAATGGAAGCGGGGACGCCCCGGGGCATCCCCTTAATTAGACAGGTAGAAACTATTTTTTGTCGGCTTCCAATGCCAGGCGGCATTCTTCTAGTGCTTCGTTGACATGCTTGAGGGCGTTGACGCGATGTCCGCCGAAATCGTGTGCAGCATGTTCCAGGTTTTGTTTGGCTTCACGCAGATGCACAATCGCAGCATTGATTTCCGGATGTTGCTCCTTGCCTGCCATTTGAACGCGGTGCAATTTCGCGGCATGCTTTTCCTGGGCAGCGGCCGGCCAACTCATGGTGATGGAAAGCAGGGCAGCAGCACAAATGGCACATAGGTGATTTTTCATGGAAATGAGCCTCTTAAGTTGGGAGTTGTTTGGGCTATTGCCCGAAGGGAATCTAGCACATCGATCGCACTCGGCCTCCGGAAGAACGATGTCCCGGCAACCACAAAGGTAAACAGACGCAGGAAAGCCGGGCTGGTTGGCCCGGCTTTCATACATGCGAAACCGACCATCTCTGGATCCAGTTTCCCATTAACCCCGTGTTGTTAAAACCGTTTGTGAAACCTCTCCAAAACCTCACATCACCAGTGCGAGGCCCTCGAGTTCGCGTTGCAGCACCGGCAGAGAACACCCCGAAATTTCGACACGGCCAGCAGCGTCCATGGCAGCTTGTTGCGAGACGCCGTAGCCGCGACCCATCAGGAAGACCTGCAGGAGTTCCGCAGCATCGCGGGAATCAATCATGCCGCCCTGAAGAAGGTCATTCCGCAGCGCAGCGAGTTCCATCACCGTAAATCTTTCTCTCATGGCCGTCATCACCTCCGACCGTTGACCGCTTATAGGTATTAGACTCATCGGCAACCCGCTTTGTTGCATGCAATCGAAATGCCGAAACTTTGGTGCACAAATGACTACGGGCCGGATGGTATCGAGGTTCCCGGAACCTACATACAGTCAGCGGTTTATAGGGGAAAGACGGGATATGGCACGATCGTGGGGGAGACAACCTTCGTCTCCGAAATGACACTCCGTGTCGTTTCCAACGGAGCGGGCGAGGCCTCCGGAATCAGGAGGGCGCGACAGTAGCGGCATCGATGAGCAAAATCGGGATTCCGTCTTGTATCGGATACACGCGGCGGCACTCGCCGCATTTTAGGCTGGGGGGATTCTCCTGCAAAATGAGCGGCTTTTTGCAGGCGGGACAGACCAGAATGTCGAGCAGATCCTGTGGAATCATGATGCATGATTCTAGCGCGGATGCCCCGAACAAGCACCGCCGGAAGTTGAGATAGAATCGCTTCGGATTCGTAAATCAGTGCGAGGTTGAATGACAGCAAGAATTCTGGACGGCAGCAAAATGGCAGCCGAAATCCGCGCCGAAGTAGCCGCCGCAGTAAAGGAAATGGCCGCCTCAGGCGTCCGGCCGGGTTTGGCAGTCGTGTTGGTCGGTCACAATCCTGCTTCGGAGGTATACGTTCGCGGCAAGGTCAGGAGCTCTGAAGAAGTAGGAATCTATAGCGAGAAACATACGCCGCCCGAGAGCGCCACCACCCAGGACTTGCTGGACTTGGTCGCGGACCTGAATCGGCGTGAGGAAATCGACGGCATCCTGGTGCAGCTGCCCCTGCCGTCGCACGTGGACGCGAAGAAAGTTCTACTGACCGTCGATCCAGCCAAGGACGTCGACGGCTTTCATCCCATGAATGTGGGCTATCTCTCGACCCAGCGGCCTGGACTGGTGCCGTGCACGCCCGCGGGGGTGATGGAAATCCTGAAACGGAGTGGTGTTCCCGTAACGGGACAGGAAGCAGTCGTGGTCGGGCGCAGTGACATAGTGGGAAAGCCGGTCGCCATGCTTTTGCTGAACGGCAATGCAACGGTGACGGTATGCCACTCGAAGACCCGCGATCTTGCGGAAGTGTGTCGGAGGGCTGACATCCTGGTGGCGGCGATCGGACGCGCCGGCATGATCACTGGCGACTACGTGAAGTCGGGAGCGACCGTGATTGATGTCGGCATGAATCAGGTGACCACACGCCCGGAGTTTGACCGCCTCTTTGCCGGAAACAAGAAACGTGAAGAGGCTTTCCAGGCGAAGGGTTCCACACTGGCGGGGGATGTCCACCCGGAAGTGGCGTCGGTAGCCGGCGCGATCACGCCCGTGCCCGGAGGCGTTGGCCCTCTCACTATCGCTATGCTGATGGCGAATACGGTAAAGGCGGCCAAGATGCGCAGGGCGGCTTCCAACTTTGACCTTCGGGCTTCGAGCAATCAGGTGGGCGTCGGGCCTTAGGTCCAATCGTGGGCTCGTAGCTCGAAGCGCGAGGCTGGAGGCGTACTTCTGCAATCATTCGAGAAACTCCATTGCTAAAAGTTGGCCTGACGGGCGGCATCGCGAGCGGCAAATCAGTCGTGGGAGAGATGTTCGTCAAGCTGGGAGCGCGGCTCATCCGCGCCGACAGCGTCGCGCACGAACTGATGCAGCCCGGACAAGCGATCTATGAGCGAGTGGTAGAGCGCTTCGGCCGGGAGATTCTCAATCCCGATGGCAGCATCAACCGCCCGCGACTGGCATCGCTGGCGTTTGGAGAGCCTGGCGCACCAGGTCACCCTCGGGTCGAAGAGCTCAATGCCATCGTCCACCCCGCCGTGGTCAAGCGCGAGGACGAATGGATGGAAGAGATCGGGCGACTCAGTCCCGACGCCATCGCGATCGTAGAAGCTGCGCTGATCCTGGAAGCGGGCGTGGCCGATCGCTTCGACCGGCTCGTCGTAGTGACGTGCCGTCCCGAACAACGCGTAGAGCGTCTCGCCGCCCGTTTGGGTATTTCAGAAGACGCCGCTGCGGCGGAAACAACACGCCGAATGGCAGCTCAAATCGCCGACGAAGAGAAGATTAAGGCCGCGGATTTCGTTATCGACAATTCTGGATCGTTCGGCGCGACTGAGGCGCAGGTGAAACTCGTATTCAGCACGCTTCAAAAAGAAAACGGCAAATAGAGCCGTCGTTTCAGATGAGAAGCGTCCTGGAAGGAAGGCGGAAGTGAAAAACCCCAAGAAAAAACCCGCACAGAAAGCCCCTCCGCTCCCTGCCGGCGAAGAACATCTCCGGCGCGTCCGCCGGATCTGCAACGCCCTCCCGCAAACGACGGAAAAGCTTTCCCATGGCGCTCCCACTTTTTTCGTGGCCAAGAAAGTCTATGCGATGTTCGTCAACAACCACCACGATGATGGCCACCTAGCGGTTTGGATCCCCGTAGCCCCCGGTCTTCAGGCGACGCTGCTCAAGACCGAGCCCAAAAAATTCTATATGCCGCCGTATGTGGGTGTCCGCGGCTGGGTGGGGGTTGAACTGGACGAGGTCGGCGACGACGAACTCGGATTTCACCTGTGCGAAGCCTGGCGACTGATCGCCCCGCCGAAAGTCCGGTCCGCCTCACGGTCAACCGGCCAGCGAGTCCGCGATATCTATGACTGAATTGCCTTACCAGGGCGGCGCATTGCGGAAGCAACGACAGTTCCCAAATCCAGCAGCGTCAGCAGAGAAATCACTCCGAGCGAAATCACGCAGTAAACACACCATACGCCCAGCACATCCTTCTCGATGTGCGCGAGGTACAGAGAAAACGCCAGCCCAACGAGCGCTGCCGCCAGCATCAGACGGTACCAGCGTTTGAAGGCCAGGATGCCGAGCAGCAGATATCCCACAATTCCGATTACTCCCACCGGAATCCCCTTGATCACGGCAAACGGGCTCTTGTTTACGATCCCGCAGTCCCAGCGTTCATTGATGCTGCATGGCGAATCGCCCTCGCGATAGTGCTCGCGTAGCGCGAGCGACGCAGCCACGATCCCGATCACACACAGCACTACCAGAATCCATCTCATGAAGGGGTGCTCCAAATCCGATCCCGAAGTTTTTGGTCCCTAATCGTGATACCGCTGTTCGCCGGCGGGAATCGCAACACTCAGGCGATTCTGCGTTGGCGGAAGCGGGCACGTTGCGTACGGTGTGAACGCGCACGGCGGATTGATCAGCCGGTTGAAATCCAGCCAAAGTTCACCCGCTTGCGTTAGGCCGTGATCGGGAAACTCCGTATAAAGGAATCGCCCGGCGCCATAGGTCGTAGTCTTGCTGGTGCTATCACGCAGGATGAAAAAGAGGTCTTTTGATTCCGGATCTTCCAGCACTGGTTCGAGCCGCGAGACTTGGCCATCAATTGTAAATTCGGCCACCCCCGGTGCCGGAAGCTTGCTGACCGTTCCCAGGATTGTCGGGATATCGATCATCTTGGGAGGATTGTAAGGAATCCATTTCGCATGCACGCGATAAGCGGCATTGGGCGCATACCAGCGGAGGCCGTGAAAATCGACGCGCGTCGGAGCTTTTTCATCCTTAATACGCAGGCCATAGCGTCCGTCCCGGTTGATCACAATGATGGTCACGCCGTTCAGCGAAAGTTTCGACGGATTGGGCTGGTCGTCTGCCAGCAATGATTGCTCTTGCGCCGCATGTCCGTCCACCTGCAGTTCTTTGGGGAAGCCGCCGGATGGGGCGAGTAACTGCATCTTGCCGTCTTTTTCAAGGCGCACGATCCCGAGGTGAGCCGGGGCCTTGGCGATTTGAATTTTGTTGTCGGCAGCAGATCCAACGCTGTTGTCGCCTTCTTTGAGCCACTCCAGACCGATCAAGGAAAGCCAACCTTCCGGAGCCTGCAAATTGACAGCTCTCTTCTCGCGCCATGCCAGCAGATCACGCTGCCACGAATCGGGAGTGGCGGGAGCATCCGCGGCGAAGGTAAAACTGGCCGTTGAAAGAACTACAACTGCCGTCAAAGCAATCAGTCGTTTTATCTTGTCGATATCCATAAACAGTCCAAATGCGTTCGATGCAGATCCTTCGCTTTTAGACGGCTATTCCGTGCCTTTGGCGCGAAGAATTTTCCGAGGGGGACTCAATTGGTTCGCTGGCTCGGCATCAGCAACCAGTGCAGGATTGAACTCACAATACTCAACACAATCGCTCCGACAAATGCAGCGAAAAATCCGCGCACCAGAAACCCCGGCACCAGCGCGGAGGCCAGCTCCAGCATCAGTGCGTTAATCACGAACCAGAATAAACCGAGCGTGAGAAGCGTGAGCGGGAACGTGAGGATCTTGAGAACGAATCGGATCGTCGCGTTAATAAGACCGATCGCCAACGCCGCGATCAGAGCCGCCATTGGGCCGTTAACGTAAATGCCCGGCACCACGCGGGAGACGATCCAGACGGCCAGAGCGCTCAACAGCCAGTTCAGGATAAGACGCACAGATCCTCCTTCGACAATGCCCGACACTATACACCGGGCATGGCCTTTGACAGTAAGGGACAGTAGCGACGGCCGCGGACAGTTGCACGCACCGTCGATTCGTATCAAGGCATTGCTTCAGCTATGCCGCCAGTCATTGGCCTTCGATGGCCCTTCAGGGGCTGCGGTGGGAGAATTCAAACGTGGCGCAGAAAACCAACGCGGCCCGTTTGCTCGACCAACTCGGAATCCGCTACCAATTGCGGGAATACGAAGTGGATCCCGATGACCTCGCCGCCGAGACAGTCGCAGCGAAAATCGGGATGCCCGCCGAGCAAGTATTCAAGACCCTTGTTGCCCGCGGCGAGCGCAATGGAATCTGCCTGGCCGCGATCCCAGGAGACCGGGAACTCGATCTGAAAGCCTTGGCCAGCGCGGCAGGCGAGAGGAAGATCCAATTGGTCCCGGTGAAAGAACTGCAGGCGCTCACGGGCTACATCCGCGGCGGGGTCACGGCGCTCGCCGCCAAGCGCGATTTTCCCGTATATGTCGATGAAACGATCGATCTGTTCGATGTGGTGTCGATTTCTGCCGGGACGCGCGGATTGCAAATCCTGATTGCACCCGCGGACTATCTGCGCGCAACGAATGCGAGGTTAGCATCGCTCGCACAGGCTAAGGGTTCGACCCGATAGCCATGGACCGGTGTCTAAACAGATAGAGACAGGATGAAAAGGCTACCCTTATTGTTGGGGTTACTGGGCGCGGGTTGGATGGCGCTCGCAATTCAAATTGTTGCAGTCAGGGCCATTTTCTTCACGAACTATATCGGATATCGCACCGCGCTGATGCTTCCCCAAATCGGTCGTGAGATCCCTCTCTGGCAGGATGTGTGGATTTTCAATTCCTGGTTGGTATTGACCAGCGCTATCGAATGGGCACTGATCGGCTTTGTCATTCAATTCGCCGTTCGTAAAATATCGCGCTGAGAGCTACGGTACCTTGACACACTCTTCCGGTATTAAACTGACTAGTCCAATATTTTTGTCCGGCCGTGCTTCGCGGCCAAAGAATCTCTTGAGGATCAGATGCCGACCGCCACCCGTACCAACCCGCTCTCTTTCCTGACCGACCAGTTGAACGAGCTCAAAGCCAAAGGCACGCATTTCAAGCTGCGCGTGCTAGAGGACGAGCAGGCCCCGGAGTGCACGTTCGATGGCAAGCGAGTCATCAACCTCGCTTCTAACAATTATCTCGGACTGACGACGCATCCCAAACTGCGCGAAGCGGCGCTCGAAGCCACACGCAAATACGGCGTCGGATCGGGCGCGGTGCGAACGATTGCCGGCACCATGAAGATTCACATGGAACTGGAAGAAAAGATCGCGCGCTTCAAGAACGTCGAGGCGTGCGTGGTCTTTCAGTCGGGATTCACAGCGAACGCGGGAACGGTCTCCGCCATCCTCGGCAAAGACGACTTTGTCATCTCCGACGAACTGAACCACGCCTCGATCATCGACGGCTGCCGCCTTTCGCGGGCGAAGATTCTGGTGTTCCGCCACAAAGACGTCGCGCACGCGGAAGAACAGTTGGCCAGCATAAAAGATCAGCCCGGACGAAAATTGCTGATCACCGACGGCGTGTTTTCCATGGACGGCGACATCGGCGCATTGCCGGGGCTTTGCGATGCCGCCGAAAAATATGGCGCCATCATGATGGTCGATGACGCGCATTCTTCGGGCGTCCTTGGACGCAATGGCCGAGGCACGATCGATCATTTCGGTCTGCATGGACGAGTCGACATTCAGGTAGGAACATTGTCAAAGGCGATTGGCGCTCTCGGCGGCTACGTCTGCGGAACACGTGATTTCATTGATTATCTCTACCACCGGGCGCGTCCGTTCCTGTTTTCGACTTCACATCCGCCCTCGGTCGCCGCGACCTGTATCGCCGCCTTCGATGTTCTGGAAAATGAGCCGCAACTGATGGAACAGCTCTGGGCGAACACTCGTTTCTGGAAAAAGGAACTGGGCCTTCTCGGTTTCAATATCGGCGGCAAAACGACCCCCGCCAGCGAGACGCCCATCACACCCATCATCATCGGCGATGGCCGACTGACCATGGATTTCTCGCGCGAACTGTTCAAAGAAGGCGTGCTCGGCACGGGGATAGCCTTCCCAACCGTGCCCGAAGGAAAGGCACGAATCCGGACGATCATGACCGCCACCCACACCCAGGACGAACTCACACGCGCGCTCGACGTGCTGCACCGCGTTGGCAAGCGAATGGGAATTCTTTCCTAAGTATGTGGCGCCCCAGCCGCCGGGAGCGATGAACTTCCAGGGTAATGGACTACTCGTGGCAAGGCATGGCGCAGCTTTTTTACGCCCGCGCCAGGCGAATCACTTCTTCCATGTCCTGGAGATACTGATCAAGAGCGCGGCGTCCGGCGGCGGCAAGGCGATATTCGGTGCGAGGAATGCGTCCTTCGAAAAACTTCTTGCATGTGAGATAGCCGCCTTCTTCCAGCTTGCGCGCGTGCACACTGAGGTTGCCATCGGTTGTGCGCAGCAGGCGTTTCAGATCGCCGAATGTCAGCGAATCATTCACCGCCAAAGCGCTGATGATTCCCAGCCGAATACGCTCATGGATGAGCCGGTCGAGCTCCGGGATCTCCCCGGCCAGGTGCCGCTCGCGTGCTTTACCGGATTGCTTCACTGGTACCGCAGCGGCTTCAGCCCGCGCAACAGAACTTCTACCCACCGTACCTCCTTGCGATCCAGACACCGAAAAGAATATGCAACCCGCCGAAACCGGCAACCATGGCCCAGTTTCCAAGCCCAGGAAAGAACAGTGCCGTCGCACCGGTCGCCAGAAACGCTACGCCCATCACCGGCACCGCGGGAACTGAAAATGATCCACCGCTGATTACGCCAACGCCATAAAGCAGCATCCACATGCCAGGCAGCACCGCTCCCAGATTTGCGCGCAACAGCGGAATGGTCAACAAGGCTGCCGTCGCCACCGGAGGAAGAAAGCTCAAGGCGACTTTTCGTCCCGGACCGCTGCTCCAGGGCAATCCACGCTTCACCGCTTTGCTCTGAACGGCCACGATCGAGAGGCTCACGGCGAGCACGGCCTCACAGATCCAAATCTCAATCCAGCGCAGATTAAAAGCGTAGTGCGATGCCAGCCACGCTGCCGGAATAGCACTCGCTCCTACCGCCAACATCCCCCATCCCGGCACCGCTGTGAATGCGGCCGAGCGTTCCATTGTCTGGCGGATGAAGCGGAGATCGTCCACCGCACGGGTGTTGAGAAGGGCGTCGGACCGAGGCTCGCGGACCACAGCGCGGAACCTTCGTGACCGGTGTTCTGGCATGACAGCAAGGTAGCGACGAAACCCAGTTTTTGTCAAGTACTTTGCGCTTCAGAGCAGCTCTAGATTCATTCCCGGTGGGGCAGGCGCAAAGCCTTGAGATTCCCGTACTATGCGTTATAGTACACATCCGTGATCCCCTTCCGCGTCTATTTCCGACCTGGAGTCTCGCTTTATGAGCAGGTGGCTTATGCCGCCAAGAAGGCCATGGTCTCGCGGCAAATGCGTCCGGGAGATCCATTTCCATCGGTACGTGTCCTAAGCAGAGAACTGAGGATCAATCCCAATACAGCGCACAAGGTGGTTACACATCTTTTGGCGGCGGGTCTGCTGGAAGCGCGGCCCGGGATCGGAACCGTAGTTGCGGAACTGCCGGAGTCGCGAAAGATCGAACGAACACAATTGCTCGGACACGAAATCGAGCAGCTGGCCGTGGAAGCGAAAAAGCTGGGCATCCCATTGGAGGAAGTGGTGACCTCAATCTCGGAGCACTGGAGAAAACTCGGTGGCCGGGAAACTGGGGGACCGGAGGCGGAGCGTGGAGGGCGGCGGAAAACGATGAGCGTAGTACGCACGGAGAATCTGGTCAAAACATTCTGGCGGGTGGAAGCCCTGAACGGATTGAACCTCGACGTGCTCGAAGGCGCAGTCTATGCACTGGTGGGCCCGAACGGCGCAGGGAAAACGACAGCGATCAAGATCCTTATGAATATATTTGGGCCGACGAGCGGGCGAGCCGAGGTGTTGGGAGTCGAGTCGGCACGAGTCGTGGGGCGTACTTTCACTTCGATCGGGTATGTGTCGGAAAACCAGGAACTGCCTGACTGGATGCGGGTCGGGACATTCCTGGATTATCTGCGGCCGTTCTATCCTTCGTGGGATCGAGCGCTGGAAGACCGGCTAATCCGTCAGTTTGATCTTCCGCGAGAGCGCAAGCTTGGTAATCTGTCGCGTGGAATGAGGATGAAGGCTGCGCTCGCTGGCTCTCTGGCCTACCACCCAAAGCTGATCGTGCTCGATGAACCTTTCACGGGACTGGATCCACTGGTGCGCGATGAATTGATTCAAGGGCTGCTGGAGCAGGCGGAGGAGTCGACGATTTTCGTTTTGTCGCATGACTTGGCCGAGATCGAGAGCTTCGCGAGCCATGTCGGGTATCTGGAACAGGGGCGGCTGCGGTTTTCCGAGGAACTGGAGAAGCTGGTGGAGCGCTTTCGGGAAGTGCAGGTGACTTTGGACGGTTCGCCGCGATTGCCAGAAACGGCCCCGGAGAGTTGGATGCAGCTGAGCAGTTCGCCGGTCGTCGTACGGTTTATTGAAAGCCGATTCGAGCCCGAACGAACCAAAGCCGAGATTCGGGGCGTGTTCGGAGAAGTGCGGGATGTGACGTTCAGTCCAATGACGCTACGCGAAATTTTTCTGGCAATGGCCAAAGTCGGGCGCAACGCAGCATAGAGAGGGTCGGGAATGAAACAGATATTGAACATTTTCCGAAAGGACCTTCGCCGGTACTGGCGCGAGAGCGCGGTGTCAGTGGCCCTGCTTGTGGCGTACGGATGGAATGACGTGAAGGGGTGGGCGGGTGAGGGCAACGTCGCTGCCTACGGTGGTATTGGCGGCCTCATCAGCTACCAGTTCTTATCAGGACTAGTGGCGGCCTTGCTGCCGGTTGCCTGGGCATTTCTGATCGTACGTGTGATCCAGGGTGAAGCGCTGGTGGGGGATCGGCAGTTCTGGGTGACGCGGCCTTATGAATGGAAGAAGCTGCTGGCTGAAAAGGTTCTCTTCGTGATTGTCACGATCAACCTTCCGCTCCTGATCGAGGATTTTATCCTCCTCGCAAAAGCAGGCTTCCCGCCCACACATTACGTCATCGGTCTGCTGTGGATGCAACTGCTGATCTCGCTCATTCTCATCCTGCCGATTGCCACGCTCGCGACGGTTACAGCCAGCGTAGTCCAGATGATTTTGGCGGTTTTGGGAATTGTGCTGTACATGATTGGCGTTGCGGCTCTCGTATCGGTTGTACCCAGCTCCAGCTTTTCGGGCCCCGCTGATTCGGTGGAACTCACTTTACTGATCGCCACGTGCGGAGCAGTCATAATTGTGGCAATACGCCCGGCGGGAGACGGCCCGGGCACGATGGCTGATAGCGGCTCTTGTTCTGGCCATCGTTCTGATCGTAGTAGCTACTCCATATAACGCAATTGTCAATCACGAATTCCCTCAGCTCGGGCCGGGCGAACCTCCGCCAGTGCAGTTCGCTCTCCTGCCTGCCGATACCGCCGAGCGCGCCGTGGCTACCGACGAAGAGAAAAAGATAGTGATCCAGATCCCTCTCAGCACGTCGGCCATCGCCAACGATTCGATTGTGGTTTTGAGCGCTGTCATGGTCTCCCTCGAAGCGCCCAGTGGTTCGCGCTGGAATTCCGGTTGGGAGTCTCCTGGCACGTCCTTGTTTCCTGATCAAAAAAGCACGCAAGTAGGCTTCACGGTAAAGAAGAGTTTCTTCGACCAAGTGAAGTCGTATCCCGTCAGGGCCCGGATCTCCCTAGCTCTTACCGTATACCGCGACCAGAACCGAAGAGAATTTGTGACCCCGTTCGGCGAGTTCCTAATGCCCGATGTGGGGTTCTGCTCCGCCGAGACTTCGTACCTGAGAGGAATACATTGTCGCGCGCCATTACGAACTCCCTCTTCCTTGCTAATCACCGCCGATTTGTCAGCGACCACCTGTCCGGCGAGGGAAGGAGAATCGCGAGCCGGAACCCGGGAAATCGCGCGTAACTGGCATCGAGGCTCCGATTCGGGGCCGGCGGAATTCGGCATCAGCCCGGTCGAGAAACTAGATCTCTACGTATGGGCCCAGCATGCGCAGCAAACGAACAGTGGCATCTGCCCGGGAACCCCCTTGATCTTCAGCAATCCCGAGTTTGTCCGGCACAGTAGAACGGAATTGGAATTCAACGACCTTCGACTCGCGGACTATCGTCTTCCTCAAGTCAAGTTTGGAACCACGGGATATGGATTTGCGGTCCGGTAGTGACGTCCTGAGCGACACAGGTTACTTTCCCGCTGGCGCATCCTCCACGATCGCCTGCACTATCTGGTCGATGGTGTCGGTAATTCGTTTGGGAGGCAGATTCGAGTTATTCGACAGGATGGAGAATACGACTGTCTCTCCGCTGTCGGTTGTCGCGTATCCGGAGAGAGTCTTCACTCCACCCAAAGATCCGGTCTTGCCGAAAACTCGGCTCTGCAGGCGGGGAGCGGTCAGACGGTCTGAGAGCGACCCGTCGATGCCGGAGATCGGGAGCGTAGATTTGAAGGCCGGTCCCCAAAGCTGCGTGGACGCATAGCGCAACAGTTGCACGATCGCGTGGGGCGTGACCAGGTTCTGGCGGGAGAGTCCGGAGCCGTCGTAAAAAACGTATTGATCGTTGGGAATTGCCGCCTGTGTCAAGAATCCGCGGAGCACTTCCAGCCCGCCTTCGATCGTTCCGGCAGTGCCTCGTTCGCGTCCGAGCAGACGCAGAAGAATTTCAGCATGGAGATTCTGGCTGACCTTGTTAACGACCCGAACGTCGTCAACCATCGGCTTCGACTCGTAACTCGCTAACACGATGGACTGGTCGGCCTTGAGAGAATGAGCCTGCCCGTCGCTGCCTCCGCGCGAAGGAGCGATCGCCGTCACGCTGAACGTAGACAGCGTCGCCAGTTCCGTATGCTTCGTGCGCTGGCGTCCATATACCACGATGCCGCGCCTGGATAGCAACTGGCGGAAGAGCGCCGCCGCATACTCTGCAGGATCTTCAATGGCAAGCGCTTCATTAGCGCCGGGGTCATCGAGCGGCATGCTGCCCCAGAGCGTGAGGACAGTCGATCCCGGCTCGCGATTGACGAAAAATTTTCTGCCCGTCCCGGCGGGGGTCGTAATGATGCGATTGTCCAGATGGTAGTAGTCGGCAAATGGAGTGACGCTGACAAAGGCCTTCTCGCCCGGACGATCTGCTGGCAAGATGTTCACGAAGACGACGTTGTCGTTGATCGTGAGCGCCGAAACAGGAGCGCCGTCAGCCCACACCAGATCATCCTGGCTCCAGCCCTCTCCGTAGCGCTCGAAGGCAAAGTAAGAATCATCGGCGACAATATCGCCGTCGACGTACTTGACACCTTTCTGTACGAGCGCGTCAGCAAGCATTTCCAACGCCTGAATCGGATGATCATTACGCTGCGTCCGCAAGTCGTAGGGCAGTTCGCGTCCGGAGAGATTCGGGTCGCCATGACCAACCAATAGCAGGTCGCCGTTAAGACGACCGTAACGGTCGAGCGTGCCGGCAGTTTCAACAGTGGTGCGGAATTTGTAATCCGGACCGATCAGCGCGAGCGCGGCCGCAGTCGTGAACAGCTTGGTATTGGAAGCCGGCGTGAAAAGTTTGTCGGGATTGAGCGCGTATAACGTCTGGCCCGTTGAGAGCGATGTAATCTCAACTCCCCAGAAACCGCGCGCCAGGTCCGGCGGACTCAGAACGCTGGATATCCGTTCTTGAAGAGGTTTCGGCGGTGCCCCTGATGCGGCACCCGCAACCAGCAAGACAGCCAACAGGGAATGCAACAGTAGCGAGCGGCGCGCCATTGTCGAGATTGTAACATCCAGCAAATATAGGCACGGTCTAGAATAGCGGGCGGGATGCGCGCAATCTTTCATTGGAACCTGGGCAGCCGTACGATCGAACTGGGGCGGCGGACTCTCGTCATGGGGGTCGTCAACGTCACGCCTGATTCGTTCTCCGACGGCGGCCTTTACTTGGATGCCGAAAAAGCGGTCACGCATGCCCAGCAACTTCTGGACGAGGGGGCTACGCTCATCGATGTCGGGGGGGAATCCACCCGCCCCGGAGCCGGCGTGGCGGCGACTGGTGAACCTCAAGTCGCCGCACGTGCAGGAACGAAAGAACCAAACCCGTCTGTCTCTGAGGAAGAAGAGAGGAAGCGGGTGCTGCCCGTCATTCGCGATTTGAAGAGGCGCCGGCCCGACGCGATCATCAGCATTGACACCTACAAGGCAGCGGTCGCCCGCGCGGCTTTCGAAGCGGGAGCGGAAATTGTGAACGACGTCAGCGGCTTCCGCTGGGATCCGAAGATGGCCAAGACGTTAGCCGAACTGAAGATTGGGGCGATTCTTATGCACACCCGTGGCCACCCCGAAGAGTGGCGTTCGCTTCCGCCGATCGGCGATCCGGTGCTGGTGGTGAAACGAGACTTACGCCAATGGGCCGAGTCAGCGGCCCTGGCCGGGGTTAAGCGGGATCATCTGGCACTCGATCCTGGATTTGGGTTCGGCAAGCGCTTCGAAGAAAATTATCCCCTGCTCGCACGCTTCTCCGAACTGCAACACATGGGATATCCACTGGTGGCGGGGACATCAAGGAAATCGTTTATCGGGCGAGCCTTGGCACGCGACGGCAAGGATGCTCCCATTGAGCAACGCCTTTACGGAACGCTGGCCGCGGAGGTAACGCTCATTCTCAAGGGCGCGCACATCATCCGCACGCACGATGTACAGTCAGCGGCGGAGGCCGCACGGCTCGCGGACGCGGTTGTGGCAAGTGGAGGATAGGAAGTCAGAGATGAGAAATCAATCGCCGTTTAAGCGCGCACCGCTTCACTTAATGGGACGCCTGTCTTAAGAGCGGGCAGTCGAATCTCAAAAGCAGCCCCGCCCTCGGGACGGTTGTAACAACTGATCTGGCCCTTATGATCCTGCACCACACCGTAGGTCGCGCTGAGACCCAGTCCGGTCCCTTTGCCGACCGGCTTGGTGGTATAAAACGGATCAAAAACCCGTTGAGGATCACGCAGCCCGGGCCCGGTATCGGCGAATTCGATCACCACTTCGTTCCCCTCGTGCCGTAGGGAAACCGTCAGACGGCCGGCGCCAGCTTCCGCTAGCGCGTCGACTGCGTTTTCCACGACCTGAAGGAATGCCTGCAAAAGTTGATTGGAGTTTCCGAGAACGCGAGGCAAGGCCTCGGCGCTCTTTACAGTCAGACTGATTTCACGATTCTCGATCTTGAAACCTTCCATTTGCACCGCGCGCTGGAGCAGTGGCTTCAACTCCAACGGTGTCTTCTCGCCTGGAGTCTGCTGCGCAAAGCTCAGAAGGTCATTGACCAGGTCACGGGTGCGCCGTGCTTGCTGGCCGATTTTTTGCGCGGTCGAAAGTTGCTCGCGACTCAGATCGTGGCTTGCTGCCAGCCGCTCGGAAGTTCCCAGAATCGACGACAGGGGATACTCCAATTCGCTGGCTGCCATCGCCACTAACTCTCCCAGCGATGCAAGTTTGGCTTGCTGGACGACACGTCCCTGCAAGCGCTCCAAATTATCGTAACTGTTGCGCGATTGCCTGAGTAATTGCACGAGCTTGCGGTCCAGCAGGTGCTGCTTCAGGAAAACAAAAAATGCAAGAACGGCGAATCCACTCATGGCAATACTGAAGCGCACTTGCCGCAAGTATGGCGAATCTGCGCCGAGGAAGAGTGCCCAGAATCCCATCAGCGGCAACGACAAGAGCGCAATTTTTGCGAGCAGGGGGGCAAAAGGCTCATGTGCCCGTGTGGTCGAAACAGTCGATTGCGTTTCCCGCAGGCACCGGCGCCCAATGATCGCCACGCGCAAGAAAAGAAGCAAAGAGATCACAAAGGGTACATCGTAGAGGCCGCCGCTTACGTACGTTCCGTGAGCAATTGCAGCATTGATCGCCTCCGAGGCCATTGCGTAAACGACACTGGCCAGCAGAATGTTGCCATACAACACTCGCCAGGCTCCGGAACTCGTGAGGAAAGACCATCCTGAGACAGCAATCACGATCAGTGCTTCCAGCAGATAGAGGACATCCCAGCGGAGGCTGTAGGACGGAACGCTGACGAGATATTCGTCCGGGAAAACTGCGAAGGCATATACCACCACCCACCACACCAGCAGGATGACCACATTCAATGCGCTAGGCAGCATGCCCTCGCTGTCGTCCGTTTTTTGCGGACGAATCGAGATAGCCGCCATAAACGGAACCGCATGCAGAAAGAGAACGATATCTCCGTAGAACGGATCCGGAACCGGCCGGCGGAGAACGACCTCAAACCATGCCCACCCCGCCGCTTGATTAAACCACCACATCGCGAAGCCCGCGGTCATCAGGCCCCAGAAAAGTCGTGTATTGCCGCGACTGTCGACGGTATTCCGAACTGCGACAATAATGGTCGCGCTGGAGATCAGCAAGGGAACCACGTCGCCCATCGCGATGCGGAAGTATTGACCCGGAAACACCAACGGAGCTAGCGAAAATGCCAGCACCAGGGCAAATGCGCAAGCCAGCGACGAAATTGGACGCAAAGCCATCCCAGAGCATGATATGAGTTTCTCTTCGTTATGTTTAGGTCACGACCAGGTTACCGAAGGTTACTGAAGTAACCACCCCACGTCTCCACCCGAAGACTACTCGGAACTCGTGGCAGGCAAACAGAATTGCGCCGTATTTTCCCCCGGCTGCTAAAATCTGCCCATGGCTTTCCCGATCACACGCATGCGCCGTTTGCGGTCCTCGGAAGCCCTGCGCTCCATGTTGCGTGAAACCCGGCTCACTCCCGAGTCTCTGGTCTATCCCATGTTTATTTGTCCGGGATCGGGGATCCGTAAGGAAGTCAGCTCGATGCCTGGAGTATGCAACCTCTCAGTGGACGAAGCCGTTAAAGAAGCACGGCAGACCCACGCGCTCGGAGTTCCCGCCGTAATCCTGTTCGGTTTGCCGGAGAAAAAAGACGAAGTCGCAACCGGCGCATGGGAAGACAACGGGATCGTGCAGCGGGCTGCGCGAGCCATCAAGAGCGAAGTTCCCGACTTGCTCGTCATCGGCGATGTCTGCCTCTGCGAATACACTTCGCATGGACATTGCGGCATCGTGAAAGCCGGTCCACAATCGCTCGGAGCAGCCGCAGCGCCTCCAACAGCTGCCGAGTACGAAATTGTCAACGACGCAACCCTCGAACTGCTGGCGCGAACAGCTGTTTCGCTCGCCCGGGCAGGCGTGGACATCATCGCGCCATCCGACATGATGGATGGCCGCGTGGGAGCGATCCGCAAGGCATTGGACCAGGCTGACTACCTCAATACACCGATTCTGTCGTATGCCGCCAAGTTCTCGTCCGGTTTCTACGGCCCCTTTCGCGAGGCCGCTGACTCCACCCCGCAATTCGGGGATCGGCGCTCCTATCAGATGGACCCAGCCAATATCCGTGAGGCAATGCGCGAGATCGAGCTCGATATAGAGGAAGGGGCAGACATGATCATGGTTAAGCCGGCTATGCCGTATCTTGATGTAATTGCTGCCGCCCGGAGCCGTTTTGACCTGCCCTTAGGGGCCTTCCAGGTCTCAGGAGAATACGCCATGATCGAAGCCGCTGCTCGCAATCATTGGATCGACCGGGAGCGGGTAATGATGGAATCCCTCTTGTCCATCCGGCGCGCCGGCGCCGACATTATCCTGACCTACTATGCCCGGGAAGCAGCAAAACTGCTCGCCTGACATACCCTGGCGCCCTTGAAAACAGCTGCTCCCCACATCTTTTGCAACATTTATACAAAAGTGCTGTAAAATCCGAGGCCACTCAGGTTGTGACCCTTGGCCAGCCATTCAGCACTCTCTTCGGAAGACCTGATCAAAGTATGCGTCGGCTCTGACGACGAAAGCGCATGGGCAGAATTCATTCGCCGATTTCAACCGCTCATCGCCAAGGTTATCGGACGCACCGCCCGGCGGCAGTGTCCGCACATTCCGCCCCATCACTTGGATGATCTTGTCCAAGAGACCTATCTCAAGTTGTGCGCGGACAATCGCCGACTGCTGCATCAGTTCCAATCCCGGCATCGCGATTCGATCTATGGATTTATCAAAGTTGTCGCCTCCAGCGTAGTCCTCGATCACTTCAAGTCCGAGCGCGCTCAGAAGCGCGATACCGGTCACACCGAGGCACTCGCGGAGCAAATTGCGGCGGATCGTCCCGCAACCAGCAACGGCTCGCGCCTCTCGATCGATGACGAAGTTGCTTTGCGGCAAATCGACGACATCGTCGGCACGCTCTATATAGGCAAGGTCCTGGTGCGAAATCGCGCCGTGTTCTGGATGCATCACCGCGAAGGGATGACCGCCCAGGCAATTGCCTCTATTCCGTGGATTGAGCTGAACACCAAGGGAGTCGAGACTTTACTCCGGCGCATGACGCACATGATCCAAAGTCATGTCTGAATCAAATTGTGAAGGGTTTCGCTCCCCGGAATCGTTCTAATTTGTGGCTGACATTTTACTGAGCGCGAGCAGTGTGTCTGAGTAGCGGATGTTACGTCAAAATTATTCACGTCTTACTTAATAGGAGTTGGTTGTGGCGAGCGATTTTGAAAACGCGGGGTCCGGCAAACATCAGAGACCGCAGCCCGGTTGCCCTGCGCCGCTCATTTGGTATGAGATCGCTAGCGGCGAACTCGCTCCCGAATCCACCCAGGAATATCTGCAACATGCGACTGGCTGTGACTACTGCGGTGGCCTGCTGAGCAATGCCGTCTCCGATCTGAGAGAGGAAACCACCGCCGCCGAAGCCAGGCAAATCGCTGCCCTTGAGAGCGCCCGCCCGGATTGGCAACGTCGGCTTGCCCGGCAGATCACCGGAAAAAGTTCATCGGAACCGCACGCTGACCCATGGTGGTCGACAAAAAGGGTTCGATGGTTCGCACTCGCCACGGCCGCGCTGGCAGTGGTCGTGATCGCCGTTCAACCGCTTCAGCTACAAATAGCGGAGACGTTGCTGGCGAGTGCCTACAGCGACCAGCGACCCATGAAATTGAGGATGGCCGGCGCGAAACATGCCGAATTCAAGGTGGAGCGAGGTCCCAGGCAATCTTCGCTGGATCGGCCGACAACCTTGCTCGTCGCCGAGGCTCTGATCTCGATCCAGATGGGATCGCATCCCTCCGATTCCAACTGGCTGCGTGCCAAAGGCCGGGCCGATCTGCTCGACGGCAAGTATGAAGCGGCGCGCGAATCGTTAACGCGGGCGCTGCAATTGTCGCCCAAGTCACCCGACATTCTCACCGATCTGGCGACGGCCTGCTCCCAAAAAGAAGACTACGCTCAAGCATTCGAATACCTGAGCCAGGTTCTCGCTATCAAACCCGACGATCCAGTGGCGCTCTTCAATCGCGCCATTGTCGGAGAGCAGCTTCATCTGTACCGGCAGTCGCTGGATGACGCGGAGCGCTACTTGAAGATCGAGCCGAACTCCGAGTGGGCGAGCGAGGCCAGCGTGCGCGCGAACGAAATACGGACGAAAATCCAGAAACACGATCAGAGCCATGCAGCGCCACTGCGATCGCCCGTGCAGTTAGTGATGTCCGCCGGCAACCCGGATCTCCGCGCTGAAGTGGATCAACGTATCGAAGAATATTTGAACCAAGCCGTCAGTTCCTGGTTACCGCAAGCCTATCCGGAGGTAGCGGGCAAGGCCGACCCTGCCGCCCGGCAGGCGCTTTTTTTTTTGGCGGACCTGACCAGCCAGCAACACAACGACCGGTGGCTCTCTGACCTTCTGCGCGGATCTTCTTCCGCAAATTTTCCATCCGCGGTCGCGGCACTCGCCCGAGCGGTCCGGGCGAATGAGTCCGGAGAGTACGACGCGGCCACCGAGGCGAGCATTCGTTCTCATCGCTTCTTTCGCGCGTCCGGCAACGTAGCCGGGGCACTACACGCAGAGTTCGAGCAGACTTTCGCTGGGCAGCTCAAGCGTGATAGCGAGGCTTGCAGGCGACAAGCAACTGCCTCCCTGTCGGAGTCCGAACGATACTCATATCCCTGGTTGCAGATTCAGCTTGGGCTTGAGAAGGGCGTCTGTTCGGCTCTGATGGGCGATGTTGGCGCAGATGAAAAAGCCGCCCATGGCGCGATGGCAAAGGCGAAAACCAGCCAATATGGCGCTGTCTACTTGCGCGCTTTAAGTTTTGCAGTCTCTGACGCACTTGACACGGGCGATTCAGCCTACTCGTTGAACCTGGCGATTAATGGCTTGGAACGCTATTGGTCAGCATCGTTTCCGGCGAAACGCGGTTACGCCCTGTACCAAGATTTGGCCTATCTAGCCGAATCAGACGGTAGACCGAATTTGCGCGTCGCCGCCTGGCGAGAATCGGTTTCATTGATCGACTCCGATGAGGATCTACTCCACCGCGCAATGGCTCATAAGGCGCTGGCGGATGCCGCGACAGCGAACAAGCAACTCCGTGTTGCCGAACAGCAATACGCAGAGGCTGCCCGGCTTTTCGGTTTAGCCCCGCAGACAGGAGCGAGCCGCAGCCGACGCCTTGAAAACGAGATTCGAACGGCCCGACTCGAATCAGGCCTCGGCCGGTTTGACGGTGCCATCGCGCGACTGACGTCCATACAGGACCAAGTCCGTCCGCTCCCAAACAATTATCTAGTTCGGATGTTTTATTCAACCCTTGGGGAATTGCAACTGCGAATGCACCGGGAGGCGGAGGCGGAACAAACGTTACGGCCAGCACTCGCCCTGGCGGAACAGAGTTTGGCAACACTAGGGTCCGAAGTGGAACGGATGAACTGGAGCAAGAGTGCGGCTCCCGTTTATCTCGCCCTCGCCGAAGCCGAGTTGGCTCAGGGTCGTTTTCAGGAATCGCTGCAGCTGTATGAATGGTATCTGGGGGCATCGCAGCGGGCGGGAGCAAATGTTCAACCGCGCAAGGCGCAGAATGCTTCTTCGTGGCCCGATCCTTCGCAGCTCCCATCCCGCCTTCCGCTGCTCTCGCGGGAAACAGTGGTCGCCTACGGACTACTGCCCGGGGGCCTTGCGATTTGGGTCTATGACGATCGCGGCGTCAGGGCGGAATGGATTCCGAAAACAACCCAAGACTTGCAGGACTTGGCATCAAGGTTCGGCGATTTGTCTTCTGATCCCAAGTCAGAACTCAGCGCCCTGCGCCGCGATGCTCACAGCTTGTATGAGTCTTTGATTGCTCCGGTGGAAGGACGACTGGTGCCGGGTCGCACGCTCGTTGTCGAGGCGGAAGGACCACTCGCGCGAGTACCCTTCGAAGCGCTCCTGGATTCGAACGGACACTACCTGATCGAACGCTGGCCCGTTGTTCACTCCCTCGGTCAGGACTCGGATGTGCGACTGCGGAACGTTGGCACCATCTCGCCGGACTTGTCTGCACTGGTGGTCGGCAGTACGGCCTCTTCCATAGCGGATGGACTCATACCCTTGCCGGACGTAGCCGCCGAAGCGGACTCGGTCGCAAGCGGCTTTCATGCGGCAATCGTGCTCAAGGGCCCGGACGCCAGCCTTAGCGCCGTCCGGGACGAGTTGCCTGTGGCGGAGGTCTTCCATTTTGCGGGGCACTCGCTTTCCACACCTGACAAGACAGGATTGATGCTCACCAACGGTGAGCACTCGGATTCGCCCGTGGTGCTGGACGCCGACGCTCTGCGTCGAATCAAATCACTGAGCATGCGATTGGCGGTTCTTTCCGCGTGCAGCACCGCGTCTGGCAGCGGAGGTTCCGGAGGATTCAACAGCGTTACTGAAGCTCTCTTACGCGCAGGTGTGCCGCATGTGGTCGCAAGCCGGTGGGCTGTGGATTCAGTGGAAGCGCGCGCGTTCGTGGAAGACTTTTATCGAAACGCGCTCGCCGGACAGTCTGTCTCCGACGCGATCCGCCTCACCTCGCGGAAAATGCTTTCCAACCCCCGGACTGCGCACCCTTATTACTGGTCAGCCTTTGCCGCCTACGGACGGCCCTAGTTCTTAGTCCCGGTTGTCCCAAAAAGCTGTAGAAGTGAACACGCTGGATCATACGGTTTCATACTTCCCCAAAGACAGGAGAGCAGACCCTATGAATAGCCATCGCCACTTCCCCGGCAAGCGGGTTGCAATTGCCAGTGTCTTTCTGGCGGCAATCGTCCTTGTCGCTTGCGAGCAATCCCAACAAGCAAACCCGGCACCATCAGCTGCGCCTAAGGCAGCGATGGCAATGGAGAAGGTCTTCGTCGTCTTCGAGGGACCGTGGGCCATCGTGTCGGATCCGAAGAACGCCAACAGCATTCTCGCCCTTGCACCCAAGACCAAGAGCCACCGGGATCTCAACGTGGCAGCTTCCAACAATGCAAACCTGGCGGCGGGAGTCTATGACTTGTCCGTTCCCGGTTACAACGGAACGCCTGCGAGCGGGAGCCTCGATTCTAGCTTTGCACAGGCCAAAATCGATCCCGCCAACGTCCAAAGCGCACTCGACAACAAGTCCGGCCGCTACGCCATCCGTCTGCCCCGGCCCTCCGCATTCGTGGCCGCCAAACGAGCTCGCAGCCGGTTCGGGGATGCTTACCCTCCGGTCGGCGAACAGAATTACGTCACCGCCGTCTCGCTAGTTTACAACGTGAGCACCATGAACGGGTTCTCGGTGGCCGGCACGCCCGACGCGGGGACGTTCAATCCCCTCCTGCTTCAGGTGGACACGCCAACCATTAACTTCCTCATTGAACCAGCCATGCCGGATGATCCGAGCGACCGCTGCAGTATCCACTCCCGCGAGGCATTCCGCGATACAGTTAAACTTTTGGGCGTGTCACTCTATGTGGATTTTCCGGATGATGTCGGCAGTTGCCACACCACCGACCCTCAGAAGGCCCACGCTGCCAAGACCGCAGTGAATTGGACTACCTCCTGGGCACGTGTGATTGCTTCGGCAGATGGGAACCAAACCGATACTCCAAATGTCGGCTCAGTCGGTGGTATTCACGCGGCAGCTATCGCCGAAAACTTTGCTGATGGTACTGCCCACAAACTAATGGCTGCGCTGTATTTCTTTCACGTGCAAGGAACCGACTGCAAGGCGCCCCTCATCTTCGGCACGCCATGAAGCCAATAGTGCGTGCATAGAGGACGCATGCCGGTAATAGGCGGAAAGCTGTTCTTCATCTGTTATTTTGCTAAGGCGTATGTTGCTGACAGCAGATGGGAAACGTGTTTCCCGGAGATCTAACTGCCCACCGGATACGCCATGCGCACCAGCGTTCTCTCCGAGAAAGGCACATATAGCAAAGCCGCCGTGGCGGCGAAGGCGAGTCCAATCCCGATCTGCGGCAGCAGCAGGAAGGGATCGATCGCCCATAACTGCTCCATTGTCGGCTTTGAATCCTACTTTCCCGTCAGCGTTTGATTACCTCAGTAACTGTCCGATTTCCCGCTTCGAAACAGATAATGATGTACTCCAACCTTGTGTTGGCGGTGAAGATTTCCGATGTAGGGATTAGGAATCCCATCGGATCGAGAGCGTGGTATGTCCACAGCCCCACGAATGTCGGACGGTGATCCGCAGCAAATTGCTGAGGCACTGTCACTTCTGGACAAGGCTGTCCTGGAGATGATCCGGGCGCAGCAGCCGCTGACGCGCGTGCTCGATTCTTTGTGTCTCAAGATCGAGGAGCAATCTCCCGGGCTGATCTGCTCCGTGCTGTTGCTGTCCACGGATGGCACGACGTTGCGCGATGCGGCCGCGCCGAGTCTGCCCGCCAGCTACCGGCTGTCGGTAGACGGAGCAAAAATCGGGCCCCGATCGGGATCGTGTGGCACGGCTGCTTACCGGCAGCAGCCGGTAGTCGTCACCGACATTGCGAACGATGCATTGTGGGCGGATTGCAAACATTTGGCATTGCCGCACGGCCTGCGGGCGTGCTGGTCGATGCCGATTTCATCTCACGACGGTTCAGTTCTGGGAACATTCGCCTGTTACTATCGCGAGCCGCGCGCGCCTGAACCCTACCATCTTCAACTGATTGACCGGGCGACGCACCTGGCCGGAATTGCGATCGAACATCACCGGGCGAAAGCCGAATTGCGGGCCGCTGAGACCCGCTACCGGACGCTGGTCGAGAGGCTGCCCGCGATTACTTACATCGCGGAGGTTGGAGTCGAAGGCCGCTGGCAGTTTGTGAGCCCGCAGATTGAATCCATGCTCGGTTTTTCGGCGGACGAATGGATGTCCAACTCTGGTTTGTGGATGAGCCGTATCCACGTGGAAGACCGTGAGATCGCGATCGCGGCCGAAAAGCGCGTGCAGGAAACGGGCACGTTATACAAGGCGGAATATCGGATGCATGCCAAGGATGGCAGGGTTCTGTGGTTTCGCGATGAAGCGAATCTTCTGGACGCGGCGCCGGGTGCAAATCCCATGATGCAGGGTGTGCTCTACGACATCACGGAACACAAGCGGCTGGAAGAGCAGCTGCGCCAGGCTCAGAAGATGGAAGCCATCGGACAGCTCGCTGGCGGTGTGGCGCATGACTTCAATAATCTCCTGATGGTGATGGGCGCGCACATCGACCGGATCCGCGACCGCCTGCGTCCCGACGATCCATTGTCCGCGGATGCAACTGAGGTTCAAAGTGCGGTACGACGGGCTGCGGCTCTTACCAGTCAACTGCTGGCCTTTAGCCGGAAGCAGTTGCTGCAGCCAAAAGTGCTGGACGTTTCTTCCGTCCTCGACGGGGTCGCGCGGATGTTGGGCCGGCTCCTGGCGGAGAGCATTGAACTGAAAATAGATGTCGAGAAGAATCTTTCGCGGGTGCGGGTTGATCAGGGACAGCTTGAACAAGCGCTTCTCAATCTCGCGCTCAATGCGCGGGACGCGATGCCCGCCGGCGGGAACCTCAGCATTCAAGCCAAGAGTATTCATTTCCATGAGGCCCAGAACTGGCGCCACTCTTCGGTGCAACCGGGCGCGTACGTGATGGTTGCGGTCACGGACTCCGGCACCGGCATGGATACGACAACGCAGGCGCGAATCTTTGAGCCATTTTTCACAACCAAGGGTCCGGGAAAAGGAACGGGACTGGGCCTACCCATGGTTTATGGAGTCATCAAGCAGAGCGGCGGGGCGATCTCCGTTTACAGCGAGCTGGGAAAAGGGACAACGTTCAAGATATTTCTTCCGCAATGCGATGCCGACGTCACTCCCGGACTGAAGCAAGGTGTGCCGGCGGCGGATGCCAACGGGAACGAGACTATTCTGCTGGTCGAAGATCAGAGTGCGATCCGCGAGGTGACAAGCGTTTACCTGATGGGTCTTGGTTACAACGTCCTGGCCGCACCCGACGGGGAAGCCGCGCTCAAGATTGCCGAGACGCAGAACACCCGCATTGATCTTGTGGTCACCGATATCGTGATGCCGAACATGGGAGGCCGTGAACTCGTCACCCATCTCACGCGGCTACACCCGCACGCCAAAGTGCTGTTCATGTCGGGGTATCCTGACTTTTCGCTGCGCCAGTCAGAGGGTTTTCCCGAAAATGCCGAGGTGCTGCAGAAGCCATTCTCACTGAAGAGTCTGGCGAGCAAGGCGCGATTCCTGCTGGACAACAATTCTCCGGATCAAAAAAGTGCCAGCGAGCAGTCGTAGTCGGGCTGACCAAGTCGCCCGCAGGTTGCAGTAGTGCCCGCACGCGACCGAGGTTGTGAGTGTAATCGCGATTTATCGCCAACAATCGCCTTGTTTCGCCTTGCACCAAAGGGCAACCGTTCGATTCCCCAGTTGAACCCCCTGATAACCATCGAAAGACACACAGAGCCGGGCATCATGGTATTCGGAGAATTTGAACCGAAAGGACTGGATTCGTTTGCCGTCCGATGTGAGCACTACCAGATGGGGCTTCTGCAAGTCCAGACCGTCAATCAAAATTGGCTTCTTATGAGGCCAGCGCATCGACTCGCTCTTATCGATACGGACTATGAGCGTATTCGGGTTGTACTCGCCTCCTGGCGATATTCTGGTTGGCGGTTCAGGTGAATTGGGCAGAACGCAAACGCTTCCGCTCTTGCTTTGATCGCTTGGACCTTCTTGTGCAGCAGAGCCACTGGGGGAAGAGAATACAGCAGAAACTAGCACGATAATGCAGACGAGTTTGATGTTGCCCATACGCACAATCTACCCCAAGTCCGGCAGGACTTGACGTAACTGTCGGAACCAGGCGATGACGCTCATTGAGGGGTTTTGAGTGCTATAGCGATTTCTCGCCAGCAACACGGCCCGTGGATTTACACTGCATTGCTGATCATGAAGTCGCCGAGCAGGATTTAAGGAACGGACGTGAACTCCAACGTGATTTATCCGTATATTATTCGCGAAGAATACCTACGTCATCGGGCGGATGCGGTTCATCTTGTAAAGCCCCTCGGACACAGCACACATGTCACTCTGGTGGAAGATGTGGATGGGCTGGTCAAGAGTCTTATGCCGGAGGACCTCACTGCACTCAGTCTCTCTCCTTTTGAAGCGCACGCAAAAGCCATGGAGAATCTGGAAAATCTGTTCATCTCCGGCGTCATTCAGGCGCAGCGATTCGAACAAGGGCCAGACGGGCGACCCTTCATCCTCGTCGGAGGGCATTGGGGCGCTGCGGCTTGTGTTCTCCTGGCGAACCTACCCAATCTCGCGAAAGAAAATCTACACACAGAGGAGATATGCCTCAGCATTCCCCACCGCGAAGCTTTACTGATCTTTGCGAAAGAAGATCGGGCTTATCGCGACCGGATGAGAGCAATGATTGAAGAAATGGAAGGCAATCAACCGAAACCTCTGACTTTCGGATTGTTCACATTCGGAACGGATGCCCCTGTTCCACTGGTGGAGTAAGCAGCCCATTCTCCTGACTGTCGTAACCAGGCGTTAGCACAAGCTTGCGCCGTCTGTTCGCCAAACACCGGGACAATGAGTGTAACCGCGATTTTTCTCGCCAACTGCGTTTGATAGTTGTCATTTGGCGGCATGGTCGGAAGTTAGAACGATGCTTCCTCGAAACGACTTAACGAAGCTCTGGAACACGGGCAGGGATTTGTTGAAAGCTGTGTCTGTCTTCGCAGTCAGAACGACTGTCAACACCCGTAGGGCTGTGTCCTGGATGTAAGCAACTTGCTCTACGGAATTGCGCTGTTCGCCACTTTTGAACGTGTAGACCGGAACCTCCATTTTTGACACGGGCAGCAAGATCGTTTGTTCCTTGTGTACATCCCCCTTCTGAAATCGTGATTTGAAGCCGGAAATGTCAGACTGAACGTAGTCGCTCAGAGTCTTAACCTCTTGATCCGATCCGATTGGTGCCCCGCTGATGTAAATCATGGCGGCTGATGAGCTCGCGTCAGAACCTTTCGGGACAAAGGATGCAATCCCAGGCCCATCACTTCGTTCCCAGTCCGTTGGGGTATCGAACGCCAGAAGACCCGCGTCGGCGAAAAGCATTTCGTGAACGTCCTTAGCATCGCTAGACGCTGCTTGAGTAGTCTTAGGTTCTGGCGTCTTGATCTGCTTCTGTGAAGGAGCAACGGTTACCACCGCGAATAGGAAACTGGAAACGAGAAAATGCCTTGTAGTAGCTCATTTGATTGGGATTATGCGCGTCCATGGCACGCTCGCCAAGATAATTGTTGAAACCAG
>QIAJ01000129.1 GCA_003225495.1 Acidobacteriota bacterium
CACGTCAAACCCGCGATCGAAGCCCGGAGCCGTGCCGTCGAGAGGATCGAGGACTAATGAACCGACAAACGCTCCGGTGTGATAACCCCGTGCGTGCAGCAAGTCAGGCAGGTACGGCAAGTTTGGAGAGAGCGGAACGCCGAAGTCGTTGACACGGTTGAACTGAGGATAGGTCCCAGTAAGAATAGTTGCGTGTGATGCCGTTGTGATTGGAACGTGGGAGAATGCGCGTTTAAACGTTATGCCTTGCCGCGCAACGGCGTCCAGGTTCGGCGTAAGTCCCAAGCCCGAACCCAGAAATCCCATGCGGTCGGCGCGGGTGGTGTCGAGAGTTATGAGAATAATATTGGGGCGCAGGTCTCGGCGTGCGTTCGATTTGCCTGCTGACTGAGCTTTGGTGAAACCTTGCAGCAGACTTCCCAAGGTTAGAAGGGTAATGAAAAACTTCATAAACAGAAAGGAGTCTACCACCGGGGGACGACTCCCTCCATTTTTTCAGACGGCGAACTAGAACACAAATTTCAGTGCGAACTGCATGTTGCGCGGGCCACCCTGGGCGATCACCGGGTTGCCGGCGAACACGTCAGAAGTTTCGGTCAACTGTCCGAAACTCTCGTTGAGAGTGTAATTCGGCAAGTAATTGAAATTTCCGCGATTCAAGAGATTAAAAACTTCCCAGCGAAACTGAACCGCGACACGCTCAGTGATCTTAGTATTCTTGATCAGAGACATGTCGAGTTGAACGAGACCAGGACCTATCAACTGGTTACGGCGGGAAGTACCTATTCCGGAATCGGGTATAAAGAATGGCGAGATAGGGTTCCCATCGGCATCGAAAGTCTCATCCACATAGTGCCTGGGATCACGAGGGTTGTAGTGGACGGGCGTGCCGTCCCATGAGGCCCTGATACTTGATCCGCGCAACCCTTGTCCGGATGGATCCGATCCATTTATGAACACGGTAAATGGACGGCCACTGATAGCAGTAAAGATCCCAGTCATCTGCCAGCCGTTCATCCATTTTCCCAATGCTGAGATATTGGGCAACGTGTATACACCGCCTGAATTAAAGTTCAGCCGAACGTCGTGATCACACAGACCATACGAGTCTTTGGCGCTGTATGGGTTATTGGCTTGTGGATAGTCGCCCTGGCCGCCACGATTGACTGAGTTGTAGTCGTAACACTTACTCCAGGTGAAGTTCGTACTAGTGTTGAACCCGTGGAAGCTGCGCTGGTTATAGGACACCTGCAAGCTGTCATATTGGGATTGTCCGTCATTGTTCAACTGGATTACATGCAACAAGAAAGGATCGCCGTTTTGATCGAGAAATTTATCGTCAAATGGCCTTGGGCCTCCACCCACCGGTCTAGAGTTTATGTCTCGATTGAGCAGCAAGTTGCCGCCGCGCTGGCCCGAGTAGCCGACCGTCAGGACATTGTTCTTGGCGAGCTCTCTTTGAATACTCACATTGAAGTTATGGGCATGCGGAGTCTTGAGATTTTTGATCACCGAAAAGGCATTAAACGGCCCGGGTGCATTTCCCGTCCCTGCCTCGGTACCAAATACCGGGATATCAAGGCAAATGTAGTCAGAGCCCCCTGACCCTGGGTTCGCACAAGTTCCATCCTCCGGCGGAACGCCTGGCAATCCAAAAACATCTACAGACAGAGATGCTTGATCACCCAGATTCGGCTGCGTGAACGCTCCCGCACGTGCTCCCGAAAAGGAGTAGGGCGCGGCGATAGCCGCAAAGTTAGGCACATCATAGGTCAATGAATACCCGGCCCGCAGAGCTGTCTTACCATCGCCGAAAATATCCCACGCCAAGCCGGCACGCGGACCGAAGTTGGTCTTGTCAAGGTCATACAACCGGTCGATTCCCTTGCCCAGCGTCACAAAACCGCGGTCCGGGAAAAAGTTCGATCCAATGTCGTCCTTTTCACCTAAGGCGCCGTTTAGGTCATAGCGCAAGCCAAGGGTCAGTGTCAGCCGAGGCTTGATCTTCCAATCGTCACTGACGTACAAGCCAAAGCCCTTTTGCGTAATGTGACGGTGCGTTTCCCCAAAGTTTCGAGTCGCGTCGTCCACCTTGCCCGTAAGGAGCTGTTCGATGGAGGCGCAAGCGGCGGAATTGCTGGAATCTAGGCAGGTCTGGCTCGGATAGTAGCCGTAGATTAGAAATCCCGAGCGCGCCCTATTTCGCAAGCTATTCGTGTAAGCCGTTTGAACATTGCCTCCGATTCGGATGCTGTGGTTACCTTTCACCCAGCTGAAATGTTCTGACCAGTCGTAGGTCTGGTCGGGCGCGGTTGTAATGGGATATCCCTGAACTCCACCGATGTAGCTCGGGGCAAATGCGCTCATGTACACATAAGGAACGCCGAAATCGGCGGGATCCAGTGGGCCCGTGTCAATTCCCAAGCTAGCTGGATCAATTTTATTGTTCACTCTGATGATCTGGGAAAAACGGTTCCAGCCGAAGCGGCTTTCGAGAACCTTATTCGGACTCATATTCCAGGTGAGACTGATGCCGGCCAACTGAACTCGGCTTGGGGCCACATTATTGAAAAGATCCTGGGCCAGTGGGGCTGGTGGCGGACTCGAACCGGAGGGCGCGGATTGTAAGCTATCCCCGAAAATGTAGCGCCCATTCAACTGCATTGTGGAGCTTAACTTGTGATCGATCTTGAAACCAAAAGAGTCTGTCCTCGCGGTGGTGGGCGTATTTAAGACGATGCTATTGCTGCCATTCAGAGCCAGCGAATAAAACTTGAGCAGATTCTCGCCAGCTGGGCTAGTCGTCTCATCCGCAGCTGCAATTGCGGCGCGTGCCGCATCAATATCGCCCTGATTAGGCAGGTTGTAGGTCTGCGTTGACAGGGAAACGTAGCGCTGTCCCTCATAGAAAAGGAAGAAGAAAGTGCGATCTTTCAGAATTGGGCCGCCAAACGTGCTGCCGAATTGCATGTTGCGAAGGGGCGACGGTTGGCAGGACCCGGGGTCGCCGCATCCGTCAATCTTATTGAAATAATTGGCCGCGTCGCCAAATGCGGTGTGGCGAACCCACCGGGCATCCCCGTGAAACGCGTTGGTCCCGCTCTTCATCACCATGTTGATGGGAGCACCACCCTTGACGCCAAACTCGGCGGAAGGGGTTTGCTGAATTCCTAGTTCTTCGATGGCTTCAGGCGGGAAGATCACGGCTGGAATACCGGTCACGCCGGGTTGGCCTAGAGATTGGTCTCCGTAGTAGCGGTCGTTATTGTAGAGGCCGTCGATCAGATAATTATTGGAAGTTGTTCGCGAACCGTTGATGCTGATCGCAAGAAAACCACCGCCGGGAGTCACCGCGATCAAGGAATTCAGGTCGCGTCCGTTCATCGGCAGAGAGTCGATCTTCTCCTTGTCGATGTAATTATTCTGATTGGGGGAGAGCTCAATTAGCGGAGCGGACGCCTCAACTTCTACCGTCTCCGTCCGCTGCCCGACCTGAAGTACAAAGTCGGCATGCGAAACGCCAGCGGGAGAGACATCTACATCGCGCACGGTTGTCTTAAACCCGGGCGCGGAAACGGAGACTTTGTACGTTCCTAGAGGCAATTCCAGAATCCGAAAGCTTCCCGAGCTACTGGCTGTAGCGGACCGGGACAAGTGGGTAGCAACGTTCTCTGCCGTTGCGCTTGCGCCGGATACAACAGCGCCGGTATTGTCCGCTACGTCGCCGGCAATGTCACCGGTGATCTTTTGCGAAAAAACGGAAATGGCCGATGCCGAAAGAAGAACTGCGAAAGCCAGGATAGACGTGCCTCTACGCATGGATCGCCCCCTCGTGCGCCGCGAGACGGAGAAAGTTTCATTCGGGCGCGTGTGGCGACAAGTTTATTGGGGTTTGGCAGAATGTCAATACAACTCGTCCATAAAAAGTAATGATTCACCGCATCTGACTGATAGTCAGATTTACATACAGGCTCGGACATCAGCGAGTCGGTGTGAAGTGTTGAATAAATGCTAGCCGAGCGGCGAATCCGTCATGCGGAATTTCGTGCGCACGTGTTCGGAGAGAAGTTCGATTGCGGAGCGGTTCCCGTCTTTGTTGGACTGCGCGAGATACTTCATGGCCTCGACCAGCATCTTCTGGCCGTCGACGTAGCGGCTGTCCGAGGTGCGCTCGCGTCTTTTTCTGCCGAGGTCGGGAGGAACTGGAATTGTAAAAACTTTTGCCATGAAAACTCTCTAGTCAGTTTGTTGGTTCTTGCAAACTGTGATTTTTATGATTGCCGATTGGCAAATTCAAAATTGCTATTGCCCTGCTCATCGAGCAGTATATCGTCCGGTGTGTGTTTTTTCAGCTTGATTCTGCTGGTTCTCCGGTTTGCCGCTTTTAGCGCTGGTTTCGCCTATCCCTGCGGGGAAACGACTCGCGTTTTGCCGGTGGTTTTCAGCTTAAAGGCTGTATCCGGCAGTTTCTGGTTCAACTGGATATCGGAATATTTTGCCAGCCGGTAATCTCCGCCAGGTTCGAAAAATTGCTGTTGCACCGACACGCCGCGCGCGGGATCAATCCATAAAAGGATACGCGCGATGTTGTTGCGCAGGCGCGCTGACTTCGGAATCAGTTCGAGTTTCGCCGCTTCGGTCCCGCCGACGGTTTCAGTTCCCAGAGACTTCACGTCGTACGATTTGAGAAGGTCGTGTCCGCTACCGCCGAAGCCCAGCACTAGAAAACTTTCCAGATCACTGCGGTTCTTGCCAGGATTGTATTCCGTGACCTGATCGATCTTCGGCTGATAAACCTGCACCTTGCCGCCGCTGTACAGGATGTATTTCTTGTCCGGCTCGGCAATGTCGGCGGCCATCTGCGTCTCGCCATCCTGGCGCCGGAAATAAATCTTCCCTTTTTGAGTGTCGGTTTCGTCAATCACTTTCTGATATTGATCCCAGAGGAAACTAGCTTCGGTGCTCCGAAAATTTTTGGCTGCAGTGTCCATCTGGGCAAGCACGCGCTCGACTCCCGAGGAACCCGCCTGCGGCCACGCTGCCGGGGCCAGCAACAGGCAAATTATCGTCGCTCGAATCACGGCACTCATGTTTTGAGTTTCAGACCTATTCCTTTACCACCCAAACCTTGTAGCTCTGGATGTGTCCCGATGCGTCTTTCACAGCTTCATATTTACTGATGCTGACGGCACCGGAAATCGGCTCGACGATATGCTGCAACTGCCGGCGAATATCGCTGCCATTTTTTTCGCTAATCGCTGACGCCTGAATCTGGTAGATCAGCCCGCCCTGCGGGTCCGGGATTACAACTACCCCGGTAGGATGCGGATTGCGCTCCACCGGTTTGTCGTTAAAGTTGATGAAGTAGGGGGAAACAAAAACGAAGAGCAGAATGAGCGTGACCATGATGTCGTAATGCAGGCTGCCACGCTCGTAGGACCACAGGATGTATCCGCGGATTGTGCGCCAGATTGCGCCCATGGGAGAAACGACGGCGGGATGAGCCGTCAGCGATTCGGAATGGTGCAAGTCTATTTGGGAATTCATGCGATAGCAAATACAGGAGCCGCGCCACTCATGTGCTCCTCGCTGGAATTTTGTCGGCGCCCATGTATGGCTGCAGAGCTTCGGGAATGCGTATGCTGCCGTCGGCCTGCTGATAGTTTTCGAGGATCGCGACCCAGGTTCGTCCTACGGCGAGCGCGCTGCCGTTGAGCGTGTGGACCAGTTCGGTCTTGTTCTTGCCCTCCGGACGATAGCGAATGTTCGCGCGGCGTGCCTGGAACGCTTCGAAATTCGAACAGGACGAAATTTCTCGAAAGAGTCCCTGGCCGGGGAGCCAGACTTCGATGTCATACGTTTTCGCCGAGGAAAATCCCATGTCGGCGGTGCAAAGCGTCATCACGCGGTAATGCAGTCCGAGCTGCTGAAGAACGGCCTCTGCATTGCGGGTCAGCTCTTCGAGTTCGTCGTAGGAATTTTCCGGCCGCGCAAACTTCACCAGCTCAACTTTCTGAAACTGATGTTGGCGGATGATGCCGCGCACATCTTTGCCGTAGGATCCCGCCTCGCTACGAAAGCAGGGCGTGTAGGCGGTGAGAGAGATGGGGAGCCCGGCGGCGTCGAGCACTTCGTCGCGATAAAGATTGGTGACTGGAACTTCGGCGGTGGGGATCAGCCAAAGATCCTTCTCTCCGTGGGGCACCCGAAATAAATCCGACGCGAACTTCGGCAGTTGGCCGGTGCCGTACATCGATTCGGAGTTCACCATGTAGGGAGGAAGAACCTCGGTATATCCATGGTCGCGGGTGTGAAGGTCGAGCATGAAATTCGAGAGCGCGCGCTCCAATCTGGCACCCAGCGCCCAGTACACCGCGAAGCGGGCGCCGGAAATTTTCGCCGCGCGCTCGAGGTCGAGTACTCCTAACTCTTCGCCGAGCTCCCAATGCGGCTTGGGCTTGAAATCGAATTGCGGCGGCGAGCCCCACCGGCGCGCTTCGACGTTCTGTTCGGCGCTTGTTCCCACCGGCACACTAGCATGCGGGAGGTTCGGGATCGCAGTCAGGATCTCTCGCAAACGAACCTCGGCGTCTGCGGCTTTTTTCTCCGAGGTCTGGATCTGTTCGCGCAGATCTTTCGTTTCCTGGATCAGAGCTGTGGCATCCTGACCGCTCTTCTTTAACTTGGCAATTTCTTCGGAGGCGCGATTGCGGCGGGCCTGCAGGGTCTCGTTCTGTGTGATTGCCTGGCGGCGTTCGGTGTCCAAGGCATGGAAATCCTTTAGGACGTCTGCAGGATTCATCCCGCGCTGACGTAGCTTTTCCTCCACCAGCGGCAGGTTGTCGCGAACAAAATTCAGATCGAGCATTGACATTTACTGTAGCTGAAAAGCGGGGCCCAGGTCACGGGTCACAGGAGACAGGTCACGGGATTCGATCATGAAGCTGTCACCCGTCTCCTGTGACTAGGGACCTGCCTTCTCCTGTAAACTAACTCGCGATGAGATTCCCCCGTCCCTGGCTTGTTGCGTTCGTACTTTTGGCATGCATTCCGGCTGCCTGGGCATCGGCTTACAATGCTCGTCCCAAGCTGATCGTCGTTATCGTAATCGACCAGTTTCGAGCGGACTATCTTGAGCGTTATCGCGACCAGTTCGGAAACGGCGGATTTCGACTCTTCCTCGACCACGGGGCATATTTCACGGATTGCAACTACGATTACGCGAATACGCGAACTGCTCCCGGACACGCCACTTTATTTTCCGGCAGCTACACCAGCGGGCACGGGATCATTGCGAATGAGTGGTGGGATCCGGCGAAGAAGAAGCGCGTCACGTCAGTGGAGGATGATGCCACCAGACTGGTCGGCATCGCGAGTACGGCGCCGGGATCTTCCCCGCACAATCTGATGAGCGATACGCTGGGTGACGAATTGAAGCTCGCCACCGGCGGCAAGGCTCGGGTATTCGCAATTTCATTGAAAGACCGGGCCGCAGTTTTGCCGGCGGGATTTTCGGGGAATGGCGCTTACTGGATCGATGGGAAGAGTGGCGTCTGGATCACCTCGACCTACTATCGGCCCGAACTGCCGGAGTGGGTGCGAAACTTCAATGGCAACCATCGGGCGGAGAAATACTGGAACCGCGAATGGAAGAACAGCGATGGCGAAGTTCTGGGGTCGACCGCTCCGCGCAAGGGGAAAGATGGAAATGCGGCGGGTTTTTATGAAGTGATTGGAGCGACTCCTTACGCGAACGACTATCAATTCGAGTTCGCGAGGGAATTGGTTATCTACGAGAAACTCGGCGCCGGACCGAATACCGACCTGCTCTCGATCAGCCTATCCGCCAACGATATTGTGGGGCACCAGCTCGGGCCGGATTCTCCGCAGATACGTGACATGGCGATTGAACTCGACCGGCAACTTGGCGAGTTTTTCAGTTTTCTTGGACATCAAGTAGGACTGGCCAATGTGTGGATGGCGCTTTCGGCGGATCATGGAACTGCGCCGCTGCCGGAATTCGCCAAGACGCTGCACTTTCCGGCCGCCAATCTCAGCGGCGAAGAGATGCGCAAGCAGCTCAATTCCCTGCTCTCGAAGAAATATGGAAAGGCTGCGGACTACGTGCTCGACATGGACTATCCCATGTTGTGGTTGAATGACGAAGCATTCGCTGTACACAAAGAAGCCGACTCCGAGGCTGACACTGGCGAAGCTATGCGTCAAATCGGATTCCAGGGATACTTCACGAAGTCGCAGCTCGCGCGCGGAGAGACTCCTCAAAGCGAAATGGGACGTCGCTACGCGCACAGCTACTCGGCATACGGGGGCTGGTACGTAATGGGCATTCCGGCACCTTTTCGCGTGGGAACCTTGTCAGGCACCGATCATGCGTCGCCATTTGCGTACGATACTCATGTGCCACTAGCTTTTTACGGACTCGCGTTTCAACCCGGGACGTACCGGACGCACTCCGAACCGGTCGATCTTGCGGTTACGCTCGCATCGCTGCTCGGGATCAATGCGCCGACACATGCCACCGGACGAGTACTGATTGAAGGAATCCAAACACCGCGCCGTCCGGCTATCACTGCCGCCGGAGAAAAGCAGTGACGCCCTCCGGCCCTCCCGATTTGAGCGTCAGCTTCGCCGGGATCGAACTGAAGAATCCGATCATTGCGGCATCGGGCACGTTCGGCTACGGCATTGAGTTCGAAGACATCGTTCACCTCGACAAACTGGGCGGATTTGTAGTCAAGGGCCTTTCGAAAGAACCGATGACGGGGAATCCTCCGCCGCGGCTGTTCGAAACAGCGGCAGGAATGCTGAATGCGATCGGCTTGCAGAACATCGGCGCGCGCGCGTTCGTGGATGAGAAGCTTCCAGCGTTACGCGAGAAAAAGAATATTGTCGTGTTCGCGAATGTCTTTGGCTACACGCGCCCGGATTACGAGCGGGCGCTGGAAATTCTCAACGAGGGCGAAGGCATTGCGGCGTATGAATTAAACGTCTCCTGTCCCAACACAGCGCACGGCGGAGTGCAATTTGGCAGCGATCCGCATCTTCTCGACGAAGTCGTCAGCTCCGCGAAGCGGGTTGCGAGGCGTCCGCTGATCGTGAAGCTCTCTCCGAACGTAACCAGCATCGCGCAAATGGCGCATGTAGCGCAGGAAGCGGGCGCGGATGCGATCTCGTTGGTGAATACATTTCTGGCGATGGCGATCGATGCCGACACGCGGCGTCCGAGAATCGCCAATGTTACGGCCGGGCTTTCGGGGCCTGCCATCAAGCCAATCGCTTTGAGAATGGTGTATGACGCCGCGCATGCGGTGAAGATTCCTGTGATCGGCATGGGTGGAATCACGACGGCGGTGGATGTGATCGAGTTCATGCTGGCAGGCGCCAGCGCCGTGCAGATGGGGACTGCCAGCTACTTCGATCCAGTGGCGACGGAAAAGCTTGTGGAGGAACTGGCTGGTTACTGCCGTGAACATCGCATCCAGAAGATTCGTGAGATTACGGGCGGGATGCTGACGGATTGAAACATCTGTCATGGATCTTACTGCGCCGGCTGGAGTGCTGATCCAATAGTTGGGACAAGGCTCGCCAAGCGCTGCCATTTTCAGCTATTTTCTAAGTTGCTTCCATCCAGCTCTCATTTGGTTCCGTCCATTTGCAGACCAATCGCTCACCCTGATGCTCATTGCGAATGTTAGAGTTTTTCTCGGATATGGTCAGGACAATTTCTTGCAGGGGAGGAGCCCAGTTCGCCTCGATGTTGGAGAGCAGAATTCGCTGCAACTTGCGGCTGGCGAGATTCTCAATCAAGCCTGCCAATTGATTCAGGCGTGCCAGACTCTGGACAATTCTTCAGACGAAGAGAATAGCTCTCCAGTACGATCACATTGGGTTGGTCAGGAGCCAGTTCGTTCCTACGTCGGGACATGACCGTCAATTTATCGGATAACTGTTGTAAGTGATTACACGAATTACGGGTCGCAGGTGTACTTGGGATGTTAGGCCATTCATCAGAGGCAGCCCTCAAACCATGGATATATGGTGACGGCCCTCAAGCTATCGGCACTATCGGGCGGCCACTCTTGACGTTCGGGACGGCCCGTAAACTGGAAAGCTATGTATACGTTCTTCTCACTGCAAAACCAAGGAGCATCTTCTTGGCCGATCTTCAAAAGGTCGTCATATACGGGATATCTGCGTTTTGAGAAATCCTTTCTGTCAACGCAACACATCTGGCGAAATGAAAGGTCTTTCGCTCGAAGATAACCCTCCACCTCTAGACGTGTCATTCCCGGCTTGAGAGCTTCGGAATATGAACGTAGAGCAGATTGGTAGGTAGCCTCGCGTTTCTGCTGTGCCCGCGTTTCCAGTACGTGACGTACAACCACCCAGAGTGCACCGAGTACCAAGAACCCGGCGACAAATCGCCAGTATTTCATATTCACCGACTTGAGCGTAAATCGCGATCTTGCGACGGTTAACACTTCGCACATCAACTCACATCGTTGAGATGGCCAAAAATGACATCCCAAATAGGCACCCTGACGCGGCTATCTCGATGCCAAGCAGCCGGATCGGAGACGCACGCCACATTATAAAGCCGACAAAGCAGCATGACGAAACCATACAGCACGGACGGCGGCAAGGGGCATAGTTGCGAGGGCCAGAGGGTGAAGTAGATCTAACCCCCTGCAGCCAGAACCCGTTGACGCGGTGTCAACCGAGACCCGAGAACATGTGATCGAGCGATATTCAACTGAAAGGACGGCACTGAAGTATTGAAACAGAGAAAGGCGGCGCGGCTACCTTCCCGCCGCATACCAGATCGAGCCGGGCGACTGATAATTCATCCCCTCGCCCCACACGACGTGGCTGTCGTCATGATTGTCGATGGCGATTCCGAAGTAGTCACCGAAGGGGAAACGGAAGCCCTTCCTGCTGATGTAGCGATAGCCGCTGACGAAGGCTGACAGCTTGGCCTCTTCCGACCAGGTCGCGCCGCCGTTTGCGGAACTGCGGTAGTAGGTGTTCCAGTAGGGAGCGTTGCGAGTATCCATCCATGCGACTCGAACATCGCCGGCCGCGCCCGCCACGATTGCGGGAAAAGCGTGTTCTACTCCGCGTGCCGCTGAAGTCAGGCTGGCCTTAGGAAGCCAACTCTCGCCGCCGTTGGTGGACGAAGAAAAGTAGATGCGTTGCGGACCCATCCGCTGGGTGCCGGAGCTCCAGAGCGCGTAGAGGGTGCCGCCCGCGTCGGAGGCCAGTGACATTTGCGCGCCCAGGTATGCTTCTCCACATTCGGAGTTCTGGCATCCGGGGGCGGCGGTGGAAACATCGAGCAAATTGCGGTTCCAAGTCTTGCCCGCATCCGCCGACTTGGCGACGTACAGGTTGACAGGACCGCGCGCGCCGCCCGCTTTGGAATAGGACGCCCACGCAAGAAAAACGTTTCCGGCGGGATCCACGGTGGTTCCGCCCAGCAATGACCATCCTGGACGGGCGTCAGTGTTCACCCGGGTGCTGGTAAAACTTCGGCCTCCATCCTGCGAGGCAGCCACCCAGACATCTTCTTCATGATTGAAGCCGAGAAAAATGCGGTCGCCGCGGACGGTCAGCACCGGTTTATCGAGCTCAACTTCGCTTCGGACCGCGACACTAAAATTCCATGTCACTCCCGAATCGACTGACTTCGCGAGCATCACCACCCGCTTGCGATTCTGCAGCCAGGCCGCATACACGGTGCGCCGGTCGGCCGGGTCAACAACGATTTGCGCATCGTACTGACCCGAACTTGACTGAAGCATCACGCGCGGCGTCTGCCAAGTCTTTCCGTTATCGTTGCTGACCACCAGCAACATGGTCGGCGCAGCGCAATCTTTGCAATCCGGCACCTGCGCGTAATGCGGATAGAGGATGTAAAGATGCCCCGCTCCATCGGCCGACAAGGCAGGCTCCCATTGGTCACCGGCCGTCAGACCCACGCGCTTCTGCGCGGAGAATTGTCCAGGAGCCGCCCAGGCCAGACCGGCAACGGCCCAGACGATCACAACGAGTTTGGAAAACGCGGAGCGCACAGAATCAGGCAGGGAAAAAAGGCCGCCAACATTGAACTTTACCGTGAAGATACTGGCGGGTCAACGGCCGATCTAGCTCGCCGTGAGTAGAAGGGGTATGCCGGCGGTGATCACCAGCGTGTGCTCGAAATGGGCCGAAAGGGCACGATCCCCGGTCCGTACTGTCCAACCGTCCTTGTCCGTAAAGACGCGTCCTGACCCGCTGCTAATGATGGGCTCGACGGTGATCACCAACCCTTCCTTCATGACTTGCCGCGCCTGCGGGTCGGGATAATTCGGCACGTGGGGAGGTTCGTGGATGGTACGTCCGATGCCGTGGCCGCCTAGTTCGCGAATGACGGAGAAGCCCGACTTGCGCACTTCGCGTTCTACCGCGCGTCCGATCTCAAATACGCGGAACCCGGCGCGCGCGACCAGCATCGCTTTGTGAAAAGCTCGCTCCGCGCAGGCAATCAGATTTTCGGCCTGCGGACTGACACGTCCGACGGGTACCGTGATGGCGGCGTCGGCCATGTAGCCGTCCTTTTCGAGCGTGACATCGAGCTTGACGATGTCGCCTTCGACTAATTCGCGTTCGCCGGGGATTCCGTGGACCGCCTCGTCATTCAGGCTGATGCAATTCACGCCTGGAAACTTGTAGACCATGGACGGGGCCGAGTGAGCGCCGTTCGCCTCCATCACGCGCCCGCCGACTTCATCGAGGTAGCGCGTCGTGACGCCGGGCCGGATTTCCGCCTTCATGGCATCAAGAACCTGGCGCACGATGCGACCGACTGCTTTCAGAGAGTCGAGTTCGGCTTCGTCCTGGATCGACATTCTGCTTCCTCGTTGTATCAGGCGGGATAAGTCTGGGGTGAGCGCGGCCAGAAAAGCAGCAATAAGACAAAGCTGCCGGCGTAGTAAGGCCAGACCTGATTGAGGCTGAATCCCAGCATACGGAGTACGAGTCCGAAGAGCGCAAGGGCTTCACATAACGCGTAGGTGACGAAGTATCCCGTCTTCCATCGCGCCAGGATCACGGGATCGTCGGG